>NVVG01000023.1 GCA_002402125.1 Moraxellaceae bacterium
AAGCCGTAGGCTTGGGCGATAAACATTGCAGCAACACATTCATACAGAGCCGTACCATCCATATTAATGGTGGCCCCGAGGGGCAAGACAAAGCTACTGGTGCGATTGGATACACCGGCATTCTTCTCTATACATTCTAAGGTCATTGGCAAGGTGGCGGATGAGGAGGCGGTGGAGAACGCCGTTAACATCGCCGGTGACATAGCTTTGATATGTTTGATTGGGTTTACCCGTCCTACAAATTTAAGGAGCAAGGGTAGGGTGATAAACGCGTGTACCAGCAAAGCGCCAAGCACCGTAAGGAAAAAGGTAAACAACGGTATAAAGGCTTCAAATCCCGTCTTAGCCACCGTTTTAGCCACTAAGCCAAATACACCAATGGGGGCAAATTTCATAATAAACATTGTGATGCCCATCATCGTTTGAAAGAGGCCTTCCCAAAGATTTTGCATTGGGTCTCTATATTGCCGCTCTAGGCGCATCATAAACACCGCAAAGAGGATAGCAAAAAATATTAATCCTAACATTTGTCCATTGTCGGTTGCCGCTTTAATGACATTAGTCGGCACCATGCGAAGAAAAACGTTGGCAATATCGCCGCTACCGCGATTCTCAATCTTTTTTAAGGTGGTTTGTGTGTCGGCGCTCAGCCCCAGTTTTTCTGCACCGGGTTGACCATCGATGATACCGGGTTTAACCAGGTTAACCGCGGCTAAACCCACCAGAATAGCCAGTAAGCTAGAAACCATATAGAAACTGATGGTCTTTGTGCCCAGCCGTCCTAGGCCCTCTGAAGAACCTAGGCCGGCAATACCGGATATAATAGAGGCCATGATGAGGGGGACAATAATCATCTTGAGCCCATTGATAAACATGGTGCCGACAAAATCATACATCTGGTAAAATGTAACCCCAAAAATGCCAGCCTCTTGACCTGTGGTATATCCAGCAATACCGGCCAGTAAAATGGCACCTAAAATTTGCCAGTGGAGTTTGATTTTTGGAAGGGTTTTCGGCATCGTTACATCCTTAGATTTTTTGTTATGGTTGAAAGCAGTATACCGACTTATAGTAGCGTAACAACCGCCAAGCGATGTTGATAAATATGAGTTTAATAAAACGAGTTTAAGAATATGAGCAATGATATGAATTCGATGTTTAACTACCCGCTACCCGTGCTTGGATTTGTGGCTTATTGTAGCAACACTGGCAAAACCACCTTGTTAAAACAGGTGATTACATTGCTCAAGCAAAAGGGGCGTCATGTAGGTATCATTAAACATTGCCATCATGAGATCGAGATTGATAAGCCCGGTAAAGATAGTTATGAACTTAGGAGGGCAGGCGCAGAACAGGCCGTACTAGCATCGGTGAATGGTTGGGCTTTGATGGTAGAGCATGAAATACCCACCTACCCAGCGTTGGAATACTTGCTGGAACGGATGGATACCGCGCAGCTAGATATTGTGCTGCTAGAGGGTTTTAGGCAGGAGGGCATTCCCAAAATTGAAGTTGTGCGAGCAGAATTAGAAGCCCCGCTGTTATGTGATGATCCGGCATATGCTGATTCCATTGTCGCGCTAGCGACGGATATCGAGTATACCGATAGAAACTTACCCATATTGGCGCTGGATAAACCCGAGCAGGTGGTGCAGTTTATCGAAGCATGGATGGTGCGTTTTTCAGACGCAAGGGGCTAAGTGTCATAAAGGCAGCGAGAAGTAGAAGCGACTGCCGACATCGGGTAAGCGCTGATAGCCAATAGTCCCGTCGTGGGCTTCGACAATGCTTTTGCAGATGGCTAACCCAAGACCCGTGCTGCTTTCTCCGTCCGTTGGTCTGGCGCTTAACTGWCTAAAGGCTTCAAATAATAAGGTTTCTTCGTCTGCGTTCACCCCGGGGCCTTCGTCACATACATTCACGGTCACCTCTTTTTTGCCGGTCGTGAAGGATACGGTGACTGTAGATCCTGGTGGGGAGAATTTTAGCGCATTCGACAGAAAGTTATCGGTTACCTGGCAAATGCGAGCGTGATCGATCGGTAAGGATTGCTCGCCGGAAAACTCGGTAATAATGTTGATATTTTTTTCTTTCGATCGAGGCACCACCATCTGGATACGTTCGTTCAAAAGAGAATCAATAAGATTGGGTTCCTTATTAATAGCGATTTCTTTGCCTTCTAGGCGTGAGATTTCCAGAATTTCACCGAGTAATTCCAGTAGGTTGTCGGTGGTATCTTCAACCATACTGAGATATTCAGTCAGACGTTCTGCCGATGGATTACCGTTGCGGGCACGTTTAACCACGCGATTAATAATGCCCAGCGGATTTTTAATGTCATGGGCTGCCATGCCCATCAAAAAATTCTTTTGATCATTCAAGGCTTTTAGGTGAGCAAAATGTTCTAGGGTTTCCGCGTTTTTGTTAATTCGGCAGGTAAACTCTTCCTGCAGGAAGGGTTTAACAATAAAATCGTCGGCGCCACTTTTAATGAATTGGGCAGTAATAGAACTGCCACCTTGTGATGATACACCCACGATTGCCATAGTTTCTCTAGCGCGCGCTTTACGAATTGTCTGGGTGAGCTCGAAACCGTTCATCCCATCCATATGGCAATCGGTGATGGTGATTGATATATCGGGGTTTTCTTCTAAGGCCGCCAGTGCCTCAGGGCCACTTTCCGCTTCGATGACGTTGTAGCATTGTGTTACTAGAAGTCGTTTCATRTGACGTCGRGCGGYACGAGAGTCRTCGACTACTARCACTTTGACTTTGCGATTGCACACRAAGCGATGYACGGCATCRACAACATAATCAATRCTATGTTGACCYGCCTTTAGTACATARTCAGAAACACCCTTGCTAAAGATATCTTCYCGTAAGCCTTCACTAATCTGACCGGTAAAYACAACGCTGGGAATATTGAAATCAGACGTTAGCTCTACCGCTTCACCGTGGGGAGCATCTGGCAGGTTCAGGTCTACAACCGCCGCAATAAAATCATCCCCATGCTCTTCCAGTAAYKCCTTYGCTTTTGCAAGGGTGTCGGCGATGACGGATTCATGTCGGTGCCGGTGCATTAACGTACCGGCGACAAGAGACGCGAACGATCTTGAGTCTTCAATGATGAGCACGCTTTTTATCATAGACAGAGATGGCCTGAGATAGATATCTAGAGANTATTTAGGGTGTGTTTTTAGAGTATAGACACGTATTTGAAAGCTCATACAGATTTTATATAGGATATTTGGCCATATAAGAGGGGGGGATTGAAATGCTTTTTTATATGGAACTCAAGGGAGGTAGAGATAGCCGCTGCTAATTGCTATGCAACATTAACAAAAAGCCTACAGTTTGTGTGGCTAGCTGGTTTGTGTTCCGTATCTGCCTGCGTTAGAATTCGCGCCCCGCATTGTTGACCTCAAAATAACAAATCTAATTGACAATTCGCCATTTTAACGCTGCTCTATTACCTAAGAGTGGTCGGTTATCTAATTAAATAAAGAGAAACCTTGATGTTTGAGTTTCGATTACAAAAAGTTTCAAGTTACAAAAATGACCTATTGTCAGGCCTGACTGTTGCGCTAGCGCTAGTGCCTGAAGCGGTGGCGTTTGCGTTTGTGGCGGGGGTTGAACCACTAGTGGGATTATATGCAGCCTTTATGGTGGGTTTGATAACGGCAGTGATAGGTGGCCGTCCTGGGATGATTTCTGGTGCGACGGGTGCGCTGGCAGTGGTGATGGTGAGTTTGGTGGCGGATCATGGTGTCGAATATCTATTTGCAACCGTAGTATTGATGGGGATTTTACAGATTACTGCCGGTGTATTGAAACTGGGTAAGTTTATTCGTATTGTGCCACATCCGGTGATGCTGGGGTTTGTTAATGGTTTAGCGATTGTTATTTTCCTTGCCCAGTTAAGTCAGTTTGGGGAGGCTAATCAGCCTGGTTGGTTGGCAGGTACCGGCATGGAAGGCAGTGTAATTGATATTGCTTGGATAGAAGGTAGTTCGATGTGGTTGATGCTTGGGTTGGTGGGATTAACCATGGCGATTATTCGTTTTTTGCCCAAATTAACGACGGTGGTACCCTCGGCGTTGGTGGCGATAGTTGCAGTCACGTTGCTGGTGATTGGATTGGATTTGGATACCCGTGTGGTTGGTGATATAGCGCCGATAGCGGGTGGTTTCCCAAGCTTTCACATTCCTGAAGTCCCCTTTACGTTTGAAACCTTGAGCATTATTTTCCCCTATGCGGCAATACTGGCTGCTATAGGCTTAATCGAATCGTTATTAACCTTACGTTTGGTTGATGAATTGACTGAAACAAGGGGCCGCGGCAACAAAGAGTGTGTTGGCCAAGGTGTTGCAAATACCGTTACTGGCATGTTCGGTGGCATGGGTGGCTGTGCGATGATTGGTCAAAGCATGATTAATGTGAATTCTGGCGGACGCGGCCGTTTGTCTGGAGTTACCGCGGCAGTGAGTCTGTTGCTGTTTATTCTCGTGGGTTCATCATTGATTGAGATCATCCCCCTCGCAGCACTTGTGGGTGTAATGTTTATTGTGGTGATTGCTACTTTTGAGTGGAGTAGCTTCCGAATTTTGAAGAAGATCCCCCGTCATGATGCCTTTGTTCTTATATTAGTCTCTGCGGTAACCGTGGCGACGGATCTAGCCATCGCGGTAATTGTTGGTGTTATTGTCTCTGCTTTAGTCTTCGCTTGGGAACATGCTAAACACGTTGTGGTGAAGAAATCGGATGACCCTTGTGGCTCCACCGTGTACAGAATACATGGTCCCTTATTCTTTGGCTCCACTGCGGCTTTCTCCGAGCAGTTTACCCCAGCAGATGATAATGATGACGTTATCATCGATTTTGCCGAATCACGGGTGGTTGATCATTCTGGGCTTGAAGCGATAGATGCGATGGCAGAGCGTTATCTTAAAGCGGGCAAAACACTGCACTTGCGTCATTTGAGTGCGGAATGTAGAAACTTGCTAACCAAGGCGGGTAACATGGTGGAAGTGAACGTGATGGAAGACCCCAAGTATGCTGTTGCGGACGATATTCTTGCATAGCGTTGTGGCTGTTCTTTAGCATAAAAAAGCCCCGTAAATTTCGGGGCTTTTTTATGACTGATAAATCACTTTCAACAAACGCCAGCTAATCAAACTAACCAGCCAGCAACACGTAAGACAGGATGGAGAGGATTATTATTGTCATTGCCCATCGAGTTTGTACGCACCTTATACAGGTTTTTTTAGCGGTGTTGGCCATTGGTTTTACTCAATCTTAGTGATCAAAACACGGTGTAGTCATTTGAATACTACCCTCAGTATAACGCTAAATAGGCACAAGCGATTGTTTTCTAACTCTATTGTGAATGCCATAAATTATTACTTTAACTACAATAACTTGTAGGCACTCTAAGCTATAGCTACACTAGCTGCAAAGCAGTGCTGTTCTGTAGTTAAAATTGTCAGGATAACGTTAGGAGGGTTGGTTATGTCATCAAAAGCACGTGCAAAACATGCCCAGCGGTTAGATGCGTTGTCTATGTTGGGAAAGGATTTAACCAGACGTTCCCGTGCCCATTGTGAGTTATGCCATATATCCGGTGTGAAACTTGCGTCTTTTGAGGTTGCCCCAATTCAGGACGTCCCTGATATAGAACATACTATATTTCTGTGTGAGACCTGTAACGATCAGCTAAACAAACCCAAAACGATCCAGCCGGATCACTGGCATTGTTTAAGTGTAGCGGTATGGAGTGAGGTTAGACCTGCCCAGGTTGTGGCAGTTAGGATGGTTAAACGGTTGTCAGGGACGATCCAGTGGGCCGCTGATTTGTATGAGCAGGTGTATTTGGAGCCGGATGTAATTGAGTGGATAGATCAAGGCGATATATAGACAGTAGCCGTTAGTACTAGGATGTTTGTTGTTTGGTAAAGCTGTCGTTTGGTAATGTTGCAGTTCGGTAAAATGGTGAATATGAACATCTTTTCCTGTATTGGTTATGTTAGGTTGAGATATACATTAGTTTTCCTGAGAAAGCTGAATGTTTCATTGTTTTGGCTATACTAAATAGGTATGTCTATGTTCGTTGTGCAGTCCTAATGATTCGTTTGCTGTTAAGGGTTCATTTAATAGAAGGTTAAGCCATTGGCCGAAGTATCGTTCCGATTAGTGGAAGAGCAAGGTAATGTTGAGATTTGCATTCATAACTTTGCCCCACCCTTGCTAACAGCACCAGAAATTAAACGCATGTTTGATATGTCTGAGTTTCGAGAGTGCCATTTTCTGCAAGAAAGAGTGGCAGGAATTCTTGCTGTGTTACCCGATAAACCAACGCCGATGTTGGGAGCAGAATCAGAAACCGCAATGGAGCCTCTATTTTTTGATATTGCAGAGAAAAAGGACGCCGAATTTACCCTTGAAGTTGATGATGCTTTCATGCAGGTTGTGGCACATTACACGACTCATGAGGGTGGTGAAGGGGTTACATTAGAAGAAATCGTCAAGCAGCTTAAAGCCATAGGTGCGGTAAAAGGGCTTGATAAAGATGCGATACGTCGTTTGTTTGATAGGACGAAGAAAGAACGACCAGGAACGAGTTTTTCTGAGATCTTAGCGCAGGGTAAAGCTGTTGGCGATGGCGAAGAATCGACCTTCGAATACATTATAACGCCGTTGGAAGACCGGGTGCTAGAGCCTCAGAAAAGAGACGATGGTACGTTGGATATGCGCGACCTGGGTGATATTGAAACGGTTAAAAAAGGCGATCCATTAATGCGAAGGATCCCCTCTCAGCCGGGTGAAAATGGCTATACCATCCAAGGCGAGGTATTGGTTGCCAAGGCGCCTGATGGTACATCATTTAATATCGGTGAGGGGGTTAGTAAAAGCCCTACGGATACCAATTTGCTGGTGGCTGATCGAGCAGGCGTACCGCTAAAAGTAGAAAATGGGATTTCGGTTAGTGAAGCACTGGTGCTAAAAAATGTCGACCTTACTACGGGCAACGTAGAATACGATGGGGCCGTTATTGTGCTCGGTAATGTTACGGGTGGCATGCAGATTAAGGCCACTAGAGATGTCATGATCCATGGTTTTGTCGAGTTAGGAATAATAGAATCGGATAGAAATATCATCGTCCATAAAGGTGTTCTGGGTGGCGAGGCTGATGTCGTTGAGGTCGACGATGGTAGTGTTGATGAAGATGCCGACGATTCTGCTGTAGATGAATTTGATATAGCGAAAACCAAGTTCACCACGCAGCTTATAGCAAAGAAAAACATCTCTTCATTGTACGCTCAATCAGCCTATCTTGAGGCTGGCAACGATGTCAGTATTGTAACGCAACTTTTGAATTGTCATGTTAAATCTGGCAATGGCGTATACGTTGGTGATAAAGGTCAGAAGAAGAGTAAGTTGGTTGGCGGTGTTATTCGGGCAGGAAAGGAAGTGACATCAGGCGAAATTGGTGCTCCATCCAATACACAGATGACGATTGATTTTTCACATCGGGTAAGGGGATTAGAGAAAAAGTACCTGGAGGTGAAAAAAGAGTACGCCGTGCAAACTGAGTTAGTTGAAGGCTTGCGTGAGGCACTTGAAAAGTTGAAAGCTCAAAATCCAACCCCTGAATTGATCCGTCATTGTAAAAAAATTGTGGGTACTATTCAAACCGTTAAACAGGGACTGATAAGTATAAATCTAGATGAGCAGGCTACAAATGTAGAATTAAACAAGCTACGTGCTGGAATTAAAGTCAGTGTGTATGGACGTTTGTATCCCGGTGCGAATTTTATCGTTGGCGACCAACATTACAGTAACAATGAGGAGCGTGGGGGTTGTGTGGTGCGTTTTGATAGTGAAAAAATGCTGATTGAATAAAACACACAAGACCATGGGGAAATAGGGCGAATATGGATCCAAGGCATGTACAAACAATCGATGATGCAAAAAATATCGTACTTGAGCGTGATTTAAAGCACATTAAAGTGGGTGTGTTTGATCTCGATGGGGTGTTGCGAGGAAAATATATATCGAGAGATAAGTTTTTCTCGTCGTTAGAAAAGGGTTTTGGTTTTTGTGATGTTGTATTGGGTTGGGATGTAAAAGACCAGCTGTATGATAATACAACATACACGGGGTGGCATACCGGTTATCCCGATGCCTCTGTACGTATTATTCCTAGTAGTTGCCGGCACTTACCGCATGAAAATGATGGCTTGTTATTTTTGGCCGAATTTACCGGTGAGGCTGAGACACTGTGTCCCCGAGCGTTATTGCGGCGCGTATTAGATCAAGCTAAGGGGATGGGGTTTGATGTGTTTTCGGGTTTTGAATATGAGTTTTTTGTGTTTGATGAAACCCCTCATTCTGTGCGCGAAAAATCCTATAAAAATCTCACACCTCTGGCGCCTGGAGATTTCGGCTATTCGGTTATTCGTAATAGCGTTGACGTTGATATTTATCAGAGTTTGTTGGATCTTGGTGAGGCGATGGATTTCTCCATAGAAGGTCTACATGAGGAAACCGGACCTGGTGTATTAGAAGCGGCTATTGGCGTTGATAAGGGTATTGCCGCAGCGGATAAAGCGGCGCTATTTAAAACCTTCGCTAAAATTGAAATGCAACGCCAAGGTAAGATGGCTACTTTTATGGCGAAATGGTCTGAAGACTGTGCGGGTCAAAGTGGTCATATACACGTGTCATTACGTGATGCTGCAGGAAAAGGCGTGTTCTTTGATGCAGATAAACCACACAATTGCAGTGATGTCATGCTTAAGTTCCTTGCGGGCGTTCAGCAGCAATTACCGAATATGCTAGCGTTAGTAGCCCCTACAATTAATTCCTATCGACGTCTGATCCCAGGTTTTTGGGCGCCTACCGATGCCAGTTTGGGGGTGGATAACCGAACCTGTGCAATTCGTGTGGTTCCCGGTAGTGAAAATTCTCATCGTATGGAGTTTCGCATTGGTGCTGCCGATGCCAATCCCTATTTAGTCTTGTCGGCGGTTATTGCCAGTGGTCTTTGGGGCATAGAAAATAATCTTGAACCTGAAGCATTTGTGGAAGGCAATGCTTACGAAAAGACCTTTCCTGATGCATTAAAGTTGCCCAGTACTTTATGGGATTCAGCTCAACGATTAAGAGCTTCCAGCATGGCGCGGGAGCGTTTTGGTGATGCATTTGTTGAGCACTTCTGTGCAACGCGTGAATGGGAAGAGCGAGAATTTAGAAAACATATCTCTCAGTGGGAGATGGATCGTTATTTTGAAATAATCTGATGTTGGATTAATCTGGATTTGACTTGATCTGATTTGACTTGATCTGATTTCGAATTGATCTGATTTTGAATTGATTTAGTAGGGCACTATGTCAGAGATAAAATTAATTAGTCCTGTTGACGGCACCGTCTATTCTGAACGTAGATATGCAGCTGAAGCTGAAATTGAACATACGTTAGCAGCGTCTTCGACAGCCAAATTGGAATGGCAGCATGTCTCTTTGGGGCGGCGAATTGATTATTGTCGCCGCGCGTTAAGCTATTTTCAGCAGCATAAGCAGGATATCGCACAGGAAATAACCTGGCAGATGGGAAGGCCCATCCGTTACACCGAAGGAGAGGTTGATGGTCTTATTGAACGCGCCGAAGCAATGCTTAGTCTTGCACCCAAGTATTTAGCCCCTGAGCAGCTGGAAGAGAAAGAAGGTTTTAGACGGTATATTCAACGAGAACCGCTCGGCAGTGTGTTTGTTATTGCTCCTTGGAATTACCCTTATCTGACGGCGGTGAATACCATAATACCAGCATTAGTGGCGGGTAATACCGTGATTCTTAAGCATTCGGTGCAAACTTTATTGTGCGCCGAACGTTTTCAACAGGCGTTTGATGCCGCTGGTTTGCCAGAAGGAGTATTTCAACATCTGCATGTAGACCATGCAAATGCCAGTGCCATAGTAGGGGATAAGCGGATAGATTTTGTTGCATTCACCGGGTCTGTAGAAGGTGGTGAGTCCATTGAGAAAGCAGCTGCAGGCTTGTTCAAAGGTGTTGGGTTGGAATTGGGGGGGAAAGATCCCGCCTATGTTTTGGCGGATGCTAATGTTGATGCGGCTGTCGAAGGTATTATTGATGGCGCCTTTTTTAATTCTGGTCAGTCCTGCTGCGGTATCGAACGTGTGTATGTACATGAGGACCTCTTTGATGAATTTTTGGCGAAGTCTATCGCCTTAACATCGCAATATAAATTAGGTTCACCCCTAGACGAAGCCACAACGCTGGGGCCATTGGTAAATATTAAGGCTGCGGATTGGGTTCGTTATCAGGTCGAGCAAGCAACCAATGCCGGGGCAAAAACTTGCATCGATCCTTTGTCGTTTACTTACCACCAGAGTATTGGTCCTTATTTAGCACCGCAAATTTTGACCAATGTTGATCACTCAATGTCAATTATGAAAGAAGAGAGCTTTGGCCCTGTCGTTGGCATCATGTCAGTTAAGAGTGATGAGTTGGCCGTTGAATTAATGAATGATAGTGCGTTTGGTTTGACGGCATCGTTGTGGACACCCGATTTAGATAGGGCTGAATCTTTGGGGCGAGAAATTCAAACGGGCACGGTGTTTATGAATCGTTGCGATTATTTAGATCCAAATCTGCCTTGGGTTGGGATAAAAAATTCTGGCCGAGGTTGTACGTTATCACATCTGGGTTATGAGCAACTAACACGACCAAAATCCTTTCATCTGAAGTTAGCTTAGCTATTGGCTAATAAGCATATGTTGCTAACCCATTGTTCCGGCAGATTATATTCGTGAGGTTGATATGGTAGATAAAGATAAGAACGCAGCATTAGCGTTGTCTGGCAACTGGAACTATCCCACCTCAATAGCGTTTGGTATTGGAAAAGTGCAGATTGTGCCGGAAATGTGTCGAGCAAATGGTTTTAACAACCCCTTGCTTGTGTGTGATCATGGGTTGGTTGATTTGCCTTTTGTGAAAACTTTGGTTGAAGATTTCTCGTCCAAATCTATTTCTCTTGGTATTTTTTCGGAGGTAAAGACCAACCCTACCGGGCGTAACGTTGAAGACGGTGTCGCTGTATATAAACAGGGGCAGCATGATGCAGTGATTGCATTGGGTGGTGGTAGCGCGTTGGATGCGGCCAAGGCCATCGCATTAATGATTGGCCAGAATAGAGAATTGTGGGATTTCGAAGATGAGGGTGATAATTGGAGGCGAGTAAACGAGTCCCAGCTGGCACCTGTTATCGCAATTCCAACAACGTCAGGTACGGGTTCTGAGGTTGGCAGGGCCTCGGTCATCGTTGATGAATCCCGAGAAAAGAAAGTGATTATTTTCCATCCAAGTATGATGCCTTTTCAGGTGGTATGTGATCCACAGTTAACGGTGGGCCTACCATCCGCGATTACTGCCGCAACGGGTGTTGATGCATTCGTTCATAGCTTTGAAGCCTATTGTGCGCCAGGTTTTCATCCGATGGCAGATGGAATCGCGCTAGAAGCAATGCGGCTGATAAAAGAAAATCTGGTTGTTGCCTACCAAGATGGTAGTGATCTCGTTGCGCGATCAAATATGATGGTGGCCTCTACGATGGGGGCAACCGCATTTCAAAAAGGCCTCGGTGGCGTGCATGCTCTGGCTCATCCTTTAGGCGCTATTTATGATAAGCACCATGGCCTGTTAAATGCGATCTTGCTTCCCTACGTGATACAACAAAACCTTGGGGCAATCGAGGCCAAATTAGAAGTCATTGCTGGTTATTTGCAATTAGATAAAGTTAGTGCGACGGGTTTTTTAGAATGGATTGTTTCCTGGCGAGAGTCATTGTCTATTCCGGCTAATTTGGGTTCTATTGGTATTTCCGCACAACGAGCGGATGAAATTGGCGAGTTTGCTGTTAACGATCCTTCTGCCTCCGGAAATCCTGTTGCGTTGTCTGCGACGCAGTATGCGGATATATTTCGTCGCGCGGTAGGTTGTTAGTACGCAGTTTCCAGTTGGGCAGTTGGTTAATTGAGAGTTAATGACTACTGTCTAATTGATCGAGCTGATACAGCATCTCTTTGAAGCTGGACTCAATGAGATGTTTGGTTGCTTCGGTTTCGGTAATGGATTCTACAAATTGATCCAATGCATCTATTAGGGTGATTTCTTGTTCTTCGCTAAGGCCGAGAGTCATGATTATCCCATCGGTGTGTTCTCTGTAATCGATTATTTTTTGCCAAATATTTTTTTCATATGTATTAAATGTGTCGCGAATTTCAAGCATGCTTTCGCTTGTATTTGCCGTTACGGATTGTAAGCCAGATTTGCGTTTGTCGGCGAGTAAGATGACAAGATCAATTGTAGTGATTCGAGCATCTGTCACGCCCAGCATCATAGCGAGGTTATCTTTTAAGCGGCCGTATTTAGGGTCCTCTTTGTTGGGAGTGTTTGTCACGAGTATGGATATTCTTTGGTCATTAATTATGAATTTGTGAACACCTTCGATTAATTTGCCTTTTTTTAAGCTTTTGCTGAGTAGATGCGCTTCAAAGGAATTGTCTGCGCAACCAAAATTGACTACTTTGTTGATACCTCTGATTTGTAAGATGACATTTGCCCCCAACGTTAGAACAGTTTGTGCCAAACTAAGTCCAAGGTCGTTGTAGCTATTACAGCTGGTGATTTCTTCCATGTAACGTAAAATGACGCCCATTTCGCTGTTGCTTTCCATGGCAGTAAAAGCAGTTGCGCGGGCTAATTCAGCACTTGCGATTAGTTTGTTTCGTTCCGCCGCGGTATCGACGCTATTACTGATTTTATGGAAAAGTTCAATGGGGTTATAGGGTTTGGAAATAAAATCATCGGCGCCTTGCTCATAAGCCGTTATGCTGTCTTCGAGAGAGGTTAGGTTGGATAAGAAAATAATATGGCTAGGTGGGTTGAGTGATTTTGCCGCCTTGATGATGGGTATTATTTCTAGGTTAGCCATTCCTGGGTTTAAGAGGATAACGGCAGGTGAGGTTTGGTTTATGCAGTCGACAGCAGTTTCAGGAAACAAACAGGTTTCTACTGCGAACGTGTCTGACAGCATGTCTTTGATAATTTCAACATCATCCTCTTCATCGTCAATGATTAGAATACTGTTTACACTATCACCCATTATCTTATGACCCTTGGCGCTGGTTATTCTATATAATACGCTACTTCGTCAATTTAGTTGCCTTGAATGTAAGGCTGGAAATTTACCAATAAGTTGTAAAAACTCTTCTTTGGCAAAGGGTTAGGCTATTATTTGGGGCGCTTTTGAGATTTTTAGAGAGCTATTTGTGCTAAGCAGACGCGCTTTTATTGTTAATGCACCTATACTACTTTGTAGCCTGTAGGTAATTAATGTCAGATATGTTGAAATAATAAGCGTTTAGGCACAAAAATTACCATAAAACACTGATAATGCATCTGGGTTTTGGTAATATTCACCATGGTAATATTTACAATATTATGTTCAACAATTCTGTATTTTATTAATTAGAGATGATTTTGCCGAAACACAATAGCTTTTGTAGTCGGTTAATAGGCGTTATGGAATATTTAGGGATAATTATCAAAAGGATGTGTTTACTACTGGCGACGGTGATGCTGTTGCACAGTGGCTCCGCTGCCGGCCAAGTCGACGCGCCAAATGGGCTAAAAGCGGCTTACCTCCTTAGTTTTTCTAAGCTAATTAGTTGGCCATTAAATATCCTTCCCGTTAAAAACGCTAATCTTGTCTTTTGTGTTGCGGCGAGTGAATCGTTTACCAATGAACTTCGGAACTATTCAGGTAAAAGTGTTCAAGGGCGACGCGTTCAAGTTGTAGCATTGGGTGAGTCCAGTGACTCTTTAGGCTGCCATATTATTTATGTTGACCCCTTGCACTCGGTGGCCTGGTTCGATGATTCAAGAGCTAATTTCGGTCAACTCTTGGTTGGCGAAGAAGAGGGGTTTATTGGTAAAGGCGGAGCGATTAATTTCTATAGCGATGGCGAAAAGTTACGTTTTGAGATTAGCGTACTAGCGGCCAAGAAGTCTGGTCTAGATATTAGTTCTCGGTTGTTGAAATTGGCTAAGATTGTTGGAGGTGTTGGCCGATGAGAGATATATTCAACCGACTATCGGTTTCCAATAAGCTACTCGTTATCAATATTATTGTTGTGGTTGGTGCGCTGTTGTTAGCAACGGCTGTGTTTGTTTCGATTGAGCGTACGGCGGTTCGGGAGCGTATTATTAATGAGCTGGTCGCGCATACGGAAGTCATAACCTATAACGTGGCGGCGTCACTAGCCTTTGACGATGAGGCGAGCGCGGTTGAAATATTAACCTCGTTGCAATCTATACCGCAGATACAGGAGTCGTTGATTTTTGATGCCCGAGGCGAACTATTTGCTGAGTACATTGCACCTCATGCRGATAGTGTTGAAAGTGGTTTTAGAGAGATGAAAAGCGGCCGTTTGCAGTGGCCCGGTAGTAGGGCGCCTACGGTTGTATTCTCAAATGAGTGGATTTTTGTTCATAGTCAGATTGAGTTGGATAGTGAAGTCATCGGTTCAATTTATATTCGATCAAGCTTGGTGCATTTCGAAGAGTTTAAATCTAGGGCGATGGTGAGTGTGGGCGTAGTTCTTTTAGGAACCTTTCTCATTTCATTGCTGTTCTTGTCACGTATGTTACGTCTGGTCTCGGGGCCAATTACGCATTTAAAGCAGGCGGTATCTACCGTTAGAAGAGAAAAGAATTATTCAGTCAGGGTGCGTCGGTTTGCAGACGATGAATTGGGGGATTTAACCGATTCTTTTAATAGTATGTTGAAGGAGCTTGGAGCGCGGGACGCAGAATTGAGTCGGCATCACCTTGAGTTGGAGCTGGAAGTTGAAGACCGAACGGCTGAATTGCAAGCCGCTAACGTAAGCTTGGAAGAGACAGTTCGGGCGTTAAAAAATGCGAATCAAGCTATTAGGGTTTCTGAAGAGAACACCAAAGTGGCGGAAGAGAGTGCAGAAGCAAAAGGTCAATTCTTAGCCGCAATGAGCCATGAGTTRCGGACTCCAATGAATGGAGTGCTTGGAATGTTATCGTTATTATCGGAAACAGGCTTGACCAATGATCAAGAACATTATGTTGGTGTAGCTTATGAATCTGGTAATTTGCTGTTGGAATTGCTGAATAATGTATTGGATTTGTCAAAAATAGAACAAGGTAAGTTAGCGTTAGAATCTATACCCTTTGACGTATCTGATGCAATAGAGGATGTTTTTGCTATCGTTGGTGAATCCGCATATTCAAAAGGGGTAGAGTTGGCGTACGTTTTTGATAACGATTTGCCAGCAATGATGCTGGGGGATCCAACTCGTTTTAAACAATTAGTATTTAATATTGTTGGTAACGCGATAAAATTCACTTCCCATGGCCATATTAAACTGAGCTGTTCTGTTGTTGAGGCTGTTGGCAGTACCGTAAAAATGCGTTTTGAAGTAGAAGATACCGGTGTCGGAATACGTAAAGAAGTTAGAGAACAAATTTTTGAAATGTTTTCTCAGGCGGACTCATCCACTACGCGAAAGTTTGGCGGTACAGGTTTGGGGTTGGCATTATGTCGACAGCTAACGCGTGTAATGGGCGGTGGAATTGGTGTTGATAGTGAGGATGGTAAGGGTAGTACATTTTGGTTTGATGTACCCTTCGAACTTGCAGATCCATCAAAGTGTAAACCTATTGTTAGCAGTGCACCGTTTAGAGCAATGTCACTGTTAGTTGTTGATCGCAATGACACCAGTGCAGCCGCGCTTAAGGCGTATTTTGAACTATATGAGGCAACATTAGATATTGTTTCTGATAGCGAAGAACTGAATGCAGCGCTCGAAGCAAAGGCTGTTGATGGCCGTTCCTATGATGGGCTTATTATTAATGTATCCATAGGCCTTGATGAGGCCAGTCAAATTATAGCCTCAGAAGATGTGCAGTGTTGTATCAAACCTAGCCAGATCGTGTTGACCGGGTCGCTCAGTGAGCGTAACCGAGCGAAAGAAGATAAATCATTACTGAATTATCAGTTTTTGATAAAGCCGCTTCGAAGACGTTATGTGCGTGAATGTGTAGTCTTGTTGCAAGGTGATGGTGTTGAGATTGAAAATATAGAGCCGCTTGTCGTAGTGGCCGGCGTGGAAACCAAGCATATTTTGGTGGTGGAAGATAATAGGATCAATCAGCAGGTTGCACAAGGGCGGCTGGAAACCATGGGCTTTAATGTTACCCTAGCAAAACATGGGGAGGAAGCGTTACGTTTAATGGATGAGAAAGCGTTTGATTTAGTTTTTATGGATTGTCAAATGCCAGTGTTGGATGGCTTTCAAACCACAAGAAGACTGAGGAAGCGAGAGGTTTCTGGCGGGCGTCGAACCCCTGTTGTCGCTATGACAGCTCACGTTATGTCGGGTGACAGGGAGGCGTGTATGCGAGCGGGTATGGATGATTACATAGCTAAACCTTTTAAAACTGAAGAAGTGAAACAAATCATAGAGCGCTGGATCAATGCTTGATGTTCAGTGTTCCTCTAGTGACATATACAATGTGGAGAGTTATCAATGAAAGACTCTTTGTCTTTGTTAAATAGTATTAAAGATGAATCTAAGCAGGGTAAACTGCCGCCAGTTGACAGCTGGAATCCAGATTATTGCGGAGACAGTGATATTGTTATTCGTCACGATGGTTCCTGGTGGCATCAAGGAACGATGTTTAAACGTCAAAAGTTAGTCGAGTTATTTTCACGTATTATTCGGCTGGATGATGATGAGAAATATTACCTTGTTACACCGGTAGAGAAAATGCTGCTTACGGTAGAGGATGTGCCATTTTTAGTGGTTGGTTTTGAGATGTTGGAAGACGATGGCGAGCAAAAGATTCTATTTGAGACCAACGTAGGTGACAGTGTGCTGGTTGATGAAATGCATCCGATATCTGTTAAGGCAGCGGAAGATGAACCCGCACCATACGTGTTGATTAGACGAAATCTTAAAGCCCGTGTTGCTCGAAGTGTATATTATCAGTTGTTGGAAATAGCAAAGGAAGAAAAGCAGGGCAAGGAAACGGTGATGGTTTTGGAGAGTTGTGGGCAAAAATTTGAGTTGGGCCGATATTGATATTAATCACCAGCTATTATTTAGCAAGTATAAAAAAGGCTCAACTAAGAGCCTTTTTTATACTTGCTAAATAATCCGCCTATTACATATTAGGATAGTTCGGACCACCCGTTCCTTCAGGAACAACCCAGGTAATGTTTTGCGCTGGGTCTTTGATATCACAGGTCTTACAATGGACACAGTTTTGTCCATTTATTTGGAACTTCTTTTCGCCAGATTCTGATTCCACGATCTCGTAAACGCCTGCAGGGCAGTAACGTTGCGCGGGTTCGTCGAACATGGGTAAGTTGTCGCGAATGGGTAGTTCTGCATCGGTAAGCTTAAGATGGCAAGGTTGATCTTCCTCGTGGTTTGTATTCGATAAGAATACCGATGAGAGGCGGTCGAAGGTGATCTTGTTGTCAGGCTTCGGGTAATCAATTTTCTTGCAATCGGCGGCGGGTTTTAGTGTCGCATAATCGGGCGTAGTATCACTAAAGTTGATGGGTAGCTTACCGCCAAAGATATTGTGGTCGATGAAGGTGTAAGCTGCGCCAATATAAGTGCCTAGCTTGTGCATGACACCAACAAAATTACGTACATTGTAAAGCTCGTCGTATAACCAGCTGTTCTTGAAAATGTTGTCGAAGTTAGTTGCCTCTTCGCCTTCAGATCCCGCTGCTAATTTCTCTGCAACGGCTTCTGCCGCAAGCATTCCGCTCTTCATTGCGGTGTGAGAACCTTTGATTTTGAGCGGGTTCATTGTTCCTGCGTCGCAGCCAATAATCATGCCGCCGGGGAAGGTCATTTTAGGTAGTGCATTAAGACCACCCTTTATTAAGGCACGAGCACCATAGCTAATACGCTTACCACCTTTTAATACATCCTTAAGTACCGGGTTCAGCTTGCAGCGCTGCATTTCTTCAAACGGGCTTAAATGAGGATTCTTGTAGCTTAGATCAGTAATAAGCCCTAAGGACACTTGATTATTTTCTATATGATAGAGGAACCAACCGCCTGTTGCGCCGGTTTCGCTAAGGGGCCAGCCTAAACCATGCATGACCGTGCCTTCTCTATGAAGGGCAGGGTCAATATCCCAAAGTTCTTTGATACCAAGGCCGTAATGCTGAGGGTCTTTACCTTCCTCTAGGTTGAACTTGGCCATGAGTTCTTTTCCGAGGTTACCTCGGCAGCCTTCTGCAAATAACGTGTATTTTGCGTGAAGCTCCATACCGGGCATGTAACTGTCTTTATGTTGGCCATCTTCACTGATACCCATGTCACCAGTCGCTATACCTTTCACTCGGCCATCGTCATGGTACAAAACTTCTGCTGCGGCAAATCCAGGGTAAATCTCAACACCCAAGGCTTCAGCCTGTTCGCCCATCCAACGACAAACATTCCCAAGACTAACGATATAGTTGCCTTCGTTGTGGGTTGGTTTGGGGATAAACGCATTGGGTAGCTTTATGGCTTTTTCTTGTCCCGTTAGGAAATAAAACTCGTCGCCCTTAACTGGGGTGTTTAGAGGCGCTCCCATATTCTTCCAATCTGGGAATAATTCATTTAAAGCAGACGGCTCTAACACTGCGCCAGATAATATATGAGCGCCAACTTCTGAACCTTTCTCAACCACGCATACGGTGATTTCTTTTCCTGACTCTGCAGATAGTTGGCGCAATTTGCATGCGGCAGCCAGTCCTGCCGGACCCGCACCTACGATGAGTACGTCATATTCCATCGATTCACGTTCCATAGCATGTCTCCTCTAGCACATATGGTTGGATAAAATAGGGTGTTCTAGTGACGGTCTACCCAGTATAGGGGTATCGGTTGTAATGTGTTATTTACGACTACTATAGCGATGATTCTCTGGGAGAACTGTGGCTGTAGCGACGATCGATTACCGCGCAATTGATTTATGCGGCGACATTATATGTAAGAACGACATTAAAAACCAATTGTTTGATTATTAAAGGTATTGTTGTAGGCCACAGTACTGGTTGGTCACATAAAGGAGCAGGCCTTCTGGAGGGAAGGAGCAGTGAATTTGTTATAGTTGCAATGAGTTTAATAAGACCTCGTTATATGTTAGTCTGGGTGACCAATAAGGTATGTAACTGTTATACGATGGACCTGTTACAGTTTTGCCATTGAATTCATTAGGTTGTTGTAATTACAATGGGCAGGTGAAGAGTCTGTGCAAGTTATTCGAAATGTTTGAACTTGCAGCTCAGAAACCCTCGTAAGCCTATAAAAATAATAAAAAGCAAGGCGTAGCATATGAGCTTTAAATCCTTAAAGTATTGTTTCCATTCAATAATTTCCCTTTGCATAGGCTATTTTCTACTGGGTGCTAACCTGTCTTATGGCCAGATGGGGCAGAACCTCTTTATGGTAAACCCGAAAGCAATCTCGTTAGGTAATGCGGTGACGGCTGATCCGCCAGGCATTGACTCTATTCATTTCAACCCAGCAGGACTCGCGAGGCTTAAGGGCAGGCAATACCTTCTTAAAGGCGCTATTGGAATAGCGGATATCAAGGGCAAGTTTACTGTTTCGGATGAATACGAAGAAGTGCTTGATCAGCTCAGTGATGAGGCTAGGGCGGGCATTGTCGATCCAGCAGCCAATTCAGAAAGTAGCATTGATAGCTTTGCGGTCTATCTACCAGGGGTGGGAATTACACCTATCCCTTTTACTGGAGGTGGGCCCTTGGGTGGCGCTTCGATCCAACCGGCGGGTTCAAAGATGACCTTTGCAACCGCGGTTTATCCGTCATTTTTGTTAGGTGTGGTCAGAGATGATGATGATCCCGGACGTTTTGCCGGTAAAAAACTCGCAATTACCCGCTTAACCTTTTTCTCTCCCTCTGTAGGTTATCAACTGACCGATACTATCGCTTTAGGAGCGTCGGTTGGCTTTTCCTATATGGGGTTTGGTTTGGAGTTGGATTACCGCGCTAATAACGGTTTTATGGGTGGGGTATATGAGCTTGTAGAAGATGCATGTAATTCAGGCGGTGGCATTAACAATCTAGTAAATTTATGTGAAGGTAGTATATCTCCTTTTGATGAGCTGTTTAACCTGCAAGTGGATGTGGACAAGATGGTCTCGATTACTTTTAACTTTGGAGTGCTGTGGGAGATAACCCCTTGGCTTACTTGGGGGCTTGCCTATCAAAGTGAAGCAAAGGATCGTATGGAAGGTACTATTGCACTAGATTTTAGCCCGAATCTTGTGGCGTTTTATGGTGGTGTTGCAGATGGTGCTCAAGAAGGTTTTACGGGGTTGGATTCCTTTACTAAATACATTATTGATGGATTGCTAGGCCTTCCAGCTAATGGGCTGGTTGAGTCTGACGCGGCCCTTGAATTAACGCTACCTCAGCATTTAAGTACGGGTATTAGTTTAATGTTAACGCCTAGGTTGAAGGTTAACGTTGATGTGAAATGGACGGAGACTTCGAAATGGGAGGCCTTCAGTTTTGAGATCTTGGATACGATTCAGGCGCTAGATTTTATCGGTCAATTTGGAATCGAAGGTATTAGTGGCAACAATATTACCTTTCCCCGTGGTTATGAAGATACCATCAACTGGGGTATTGGGGCTGAATACGCGTTAACCGATGAGTTAAAATTACGCGCAGGTTATGAGCCAAGAAAGGCGGGCATACCCGATGACAAATTAGACTTTTTGGTGCCTTTGGGTGATATGGATCTTTTTTCCGTTGGTGCTAGTTATGCCTTAGATAGTTACTCGAATGTTGATGTGGCGTTTGCTTATGCCAAGAGCCATCAGAAAATCCCCGTAGGTAGCAGTGATAACGGAAATAAGATTACCAATGATGACTTTGTCTATCAACCTTATGCGGGCCTACATACAGAGTCCATCATCGAAATCATACTACTTGAGATTAGTTACGAATCGAGTTTCTAAGTCTTCAGTCTTATTTTCAACTCGAAAGCCGCTTTGATTTTTGCTGCAATCACCTATAATGTTTGGTCAGCCTGGGGCGTAAGCCTCAGGCACTTGTTWAATTGACCGAATATGGATGCATTGCCTCTTATGAGCACACCAGAAAAAGCCACACCTAGCCACTTTATCCGTCAWATCATTCAAAAAGACCTCAATGAAGGTAAAAACGACGGCCTGGTGGCGACGCGATTTCCACCGGARCCYAAYGGTTATCTCCATATCGGTCACGCAAAGTCCATTTGTTTGAATTTTGGTTTAGCAAAAGAGTTTGATGGTCGTTGCAACCTACGCTTTGATGACACTAATCCAGAAAAAGAAAGTGAAGAATATATTCAGGCCATTAAGCGTGACGTTGAGTGGTTGGGTTTTGAGTGGAATGGTGATATCCGCTATGCATCAAGTTATTTTGAGCAGTTGCACGATTATGCGGTACAGCTTATAAAGCAAGGCCAGGCCTATGTGGAAAGCCTGTCGGCAAATGAGATTCGTGAATACCGTGGCAGTCTCACTGAGCCAGGAAAAAACAGCCCCTATCGAGATCGTGCGATTGAGGAGAATCTGGATCTGTTTCAGCGCATGCGGGCGGGGGAGTTTGATGAAGGTTCGTTAGTGTTGCGGGCAAAAATTGATATGGCGTCTGGCAATATTAATATGCGAGACCCGGTGATTTACCGCATACGCAAAATTGACCATCATCAAACCGGTGATACTTGGTGCATTTATCCAATGTATGATTTTACCCATTGTATCTCTGATGCAATTGAGGGTATTACGCATTCGGTTTGTACCTTAGAGTTTGAAGCTCACCGGCCTCTCTATGACTGGGTTCTTGATGCCCTTGATACCCCGAGTCATCCGCAGCAAATAGAGTTTGCCCGCTTAAATCTCAACTACACCATTACCAGTAAGCGTAAGCTTAAGTTGTTGGTGGATGAAGGTGTGGTCAGTGGTTGGGATGATCCAAGAATGCCCACTGTTGCTGGTTTGCGCCGTCGTGGTTACACCCCCGCATCGATTCGAAACTTTTGTGAGATGATTGGCGTTACTAAAAGTGACGGTGTTGTGGATACGGGTATGCTTGAATTTAGTATTCGAGACGATCTCGATAAAAACGCTCCAAGAGCCATGTGTGTCATCAAACCGCTTAAAGTGGTGATTGAAAATAAACTTGAGTCTGAACTTGAAACCTTAGATGTCGCGGCTCACCCAAAGGATGAGACTATGGGGCGTCGTGAAATTCATTTCACTCGCGAGATATATATTGATGCTGCGGATTTTGCCGAAGTTCCGCCGCCTAAGTTTAAGCGCCTCATTGAGGGCGGTGAGGTCCGGTTGCGGGGAGCTTATGTCATTAAGTGTAATGAGGTGATCAAGGATGTTGCTGGAAATGTTGTTGAGCTGCGTTGTACCTATGATGAGGATACGCTGGGTAAAAAGCCAGAAGGCCGCAAAGTTAAAGGGGTGGTTCACTGGGTATCTAAAGAGACATGCGTGGATGCGGAAGTCCGGTTGTATGATCGATTATTTACTCACGAAAGCCCAGACTCAAATAAAGATGGCACCTCGCCATTGGACCTGATTAATCCCGAGTCGTTGGTTGTTTATACGGGTTGTAAAGCTGAGCCAGGTTTAATTAACGCGCAGGTGGGTAAGCCTTATCAGTTTGAGCGAGAAGGTTATTTTGTGTTGGATTCTGACGATGCTAGTGCGGATAAGCTGGTGTTTAATCGAACTGTGACGTTACGAGATAGCTGGGCCAAGATTGCGGGAAAATAAATGTAACTAGGCAAGTATCAACACACCCTAAAAACCCTGTGTAAACAGGATTTTTAGGGTGTACGTAGGTCTTTTTCTATGCGTCGTATTACCTTCATTGAGCCTCTAAGGGATTCGTTATATTGTGTGCCGTCCGGCAGCTCAATGCTTAAGGTGGCTCCTTTTTTAAGGTCATCCCATTGCCGCCCGTCTAGTTCTATGCTGATGTAATTCTGATATTGATTTACCTTGCCGGTGCTGCGCCTTTCGATTTTATCGATGCGAATATAGGTGGGAACAAAGGAGTAATGTGGGTTAATTCGGTGCTTTTCTAAGGCCTTGGTGTGATCTGGGGTAAGCGGAATAATGAAATACCCCCAGATGCTATTTTTAGGCTTGATGATCTTTAATGTGACTTTTTTACTTGGTGAGATGGCGACGATTTTCCCATCCATTGTACCGGTTTGCCAGCGTGGGGCCGCCTGCGTCGGGGCTGCAAGCGTGATGTTAATTAGGCAAACGAATAACGCTAAGGATAGTAATTTGTTCATGATGTGTTTTATTGCAAAAAAGAAGTGACTGGAAGCCTATAAAGTAGGGCGGATTGTCCCTAAGTGCAATTAAATTTTTAAAACAGTGTGTCTATAACCTTGAACTTGAGTGAGTTTTCATTAATAATCACGCTCCTTGCTTGAGAGAGCAAGCGTTATGGTGGCCCTATTGGTCCCCTCGCAATGATAGCTTGTGAACTCCGCCAGGCCCGGAAGGGAGCAACGGTAACAAGTGACTCGTGTGCCGGGGTGTGGCTTGTAGGGTCGCCTCCATAACGCTCCTATTGTGTAACTATTCAGCTCACGCCCAGCTCTCGTCCATATAGACCATAACAGCGTTACAAAATGGTCATTTATATGGTTAAACTCCCATTTTGCGCCTTGTTCTGGCCGAATTTGAACGCAATCTGAACAGTTACAGGGCCCGCTGAGATGATTATCTAAGTATCAATATTTGTAGTCTTTCAATTGGTTTCTGATATCCAACTCAATCCAACACCAAAATCATATATGGATAAAAGTCGTGGCACATTTGGCCAATGTCCTTTAACCTAGTCCAATGACCATAATTACTAGAAAAGTGAAGTTTTATCTATGAGTTATCAGGTTCTTGCACGCAAATGGCGACCTAAAACATTTCGTGAAATGGTGGGGCAAACCCACGTATTAAAAGCACTGATTAATGCATTGGATCACGGGCGCTTGCACCATGCGTATTTGTTTACCGGAACCCGGGGGGTTGGTAAAACTACCATCGCCCGTATCTTGGCAAAATCACTCAATTGTGAAACCGGGGTTAGCTCTGAGCCTTGTGGTACCTGTGGGGCCTGTACTGAGATCAATGAAGGGCGTTTTATTGACTTGATTGAAGTTGACGCTGCCTCAAGAACCAAGGTCGAAGATACTCGCGAGCTGCTTGATAATGTCCAATATGCACCGACTCGCGGGCGCTACAAAGTGTATTTAATTGATGAAGTGCACATGTTATCGGGACACAGCTTTAATGCCTTGCTGAAAACCTTAGAGGAGCCACCGCCCCACGTTAAATTTTTGTTGGCTACCACTGATCCGCAAAAACTTCCGGTTACCATTCTGTCTCGTTGTTTGCAATTTAGTCTGAAAGCAATGACACCGGATAAGATTGTTGGACACTTGCAGCATGTTTTAGCCGAAGAAATGGTGTCGTTTGAGGAACCTGCGTTATGGGCTCTTGGGCGTGCTGCCGATGGCAGTATGCGTGATGCAATGAGCCTGGCTGATCAGGCAATAGCGTTTGGCAATGGAAAAATAATTGAAGAAGACGTGCAGTCAATGTTAGGTACCATTGATCGTGCGTATACCTATAAGTTGCTTGATGCCATTATTGCTGGTGATGGCCCTAATTTATTGGCTGTGGTTGCTTCTCTGGCGGAACAGTCCCCAGATTATATTGGCGTCTTAGCGGACTTGATTAGTGGTTTGCACAGCGTGGCAGTCGCTCAGGTTGTTCCAGACGCAGTAGATAATAGTCAAGGCGATAAAGAAAAAATCATTGCTGTGGCGAGACAGTTAACGGCAGAAGATGTGCAATTGTATTATCAAATCGCATTACTTGGCCGTAAGGACCTGCCCTTAGCGCCAGACCCTCGTAGTGGTTTTGAGATGATTCTTCTACGTATGGTGCTGTTCCGTCCAGAAGGCATACTGCCGCCAACAAATACTCAAGGTGGGGCAAATGCTAACTTGGTTGGAGGGCCTCGGGGAGGCAATCAACCCGCTCAAAATAGCGGTGCACAATATTCTGCTCAGCACCCTACGCAAAACCAACTTACACGACAAAATATGCCAGTAAATGGTGGTCAGTTTGCTGCAAATACCGCAACCAACACTTTTGCTAATAATGCTGCGAACACTTCCGCTGTGCCTTCAGTAACTGGCGCGGTAGGCGCCGTCAATAACCCTGCTAATCAAAGTCGTATGCAGCAAGCGCGTGCGGCATTGAATGGCACTGCGGTAACAGCGTCTCAGGCTGCAGTTTCCCCTGTGACGCCAGCTATGCCTGTAGCATCACCTATTAGCTCAGCCATTGAGGCAGAACCACAGGCGTCGAATGTAATCCCCATTGGCGATGGCAATAGGAAGAGCTCTCAAGCCATGCCTGTCACTGACACAGCGTCAGCTGGGTTTGATAACGCGCCAGCTGCACCGGTGGTTGCTCTTACATCAATGCAGCAACCATACGGTGATTTTTGGGCTGATTTGTTAACCTCATTGGAACTCAATGGTAGTGTGCTAAATTTCGCTAGAAATTGTGGGCTAGAGTCGTCAGATAATGGACAATGGATATTAGCATTGGGGCCTAGGCATGAGTCTCTCTATAGAACCCACCATGTTGAGACTCTGGAAAAGGCAATAGCGGCTGTAAACGGCGAAAACATCACGATTACGCTTGAAATCAACGTTCCGTCTAAGGATACTCCCGATACCTTGGCGTCAAAAAGGCGGGCAAAGCGGTTAGAGAATGCAGAGGTGTCACTTCATAGCGACCCTTTTGTGAAGTATTTATTGGAAAACTTTAACGGTGTCTTGGACAAAGACTCGATTAAACCATTGGATTAATGTGAAGGTGCGCTAATGAAAGAACAACTTGGCGATTTAATGAAACAGGCTCAGAAAGTTCAAGAGCAGATGCAGGAGATGCAGCAAGATTTAGCGACAGCTGAAGTGACTGGAGAATCTGGCGCAGGCATGGTGAGTGTTGTGATGAATGGTCGTCACGATGTGAAACGTGTGCAGATTGAAGCGTCGCTGTTGAAAGAAAATAAAGAGGTGCTTGAGGACCTTATTGCCGCGGCAGTGAACGATGCGGTAAGAAGGGTAGAGGAGCACCATAAAGAAAAGATGAGTACCATGTCCCAGGGCATTGGTATGCCTGACGGCTTCAAAATGCCTTTTTAACCTGTAATACTATTTGCCGATGATTTTTAGCCCAATATTAGAACAACTGATTCAATCGCTAACCGCGTTACCTGGGGTTGGCCCAAAATCTGCTCAGCGCATGGCTTTGCATCTGTTAGAACGAGATAAAGCCGGCGCTATGCGTATTGCCACCAATTTAGTAGCGGCGGTCGAGAATATTCAGAATTGCGAGCAATGCAGGATATTCTCTGAAGAACCTCTTTGTTCCATCTGTAAAAGTACTATTCGTGATAAATCTCTGATGTGTGTCGTAGAAACCCCCGCAGACTTATTGGCGATTGAGATGTCAGGTTCTTTTCGCGGCTTGTATTTTGTTTTGATGGGGCACTTGTCCCCCATCGACGGAGTTGGCCCAGATGAATTAGGTATTGATGTGCTAAAATCTCGACTCGAAAGCGGTGATGTTCAAGAATTGGTGTTAGCCACTGGCACTACGGTAGAGGGCGAGGCAACTGCGCACTTTATTGCCGAGTTGGCTCGTGCCAAGGGTGTAAAGGCTACACGGATTGCTCACGGTGTGCCAATGGGTGGAGAGCTTGAATATGTCGATAGTAATACACTTCATTTGGCCTTTTCTAGTCGGCAGTTATTAGACTAATTATTTTATATTCTTGAATCAGCCTGCTTCGGTCGCTGTTTCTTTGGACGCCCCTATGGTTAATGATTTTCAATATTCATGGATAGATTCGGATTCGACACTTTTGGCAATGATCGAAACGTTGCGTAATGAGCCGCTGCTTGCGGTGGATACCGAGTTTATGAGAACGGATACTTTTTATCCCAAGGTTGCACTGATACAGATTGCATCTCCAGATAATATATATCTAGTGGATCCGGTCTCGCTAACATCACTGGATGCACTAAAATCACTGTTTTATTCGGAGCAGCTTGAGGCCTTAGTTTTACATTCGTGTTCTGAAGACTTGGAAGTGTTTAAAACTCTGTGGCAAGAGGTGCCCGGGAAGATTTTCGATACCCAAATTGCGGCGGCCTATCTTAACCTCGAACGTCAACCGAGCCTGCAAAAGTTACTTATGTTGTTGTTGGATATTGATCTACCAAAAGACGAAACACGTTCTAACTGGTTGCAACGGCCATTAACGGATAATCAAAAACGTTATGCGGCGCTGGATGTTGCCCATCTATTGACGGTGTATCGCACCTTATCGGATAGGCTTGAAATCGCAGGCCGCACGGAATGGGTTAATGAAGATTGTCAGATTCTATTGAAAAAATATTCAGCCAGTGTTGATTTTGATAATATTTATCGCTCTGTCGGTAGCGCGTGGAAGTTGCAGTCCCAGCAGTTGGCTGTATTGAAACTGTTAGCGGCATGGCGAGATCGCACGGCAATGAAAAAGAACCGACCCAAAGGTCACGTGTTAAAAGATGCGGTTTTATATGATGTCGCAGAAAAAATGCCAAAAAATGTGAAGGATCTCGCTCGCTGTGATTCACTTTCCGTTGGCCAGCAAAAGCGGTTTGGTTCTGAGCTCATTGAGATGGTGCTTGAAGCCTGTGCGCTGGACTCGTCTCTTCATCCGGCGGTGCTTGATAAGCCTTTTTCACGTAGTCATAAAGTGTTGTCTAAAAAACTAAAAGCAGTTGTCGAACGTATTGCTGCTAGTGTCGATGTGCCTGCAGAGCGATTGGCAAGTCGGAAATTGTTGGAGCGTTATGCGGTCGAGAAACTGAATGGTCGGGCAGTACCCAGTGAGCTTATAGGGTGGCGGTTTGATGTGTTAGTTACTGAGCTGGATAAAGTTTTTGACGCTCACAATGAATCAGATTAATGTTTGGGATTTTTCTGGTTTAATTTTTTGGCTTAGCTTTTCTGTCTTAATAGCTATAGGTAGGTTGTGATTATGATTATGTGCTCTGTTTTTAAGAGTCAAAAGAAAGACGGGATGTACCTTTATGTCCGTAAAACCACCTCGAAGCAGGCGCTGTTCGATGGTGTACCTGAATTACTAATGGAGCGTTTTGGCACGCCCCAACACGCGTTAGACCTGTTGTTACGCAAGGATAAACCTTTGGTGGCGGCTGATGTGGTAAAAGTGATGAAGGAATTGGATGAGAAAGGTTTCTATTTACAATTGCCACCACAAAAAGAAGATTACCTGTTAGATTTATATAAGCCGGACAATTAACCTATGGAACCATTCTGGAAGCGTAAAACATTGGCAGAAATGACCTCGAAAGAGTGGGAGTCATTGTGTGACGGCTGTGCGCTTTGTTGTTTGCAGAAGTTGGAAGATGAAGACAGCGGTGAAGTATATTATACCCAGCTTGTGTGCCATTTGCTGGATCAGGCTACGTGTTCATGCACCGATTACACAAATAGAAGTACCCGGGTTCCTGATTGCGTTAAACTTGAATTAAATAACATTCCCGAGTTTCATTGGTTACCTTTTAATTGTGCTTATCGTCGCCTGGAAGAGGGCCGAGGGCTAGCGGATTGGCACCCATTGATTTCTGGTCGTAGAGAAAGCGTATTCGAAGCGGGTATGTCTATTCAAGGTCGAGTAATACCGGACAATCAGGTGGCGGAAGAAGACTGGGAAGAACATATCATACATTGGGTAGAGCGTTGAGATTATGTTAACCGAATCAGAATATTATATGGCGTGGTTGGTCTACACCTTAGCTGCATTTGGCATACTTGCTGTGGTTTGGCGAATTCTTGGAATTGTTAGTGTCGGTTTGGCAAGAAGGCTGACTGTGGGCATTCTGTTTGCCATAGTTCTAACCCCTTGGAGTGTCAGTGACGAATTGGCTCGATTGGCCCCAGCGTTATTTGTGGGAGTGTTTGATGCCACATTGCAAAGGGATGGAGCAATGTTTCGTGCATTTTTCCCACTTTCCATATCAAGTTTGGTTGTTGGGTTATTAATTGGGGCGGAGCACCTATTAAACAAAAAAAGGTGCTGAATGTCTGTATCGATAAGAATCAATCAGTTACCGCAGTTTTCTCGGTAAAAATAATGAAAACAACGCTAAACCTGCTATAAATAAGGGAGAACCTTCACTCCTAATTCACTTTTTAGCAGGGTCGTATGGCTAATATTCTTCCCATTAATCGGTTTTTACTCACAATATCGTTGCTAGGGGCTAGTTTTCTACTATCCCCAGCATTACTGTTTGCGGCCGATGCCAAGCCAGATATGAGGGTCGTGATAGACATATCTGGCAGCATGAAAAAAAATGACCCTAATAATTTACGTATTCCTGCCGTAAAACTCATGCTCAATCTTGCCAAAGATAACGATCGCTTTGGTGTTTGGACCTTCGGGCAATATGTCAATATGCTCGTTCCCCATAAAGATATCACTCCAGAATGGCGCCAGGAGGCTATATCGCAGGTGGATGAAATCAATTCCATCGCGCTTTATACCAATATTGGCGAAGCCCTGGAAAAAGCATCCCTTAATCAAACCACACCAGACCCCAATTGGGACAAAACCATCGTTCTTTTATCCGATGGCATGGTGGATATATCTAAAAATAAAGCAGAAAACGAGCAGGAAAAGGCGCGAATCCTTAATGAGGTTGTTCCCGCCTTGCATCGAGCGGGATTTAGAATTCACAGTGTTGCCCTGTCACAAAGTGCAGACATGGAGTTTCTACGGGCCCTAAGTGTGGACACAGGGGGTAGTTTTTCGTTAGCGAATAATGCCGATGAATTACTCAATATATTTGTACAGGCCTCGGATAAAGCAAATGCACCTGAGCAAGTACCGTTGGCAGGTAATGCTTTTGACATCGATTCGTCGGTTAATGAATTTACAGCACTGATTTTTCGAAAGCCTGGTAGTGACCATGCCGTGTTGGTAAATCCGTATGGAAAAAAGAGCAGTTATGTCCGTGCAGGTCAAAATGTAAAATGGTTTAGTGACCAGCGCTATGACTTGATCACGGTGAAAGAGCCAACTCCTGGAAAGTGGCGGTTAATCGCTGATGTAGATAAAGGTAACCGTGTAACCGTCGTCAGTGATTTGAATTTGATCGTAACAGGTTTGCCTGACAACGTGATAGAGGGTGAACGTGTTGTAATGCGGATGAATTTGAGTGAGGAAGGGGAAGTAATTACTAACCCGGACTTCTTACGGCTGATGGATATTAGATTCAGTCAGCAAACGGAACAGGGTGATTTTTTCGAAGGGATATTATCACAAACTAAAGAGGGTGACCCTATATTGCCCAAAGACGGCAGTTATACCGCGAAACTTGGACGTACGCTCACCCCTGGTGTACATGAGTTTAATGTGCTGGTTGACGGAAAAACGTTTCAGCGTAAACGAATCTACCGAATGACGGTGCATACGGATGTGCTTGATGTTGAGGCTGTTGTAAATGATGAGAAGGAAGATGGTGAATTAGAAATACATTCATTACAAATTAAACGCAAGGCTGCCTTAGTAAAAGAGGAAAAGTTAGAGCTGTTGGCCCAAATAAAGGGACCCAATGATCAAAAGCAAGTGCAGACGATTGTTCTTGATAGTACGGGTATAGGCGTGTTAGAGGTGCCTGTATTTGATGGCGATGGAAACTATGAAATACTTATAAAGGTCAATGGGGTTTCGACTAACGGTAAACCGTTTGAACTTGTGCAAGGTCCTTACTCGGTGGAATATAGTGCAGCAGTAGGCTTAGATGATGATCAATTTTTTATTGACGAACTACCTGAGGAGGATCTAGAGCTGGATTTGACTGACGAGGACTTGGTGGATGAAGAACCTGAAGAGGAAATAGAACCTGAGTTGAATGACGAACCTGAAACTCAAGAGGAGTCAGTCGATGAAATAGAACAAGAAGAACTAGAGGCAGAAATAGTCGAGGGAAGTGGTGAAGCAGAGGAGGAAATGAACCTGCTTGTGGTTGTGGCGGCAGTGCTATTTGGTAATGTGTTTCTGCTAGGCGGAGGGTTCCTCCTCTTTCGAAAACTGACAAAAAGTTCTGACGTTGTTGAAAATGTGGCAGGGAAAGATGCGGACCGCACTCAGAAAATGGATAAATTTCCATCTGCAGAGGCGGCCACTGAAGTAACTAAAAAAGCTGTAACCGATGCAGATGATGAGACCACCGTCATACAACCAGCAGTTGCACCTCTGCAGGCGGATGAGTTGACCGTTACCCAAATCCAACCTCAGAAACCGATCGCTTCTCCTGTGGTAGAGGAGCCGCAACCACTGGAAGAAGAAGATAACGCTTATGTGAACGAAGCCGAACCAATGGAACTTGATGATGATGAGTTTCTAGAAATTGACGATGATTTTGATGATGAGTTGGATGAAATTATCGATGAAGGTATGGATGGCTTGGATGAGCTTGATGCCATGCTGAGTGAACAAGAGGAGCCGGCAGTAGAAGAAGCAGTAGCAAAAGAGCCTGCAGCAGAAGAAACTGTGGTTAAAGAATCTGTTGCAGAACCAGAACCAGTGGTAGAGCCAGAACCAGTGGTAGAACCAGAACCAGTGGTAGAACCAGAACCAGTGGTAGAACCAGAACCAGTGGTAGAACCAGAACCAGTGGTAGAACCAGAACCAGTGGTAGAACCAGA
>NVVG01000302.1 GCA_002402125.1 Moraxellaceae bacterium
TTTTCGCCGGTGTTTGCCACGCGCTTTGGACGGATTGAACCATAGTACTCGTTTTCTATTTGAAGAATGTTCGTGTTGAGCTGCAAGTATTCCTCGGTTCCTTTCTCTGGGTTGGTATTTTTTGTACCTAGGTCTTCATAAGCAGGGTGCGGAGTGTCAATGGCTGTTGTAAGGGTCTCGACATATTCTTCTAGCGAGTTGTAGGAAATTGACAGATCAGATTGAGCATCGTTTTGATAGCCCAAATCGCTCATGCGTAGAGAGGTGCCATAGGGGAGGTATAGGGTGGAATCGTTAAAGTTTTCTAATTGGTGATCCCGCCCTTTGAGAAACGATCCGCAAACGGTGGGTGATGCCCCGTAAAGATAGATGACTAAGCCAACAAAACGTTGGAAATTGCGGATTAGACCGAAGTATTGCTCAGAGATAAAACTTTGTAGCGGGTCGGTGTTATTTAACAGCTTCTGATAACCAGGCCAAAAGTCATCTGGCATTGATACATTGTAGTGAATGCCAGCAATCGTTTGCATTAAGCGCCCATAGCGATGCCATAAACCATGGCGATAGACGTGCTTCATTTTACCCACGTTGGAACTGCCGTATTTGGCAATGGGGATGTTGGTTTCATCGCCCATGATACACGGCATACTATTGACCCAGAGTTTCTCGTTGTCTAATTGTTGGTAGGTGTAACGATGGGTTTTTTCTAAGTGTTCCAACATAGCATCGACATCAGTAAAGGTCGGGGTAATAAATTCCAACAACGCTTCTGAGTAGTCAGTGGTAATGGTGGGGTGGGTAAGAGCAGAACCAAGGGCGGTGGGGTGAGGCGTTTGCGCTAGCAGTCCATTAGGCTCAACTCGTAAACTCTCCTTTTCGATGCCGCGTACCATTTGGCTAAAGCTATGGTGCAAGTTTTGTTGTTGGATCAGTGTAAGTAGGTTGTCAAAACTCTGTTGCACGGTGTCGCCCTTTATGGTCTGTTGGGCTGTTCATGGTGTGAACCGCCTTTCTTTCTCTAATTTTGAGTATCAGAATTATGCAAGATTAGTACTGTTAAATAAACGGGCCTCATGAGAGAGGCCGTTTTACTGATGGAACATTGAAGCTAATAATGGCTTATTTTTCTTTAAGTTTACCCGCATTAGCAAATAAATCAGCAAAGGTGCCGGTTTTACCCGCTGCTAACGGTTGAGTTTTGCTGCGCTCGCTGGCGGCGCGTTTACCCCTGTTGGAATTATTGCCACGTCCGCCAGGGCGAGATTTAGCCGGTTGGCCGCCAGTGACTTTCTCACCGGCTTGGTCGTTTAACCGCATCGATAACGCTATGCGTTTACGAGGGATGTCTATCTCGACCACCTTGACCTGCACAATATCACCGGCTTTTACCACTTCTCGAGGGTCTTTGACGAACTTGTTTGAAAGTACCGAGATATGTACCAAACCGTCCTGATGTACACCGATATCCACAAATGCACCAAAGTTGGTGACGTTGGTAACGGAGCCTTCGAGAATCATGCCGGGTTCTAAGTCTTTGATTTCTTCAATACCTTCTTTGAACACAGCCATCTTGAATTCTGGTCGTGGATCTCGGCCGGGTTTCTCAAGTTCATTCAGAATATCGGTGACCGTAGGTAGGCCAAATTTTTCATTGGTGTAATCCGCTGGGGTGAGCGTGGATAAGAAACCGGCTTCCCCCACCATTTGCTCTACGTTGCGGTTGTTTTTATCGGCTATATCTTTAACCAGCGGATAGGCTTCGGGGTGAACACTGGATCGATCTAAGGCGTTGTTGCCGTCCATGATGCGCAAGAATCCCGCAGCTTGTTCGAAGGTTTTGTCACCTAAGCGCGGTACCTTTTTTAATTCGGTTCGATTGTTGAAGGCGCCGTTGCTATCTCTGAAATGGACAATGTTGCCCGCAATGGTTTTGTTTAATCCAGAAATTCGCGCTAGTAATGGTTCCGACGCGGTATTGACGTCAACCCCAACGGCGTTTACACAGTCTTCAATAACCGCATCAAGGCTACGAGCCAGTTTGCTTTGGCTCACGTCATGCTGATATTGGCCAACGCCAATAGACTTGGGTTCAATTTTCACCAATTCTGCCAATGGATCTTGTAGGCGTCGAGCGATAGATACTGCGCCTCGAATCGAGACGTCTAGGTTGGGGAATTCTTTGGCCGCAAACTCAGACGCTGAATAGATTGATGCTCCCGCTTCATTAACGATGATTTTTTCTAATGGCAACTCGCTGTAGCGTTTCATCAGGTCGGCGGCAAGCTTATCGGTTTCCCGTGAGGCGGTACCATTGCCAATACTAACAAGTTCGATGTTGTGTTTCTTACAGAGCTGCGCCAAGGTTTCGATGGATTGATCCCATTGGTTTTTTGGCTGGTGGGGATAGATGGTGGCGTGATCGACAAACTTACCGGTAGCATCAACCACGGCAACCTTTACCCCAGTGCGGATGCCGGGATCTAAACCTAGGGTGGCTTTGGGCCCAGCAGGCGCCGCCATCAACAGGTCGTTTAGATTGTTAGCAAACACGGTAATGGCTTCTGCTTCCGCGCGTTCACGCAATTGACCCAATAGTTCGGTTTCCATGTGCACCAGTAATTTTACCCGCCAGGTCCAACGTACTACTTCACCGAGCCATTTGTCAGCTGCGCGGCCTTCATTTTTTATGTTGAAGTGTTGGGCTATCATATCTTCGCAAGGATGACTGGTTGAGCCTTCATCTTGCTCGACGGCGATATTGACCTGCAATATGCCTTCGTTGCGGCCCCTGAAAATAGCTAATGCTCGATGGGAAGGGGCATTTTTTAACGCTTCATTGTGTTCAAAATAGTCTCGGAACTTAGCGCCACTGTCTTCTTTACCTGCAACAACTTTTGCATTGATCGTGCCGTCATTTGTCAGGAAGTTTCGCATTTTACCCAGCAATTCGGCGCTTTCGCTGAATTGCTCCATGAGGATATACTTGGCACCATCGAGGGCTGCCTTGCTATCTGCCACGCCTTTGTCCGCATCAATAAAGCTAGTGGCGAGTTCTTCAGGGTTTTGGCTGGGATCTTGGAATAATGTTTCTGCTAATGGCTCAAGACCGGCTTCGCGTGCAATTTGTGCTTTGGTGCGTCGTTTCCGCTTATAAGGTAGGTATAGGTCTTCTAGGGTGGTTTTGGTATCGGCGGCACGAATGGCTTTTTCAAGCTCGGCGGTCAGTTTGTCCTGCTCCTTAATACTTTTAAGAATGGTATCGCGACGTTCATCGAGTTCTCTTAAGTAACGCAGGCGCTCATCAAGCGTGCGTAGCTGGGTATCATCGAGCCCGCCGGTGGCTTCTTTTCGATAACGCGCGATAAAAGGTACAGTCGCCCCCCCATCAAGCATGTCAACAACCGCCTGTACTTGGTTTGTATTAACGTTGAGTTCTTGTGCGATACGTTGTGCAATTGTAGCCATGCGGTGATTCTCAAAACAGGATGCTAAAGGAACAGGGTTATTGAGCGGGCTAATAGTCAGCCTTGCTTATTGGGTAGCGAAATTATACCTATCTATCCGCACAAAGGCAGGCTTGTTATTTTGCCACGGTTGTGGCTGCAATATGACGATCTGATCACAGGAAACAGGCACCTTAGGGCAAGGAGGGCTTTAGTCGAGTAGCAATGCGTGTGAGGACTCGATTGATGATGGGGGCGGAATTGAGCGGGCTGATCGTTTTGTCGTAAAGCGCGATGGCAAGCTCATCGCGAGTTATTTGTTGTGTCTTTGTCCTATAACGGTTAACAAATATGTAGGTATCGGTGGCGCTGATCTTGGTAGTTAATTTGTAATGGTTGCGTTTTGTTCGGCGTTTAATCGATGATTTTGTATTGGCTCCAGCAAAGGAAAACCAGGCGCCGAGCTGAAAGTTATTTACCTCATCGAGCAGCGTATCTATCACCGACTGATCGAGTTCTGCTTTGCGCATGGCGGTAATGATGCAGCCCTGTGGTGGCAACGGATGTTCGGTCACAGCTGAATTGTTTTCAGCGTTAACCTTTGGTTTAGCTAAATTGGGGGAGTGAAGCGGCGTTTGATTCTCTATGGGTCGCAGTTTGGGTAGAATGTTGGCAATCAGTAATACCTGGTGCGCATCCTGCAATACCTGCTCATAATGGCGAAGTACCGAGCGCTCAAACTGCTTGAAGAAAATCAAGCGAGATTGAATGGGTACTTGTAACCGATGGCTGCTAGCGACAAAATGCCTGACAATCTGTTGAGGATCGAGCGGATTGCTGTTTTCATCCACGTTTCTAGGCCTGAGACATTCAGCTAAACGTGTGTTGATTTGTCGCAGCAGGGTTGGGGAATCGGCGCGGGCTTGATTTATCATGTTGTTTGCCGCGACTTCAATTTCTACTCTGTCCTTTTCACTGCCTGGGAAAGTAGGCTCAGCTGGGGATGTATTGATGGTGGCCGGTGTAGGCAGCGCTAACGCTGCAAAATCATTTTCCAGGCAGGTAAAAAAATCCTGGGTAATATGTTGGCGTTGCAAATGGACTTCACTCATGGCATCAAGATAGACATTTTGCTCACTGCTATTGCGTGTGGCATTGGCAAGATTGGCAAAGATGCTGTTTACTTTGTCGAAAAATGCGTCGATCAAGCTGTCTAAGATAGCCTGCGCATTATCCTGTAACTTGTCTAAAATTGCTGGGTTCGACCTCATGGATATGCTTCGTCCCTGTACAAATAACGTATGAAATCAGTATCAATGGAATGGGGGGTATGTTTCGAGCGCAGTATACCAAAGAGCCAAGGAGTAAACTATGTTCGAATACCTAATCTGTTTTTTCCACCTTCGATCATCATCAGCAGGGCAGGAATAAAAAATAAGATCAAAAATGTGCCGTATGCGAGCCCAAACACGATGGAGATTGCCATCGGGATGAGGAATTGCGCCTGTAATGAGGTCTCAAACAATATGGGCAATAAACCAGCGATAGTGGTTAGGCTTGTGAGTAGTACCGCTCGAAAGCGTGCACAAATTGCCTCTACGATGG
>NVVG01000024.1 GCA_002402125.1 Moraxellaceae bacterium
TCATCGATGGCAATATCCTTTACACCCACGATGATACCAATACCACCAGTGATAGTTTTAGCTACAGTGTTGAAGATCCCACTGGCAATCAATTAGCCGGTCAGACTTTTAGTATCACCGTTACCCCAGTGGATGACGATACCACGACGGTGGTTGATCAAAGTATGACGGTGGCGGAGGGTGCTACTAACGTGGCGTTGGATCTAACCACCTTAGAATCCACCGACACCGATACTGACGACGCCACGTTAATTTATACCGCGGGTAATGTCAGTAATGGCAGCTTATCCATAAATGGTAGTGCTTGGGCTGCCGGTACCAATGATACCTTTACCCAACAAGATATCATCGATGGCAATATTCTTTACACCCACGATGATACCAATACCACCAGTGATAGTTTTTCTTATTCGGTAGAAGATCCAACAGGTAATCAGCTGGCTGGTCAGACCTTTAGTATCACGGTCACTCCGGTAGATGATGATACCGCGGCCGTTGTTGATCAAAGCATGACGGTGGCWGAAGGTGCTACTAAYGTGGCATTGGATCTAACCACCYTAGAATCCACCGACACCGATACMGACGAYRCYACGTTAATTTATACCGCGGGYAATGTCAGTAACGGCAGCTTATCCATWAAYGGYAGCGCTTGGGCTGCSGGTACTAACGATACCTTTACCCARCAAGAYATCATCGATGGMAATATYYTWTAYACCCAYGATGATACCAAYACCACCAGTGACAGTTTTKCTTATTCGGTAGARGATCCAACCGGYAATCWATTRGCSRGYCARACSTTTAGTATYACCGTYACSCCRGTGGATGAYGATACYGCKACGGTGGTTGATCAAAGYATGACRGTGGCYGAAGGYGCYACYAAYGTKRCRYTGGATYTAACCACCYTWGARTCCAMYGACRCMGAYACCGAYRAYRCYACGTTAATTTAYACYGYSGGYRATGTSAGCAAYGGTAGCTTATCCATWAAYGGYAGTGCTTGGGCKGCSGGTACCAATGAYACCTTTACCCAACAAGATATCATCGATGGCAATATYYTWTAYACMCACGATGATACYAATACYACCAGTGAYAGTTTTTCWTATWSSGTWGARGATCCARCCGGTAAYCAGTTAGCCGGWCAGACSTTTAGYATCACCGTTACCCYRGTGGATGATGATGYYGCGACGGTSGTTGGTCAAAGTATGACGGTGGCAGAAGGTGCTGCCAATGTAACATTGGATCTCACTACCCTGGAATCCACCGACACTGATACCGACGATGCTACGTTAATTTATACCGCGGGTAATGTCAGTAATGGTAGCTTATCGATAAGTGGTAGTGCTTGGGCGGCGGGTACTAACGATACCTTTACCCAACAAGACATCATCGATGGCAATATTTTATATACCCACGATGATACCAATACCACCAGTGACAGTTTTTTATATAGCGTTGAAGATCCAGCTGGCAATCAATTAGTTGGTCAAATCTTTAACATCACCGTTACTCCAGTAGATGACGATGCCGCTGCGGTGGTTGATCAAAGTATGACGGTGGCGGAGGGTGCAACCAATGTGGCGTTGGATCTCACTACCTTAGAATTCACTGACACCGATACCGATGACAGTGCGTTAATTTATACCGTGGGCAATGTCAGTAATGGCAGCTTATCGATTAACGGTAGTGCTTGGGCGGCGGATACCAACAATACCTTTACCCAGCAGGACATCATCGATGGCAATATCCTTTACACACACGGTGATACCAATACCACCAATGACAGCTTTAGCTACAGTGTGGAAGATCCAGCCGGTAATCAGTTAGGCGATCAGATCTTTAGTATTACCGTGACCCCAGTGGATGACGATGCGCCGACTGTTGTTGGCCAGAGTGCTATGACCGTGGTTGAAGGCGCTACAAATATAGCGTTGGATTTATCTGCGCTAGAATCTGCTGACACCGATACTGACGATACTACCTTAATCTATAACGTTGGTAACGTGAGTAACGGTAGTTTATCCATTAATGGCAATGTCTGGGCTGCTGGTACCAATGATAGTTTTACTCAGCAGGATATTATCGATGGCAACGTGTTATATAGTCATGATGACAGTAATACGACCAGCGATGGCTTTAGCTATAGTGTCAACGACCAAGCTGGAGGTGCGTTGACGAATCTATCATTCAGGATAAATGTTGTTAGTACTAATGATGACCCTGTGATTGAAATAGTTAATGATTTTGGAATTACAGGAAACTCCATTTCTCAACAAGTACCCATTGATCAACCTTCGGAGATCGACGTTGGCGACGAAATTATAGATGTCGAATCAGAAAATAGCGAAGGAACAATAGAGGATGACGGTTTAGGCGATGATTYTAATACGTCTTTAGTTGGTTTGTTGAATAGCGYTAATGGTCTTGARAATATTGGTTTAGTTGGTGGTTTGGAGGTCACAGATAACAGTGATTTAACGTCAATTAGCGCGCAAAGCGAGATTATATCAAAAGGAAATTTAAATGAGACCACAAGTCACGGAAATAAAAATTCAACAAAACTTCTCAATGAACATACCTTGATAAAGTCCATTAATTTAAAGAGTTTTGAATTTACACCTGTAGATATTACTGAAATAGATAGTAGCGAAAGTCAGTCACTATTTGAAGATGAAGCTTTTATACAAGAGCTTGATAAGCTCCGAAGTGAGCTTGATGAATCCATGGAAGAAGAAGAGGAAARCGCTATGGTTGCATCTGAAGCTGCAATGGGCGTGGCGTTCCCTTTTTTAGCTGGGGTTGTTGGTTGGGTATTACGAGCAGGTTCTTTGCTTGCCAGTTTCTTGTCTGTTGCCCCACTCTGGAAGCAGATAGATATGCTTCCGGTTCTTGGTGACAGAAAAAAGAAAGTTGATGAAAGTGATGGGGATGGAGACGATGATGCATCTGGTGATTCGAGTTTGGATGAGAGTATGTTTAATACTAAGAGAACGGAAGATGAATAAAATAGGCGTATGTTTATGATGAATGTTTTTAAATCACCCATTTTTCGCCTTAGCATAGGCTTATCGTTACTCACGTGTTGTATATTGCTTACCAGCGACTTTCTTGGTCTTATGCCAAATGCAAAAAAAATGGAACTTCAATCGCGAAAAATCCTGGTCGAGTCGCTCGCTGTACAATTTGTATCTGGCATGATTCCTGATCGAATGAATGCAGCCGAGGGGTTGATACGGGCGTTGGTAGACCGCAATGAAAGCATTCTTTCAATGGCAATTCGCAAGAGCGATAATCTGCTGGCTATTCAATATGGAGATCATGAAAAACACTGGACAAAAACACTTGGAGAAAAATCAACGGCTAGCCATGTTAAAGTTCCAATATTTAATAGAGGTGAACGGTGGGGGGCTTTAGAAGTCAGATTTGTTGAGTTGGGTAAAAATGGAACGACATTCTTTGTGAATTCATTTTATAGCTATGTGTTTTTGGTTTTTATTGTGGCTTTAGTGACCTATTCGCTGTTTTTAAAGAGAGCGATGTTAGAGCTAGATCCTGGAGGGGTTATACCTGAGCGTGTAAGTAATGCATTGAATACCCTTTCAGAAGGCTTGCTTATTCTTGATGAAAAGGCACGTATTGTATTTTCAAACGAGTTCTTTAGGCGAAGGACTGGGTTGCCAGAAATATTACTTGTTGGGAAAAATATTTCAGACCTGTCTTGGATAAAAAATAGTGCAGAGGTGGAGAGCTTTGAGCCTCCTTGGGAATCCGTTATTGCAGGTAATAAATCGCCCGAAGGGGCTGAGGTTAGACTAAATTCCAATTTCGATGAAAGTCTTTTATTCAAGGTAAATGCGACACCAATTGGCGGCGAATCTGAGAAGATTAGAGGTGTAATAGTYACCTTTAACGACGTTACTGAGCTTGAAATGAAAAATAAAAAACTATCAAGTGCTTTGGGTCAACTTAAACAGGGCCAAGAGGAGATCGCTAGGCAAAATAAGGAACTAAAAATTCTAGCAACTAGAGATCCTCTGACGGGTTGCCTCAATAGACGTTCATTTTTTGATGGCCTAAAAATGTTAATTAAAGAGGCAAAAGAGGATCAAGCGCCACTTAGTTGTATCATGTTAGATATCGATCATTTTAAGTTTGTTAACGATAATCATGGCCATGCCGTCGGTGATAAGGTGATTAAGATAGTCGTTAAAATACTGATAAAAGTGTCTCGCCCAAATGATTTGATTGGTCGTTATGGCGGTGAAGAATTTTGCGTTATTTTACCGAATACCAGTGTAGACGTTGCTTCTAAAGTAGCTGAGAGAATGAGGATGGAGATTGAATGTTGTAAAGTTACAGCACCTAATGGCGAATTCAATGTGACTTCTAGTTTTGGCGTTACAGCCTTAGCTAGTTATGACATGAAACCAGAATTACTGGTCGATCAAGCGGATAAGGGGCTGTATGTAGCAAAAGAAAATGGGCGCAATCGGGTTGAACTGTGGGTTAGTGAGGATGGAGAATGTGGTGCAGAACATGGTGCAGAACATGGCGCAGAACATGGTGATGAGGGCGCGGTTTATGATAACCAGAATGATGAGATTCAGGACAAGTCCCTGCTAGAAGAGACCGCCGTTGAATGTGATGACAATGAAATTCGTGAAAATAATGGGGAAGTGAATGACGTCGACGTTGCGTCTATCATAGCAGGAAATTCTCTGGCTCTACCCACTGAGGAACTTAATATCTCAGAAGATGATCATGAAGGTGTCGATAGAGAGTCTGAATCTGAATGTATATCCGATAGATTACTAATGCATGATCGTATATTTCAAGCGATTGGACGAGCGCGACGCTATGAAACGAAAATAGCCATTTTGTTATTGGATATCGAAGAAGTGCGGCGCATTAACAATGCTATGGGTATATCTGTTGGCGACAAATTCGTCAAATCAATCTGCAAAAGAATAAAGGGTACTTTACGTAATACCGACAGTATAAGTGTTGTCGGTGTACCCGAAGTCTTGTTTAGCCTGTCTCAAATAAACAGTGATGAGCTTGCGATATTGCTGCCCGATATAGATGATGATGAGCTTGTTGTTCATGTGGTAGATCGGATTTTTAGCGTTCTAGAAGCTCCTTCATTTATCGATGGAAACGAGCTTTACCTAAACGGTAGCATCGGCGTTAGTATTTTTCCTGATGATGGAGATGATTCAGATGCGCTTATTGCTAGTGCCAGCGATGCTATGCAGGAGGCTAGGCAGAGTGGTGGCCGGAATAATTTCCAATTTGCGTCTTCTGATATCAATAAGCGAGCAAATAGCCGGTTGGTTCTAGAAAGTGCATTGCATAAAGCCATCGAGCTAGAAGAGTTTGTTGTTTACTATCAACCCAAAGTGAATATCTTTAGTGGTGTAATCAGTGGTATGGAAGCATTAGTGCGTTGGGAACACCCGGAGCGTGGACTGGTGCCACCTGATGAATTTATTCCGTTAGCGGAGAGTAATGGTCTCATTAGTGGTATTACCGATAGAGTAATATCGATGGTTTGTAATCAACTTAGGGTATGGCAGGCCGCTGGATACCCATTTGTGCCGGTGGCTATCAATCTTTCCCCAGTAGAATTTCGAGATGAAAACCTCGCGCGAAAAATCATTAAAAAGGTTGAGAAAGCTGGCTTGTGGCCAAAAAGCATCGAACTTGAGATTACTGAAAGTACTGTTATGGAAGATACGGATGTTGCAATTAAAACGATTTATGAATTTAACAACGCAGGCATTAGTCTTTCGCTTGATGATTTTGGTACAGGTTATTGTTCTTATAATTATCTGAAAAAATTCTCTGTGGATAAAATAAAAATTGATCGTTCATTTATTACAAATTTTACTGAGCTTAGTACCGATGCTGCTATTGTTAATTCCATGATCACGTTAGCAAAGAATTTAGGGTTGCAGGTTGTCGCTGAGGGGGTTGAAACAGAGGAGCAGTTGCGTTTTTTGCGCGACCTTCAGTGTGATCAGGTACAGGGTTATCTTATTAGTAGGCCTGTTTCAGCGGAGGAGGCCACTAAGTTGATAGCTAACCCTTCAATAATTCGTAGAAAAACTTTTGTTGGTATGTCTGGTGGTAGTGGTGGAACAATGGCCGATAAACGAGAAGTGCCTGCTGAGATTATAGGGATGCTGAATAAAGCACCTTGATTGTGTGATCTCGTGTATAATCCGCGCCAGCGAATTAGTGTTGTTGGGTTGTGCTTCAACAAAAACCCAAAACACCGCAATAAAACTGGCAAACTATACCAATTAGGCTCTGGAGATCCCAGCGAATGCTGTATTCATTGGCGCGTAACGCGCTTTTTACTCTTTCTCCTGAAACCTCTCATCATCTATCGCTAGATGCGATCTCCGCTGCGAAACGACTGGGTATAACGCCTAGGCTTATTACCCCCGTGCATGCGCCGGTAGAGGTGATGGGGCTGACGTTTTCGAATTCTGTTGGTTTGGCTGCGGGTCTCGATAAAGACGGTGATCACATCGAGGGTTTAGCGGCATTGGGTTTTGGTTTTATTGAGATCGGCACCGTGACACCTAGGCCGCAGCCAGGTAATCCAATGCCTCGTATGTTTAGGCTGCCAGAGAAGCAGGCCATTATTAATCGTATGGGGTTTAATAATAAGGGTATTGACCACCTGATTGGTAAAGTAGAGCGCTGCAAGTATGAAGGGGTGTTAGGTATCAATATTGGTAAGAACGTTGATACCCCGGTTGAAGATGCATTGGATGATTATTTGATTTGTTTGAGAAAAGCCTATTCCCATGCAAGTTATGTGGTGATAAATATTTCATCGCCGAATACTCCAGGATTGCGTACGCTTCAGTATGGAGAAACACTGGACCGTCTATTGAGTGAATTGAAAGAAGAGCAGCAAAAATTACAAGGTCGATATGGTAAAAAAGTGCCTTTGACGGTGAAAATAGCGCCCGATTTGGAAACTGAAGAAATTGAGTGCATCGCTAAGCAATTGATTGAAAATGAGATCGACGGGGTGATTGCCACTAATACCACCTTAGATAGAGATAAAGTGTCTCATTTAACCCACGGTAATGAACAGGGCGGCCTCAGTGGAGCGCCAGTGTTTAACAAATCGACCGCAGTCTTGAAAGCGCTATCGGGGCATTTGGACGGCAAGTTACCCATTATTGGGGTCGGTGGGATTACTACCGCCGATGAGGCGCAGCAAAAAATAGATGCAGGTGCGAGCTTGGTACAACTGTATACGGGTTTTATCTACGAGGGGCCTGGTTTAGTGCGCCAAGCGGCGGAACGTATTGCAAGGTAAAGAGTGCAAAATAAAGGGTGCAAGGTAACAATTGTTGGGAATAGGCAATAATGAAAAAAGGCAACCTCGCCTGAGGTTGCCTTATATTCGGACCTGTGGCCCTACTGGGATAACAAATAGCTACCCAATCAAAGTTTGTGGTGGGCTAGTGATTCTATCCTCTATAGAATTGCAGAGTTGCGTTGTGCCCATCTATTTTTTGTTTAAGCCTGCATGCTAGTTATCCGTGTTGGAGGTGTGGATGCAGGAGACATGAAATCGCTAAACTTTTTATATTTCAATATGTGTATATTTCAATATGTGTTTATCCGATATTAGCTATTTTATGAATGCCGGAGACGCCTGTGAAACCTTGCCATTGATCGCCGCGTCCGTCGCGCCAACCATTGAGCCAAAATTGTCGAGTTGTTACGTCTGTGTATGGACATTGTTCTTTTGATTTACCCTGAATACCGGCACTATGTCCGCGGGAGTAAGCGCGATTAGACTTGTCTCGCTTCTGTCTTCTCATATAGTCGTGACCTCGTTATTGTATTGGTTACCATGCTAAATAACTGAAATTGTAACTAGCACGGTGGTTAAAATAATAACTGCAATTGAACCTGATATTGGAACTTGACTACTGACTCCTTTGATCGTTTTGCGTTGGTGACACTATATAAATATAGAGTTTTTGCAGTCTTGTCTTCTAATAAAAAGGCATAAGAAAGGGCTTTTATAAAGCCAAAAGACGCAGTAAATAGCCGTAACTGTTTGATTGAATGTGTAACTAATTGATTTATTTATTGAAAAATAAGCACTAATGTCGCTAGGAAAAAYTATGTCAACTATTGTTCAGTACCCTTACGTTGTTACTTGTGCCGGAGGGGTAGAAAACCTGTTATTAGAAGAAATTCAGGCACTTGGCGCCGAAGAATGCGAGGTGGTACAGGGTGCGGTGCACTGCGTTGCTGATCTTAAAACGGCTTATCGTATTTGCTTATGGAGTCGTCTTGGGTCTCGAGTTTTGCGAACTGTGTCACAGTTTTCTGCTGAGGATAGCGATGATCTATACGAAAAAGCCACGATGTTGCCTTGGAGTGAACATATCGATGCCGAGGGTACCTTGGCAGTGCAATGTGCTGTCGCTCAAGATGAGAAAGAGAATAGTCACTACCTTGCGTTAAGACTGAAAGATGCCATCGTCGATCGTTTTAATCGCAATCAGAAAATACGACCTTCCGTGCAGAAAACTCGGCCTGATGTCATGGTGTTTTTATTTCGGGCCGCCGGGCAGGTGACCATTAGTATAGACTTCTCTGGTGCTCCTTTGCATCTGCGTGGGTATCGAACAGAGACCGGAGTAGCCCCCCTAAAAGAGACTCTCGCAGCAGCGGTTGTTGCCTCTGTGGATGTCTCCAACCCAGCCGTAGGGCAGATTGTTGACCCCATGTGTGGTTCGGGGACATTGTTAATTGAAGCGGCGATGGTTGTTGGCGATATTGCGCCAGGGCTGGCACGGGATTATTTTGGTTTTCAAAAATGGAAACAGCATGATGAGGCTATATGGCAGTCATTGCGGCAAGAAGCAGAAGAGCGCCGTGCTGCTCGCGCCGAAAGTGTGTGGCCGTCAATACGTGGCTATGATGCGGACCGTAATGTCATTAGTGTTGCTACTAACAATATCCAAAGAGCAGGTCTTGCCGGCAGGATTCATGTTGAACGACGAGAGTTGGCTCAATTTACCCTACCTAAAAATGAATCCGAGTCGGGGTTGATTCTCTGTAATCCACCCTATGGAGAACGTTTAGGTCATGGTGATCAATTGGTGCATCTGTATCGGTGCATGGGACGAACCTTTGCAAAATATTGTGAGGGCTGGGAAGCTGCGATCATTAGTAATGAGATTGAATTTTTAGATGCGATGGGGCTACAGCAATTAGAAACGGCCAAATTGTACAATGGACCTATACGCTGTTATCTGCGTGTGTCGACTATATCGGGGGTTAAAACCTTACCGGCTATTCAACGGCCGTTATCCTTGCGTGATGCGGTGGTCGAGGGAGAAGGGGCTGATTTCTCAAACCGGTTGAAGAAAAACTTTAAGAAATTAGGTAAATGGGCTAGGCAGGAAGAGGTTGCCAGTTATCGGCTCTATGATGCTGATATGCCGGAGTTTAATGTGGCAATTGACTGGTACGATGGTTATTTTCATGTACAAGAATATAAAGCACCTAAGACAATCGATGAAGCAAAAGCAAGCCATCGATTGTCTGTGGCTATGGAGACGTTATCGGCGACCTTTGGCGTTAACTCTCGCTATGTGTTTGTCAAAACCCGCACAAAGCAAAAAGGTAAAAAGCAGTATCAAAAACTCAATAGCAAAGCCAAGTTGTTTGAAGTAGCAGAGCATGGCCCACGTTTGTTATTGAATTTTCACGACTATTTGGATACTGGGTTGTTTTTAGATCACCGTCCTATTCGCTTGTGGATTCAACAGCACGCTAAGGGAAAACGGTTCTTGAATTTGTATGCCTACACTGGCGCCGCGTCGGTACATGCGGCATGGGGTGGTGCAAAGAGCACAACGACCGTGGATATGTCGAATACTTATGCCGATTGGGCGCGTTCTAACTTATTGCTTAATGGCTTTTCGGAAGAAGTGCATCAAATAGAGCGAGCGGATTGTGGTCTTTGGTTACTGAAGAATAAAGCCCAGTTTGATTTGATATTTATGGACCCGCCCACGTTCTCGAATTCGAAGAAAATGGGAAAACATCTGGATATTCAAGAAGATCACCTCCGTTTGATTGAGTTGGCAATGAAGCGGTTGGAGCCTGGTGGTTCGCTGATTTTTTCCAATAACTATCGAAAATTCGAGTTGGATGAGCAAGTTAGCGCGAATTTTAAAGTTGAGGATATTACTCGAAAAACTATTGGGTTGGATTATGATCGAGGCAAACCAATTCATACGTGCTGGCTTATTCAACATTTGTCAGGGATCTAACAACCGTATCAATAGGTATAAAAGGTGGGGTATCCAAGGAGTATTGGGTAAGGTATTATTTTTATAGCCCCTAAGTATTGTCGTAATTTTCTGCTAACCTTTTTAATAGGGGCGAGCCTCCACAGCCCCTAGCTCGAAAGGTTTTTGCGGACGGTTACCGTAGATATGATGTTAGATTCTAATAATGTGGTCTTTATTAAAGACTTTATTGATGAGGGCATAGAGTTTACCCAACAACGATTAGAACTATTGGGTATTGACGATGCGCTTCTATTGGATCCTGATGACGTAATGGAGAATCAGGTTGCTGTCTTGCGCGCGAATTTCCTGCTTGCGGAGCGTTCTGCACTGCCATTTAATCCAAACGACGCCAATTATTGGCATATAATTCGGGCACGATTGCAGCCGATAGTGTTGGCATACTCTATCCATAATAAATTACTACAAACGTTTGAATCTAACGCGGAGTTAAATAATGTTGAAGCCTTGATGCAGATCTATCGTGAGCGTTTGGATAATTCAGAACGTTTTAGGCAATTCTTCTCTGACCTAAATGAAAAGATTTCTCAGGAAGTTGATGGTATTCGAACTGATCTTTTAAACCCTCAGGATGCGGGCTCACAATACGATGGATCGAGTGGTGCTGCCGATGTTCAGGCTRATGTGATTGCACAGTTACAAAAGACCATTAAGGAACTTGAAAAACGAGAGAAAGATTATCAAAAACAGCTAGACAAAAAGGATGATGGTKCTAATGCCGACGAAGCAATGGCAMAGGTAGAGTTCGACGGGTTGAGTGGTGTTGCCGATGTTCAGGCCAATGTGATTGCACAGTTACAAAAGACCATTAAAGAGTACGATAAACGCGAAAAAGATTACATAAAATCGTTAGATAAAAAAGGCGATGATTCAGCCGGTAGCGARAATATGGCTGCAGAGATTGAGTCTTTGCATGCTCGACTGGAACAAGTATTAGAAGAGAATGTGCAATTAAATACTATCGTTGAGACACTTGATAATATCCAAGGCGATACGGAAGTACAGCCGGCTGCAGCGGACATCGACACTGCTTTGACGGATGTCGATGTATCGTTGTCGAAGCTTGATTCAGATGATGTAGAGTCGCTTCAATTAACAATTATTGGCTTGGARCGMGAATTAGAATCAACCTCAGAWGCGGCGTACAACTCGTTTATGGCTAGTTCTGATTTGGGGGTCGTGGTGCTGTTTATGTTGACTGGATTTCGCTGTACTACCATTGAACAGGTCGGTAAAGAGGCGGTAAAATCCGTGGCGACTTATGGAATAGAGCCTACAATACGGATCAACGTTGGCCAGGGCTATAAGTATTTTTCTCAAGGTGAGGTTAGCGATGAAGCTAAAGAAAGATTTTCGCAGATGGAATCTAATGATGTAGCGGAGAGTGATAAAAGTAGGCATTTTGTGTTTGATGATGGCTGTGCCTTAATGGTGGAGGGTTTGCCAACAGATGATCTAGAAAAGTGCGAACGTCTCTATGATAATTTGGGAACATTGATGCGAGGAGCTACCGCGAGTTTAAATATAATAACGCTGTCAGGTTCTGCGGGGCGACAGAAAAAACAGATGGAGCAATTGATCGTTCGTAGTAATGATGTGTTGGTAAAATTGGCATTAAATTTGGACAAGAATAGGCGAGCTAGTTCGAGATCGATGAAAAAGTTTGGCGCAGAACTTCATGTGTCGTTAGGAGTGGCTCCAGGAGAACCTAGCAAAAAACTCGATGGAATAATGAAAAAAGCAGCGGATGCAACTGCGGTTTTAATGAAAATTGATAATTTGGTAGATCCTGCGTTTGTTCAGACTATGAGCCGAGTGGCCGCAGCCTTTAAAAAATAAAATATTAGTGCTGAGGAAATGATGCGATTATCGAATATTCCTTTACCAAAGTTAACGTTTTTTGCGTTAATTGTTAATAGTGTTTTTCTGTTTATTCTGATTGCTTGGTTTTATGTGGCGATACAGAAAGCAAATATGAGTAATAGCTACAACCTGCATTTTGCGAAAATCGCATCAGAATCATCAGCTGAATTTATTGATGTTATTTTGCCCTTGCATAATGAAGTGATTTCTTTGGAAAGGTTGCTCCAAATGTTTGAGTACGAAATAAAGTTAATGGCGATAGGAGGTGACGATTATCAGACAATATTGCATGCTGTTATAATAGATTTAGAGCGTAGCTATAAAACATTAAAATCTACATGGCCAAAACAAATCCCTCTTCAGTTACGGGATTCTGTTCTAGAAAATATAGACACCGCCATAATGGTAGGTAGAAGGGTTTTTGATGTTAAAAATCAGAATATGTCGTTACCGGATTTCGAAGGCAATCTAGATGTTATTAGTGAAGTGCAGACTAGTATGCATGTAGTGGTGAATAAAATAAAAAGAATTATCCAGAAAAATGGCATAAGAAATGTGGTGTCAGTAAAATATACGCGAAAGCAAGTGGAGGAGCTCTCTGATGAGCTGACAACGACAACAAACAGCCTTGTTATTATTTCAATTCTAATGTTTTGTGTGCTGGGTGTTTTACAGGTAGTGCTTACCAATACACTTAGAGTGCGCTTGAGGAAACTACAGGCCTATGCGAAAGGGATTGAAAAAGGTGAATTTGAGCAGGAACTCCCTTTTTTAGTTAAAGATGCCACTGGAGAATTGGCTAAGTCGATACAAAGTATGTCGATGACATTGATCGCATCGATCAAACAAGGTCAGCATTTGGCGAAATGTGCCGAACAGGCAAGCGAGGCGAAATCAAATTTTTTGGCAAATATGAGTCACGAGATCAGAACCCCTATGAATATCATTATGGGTTTCAGTCAGGTTTTATCTAGGGGGGCGCGTAACCAAGAGCAAACGCAGGAAGCTGTAGAGAGAATATACCGGGCATCAAAGGGCCTGTTGGCATTGTTAAATGATATTTTGGATTTCTCAAAGATTGAAGCCGGTAAGTTAGAGCTTAACGTTGCTCCATTTGATCTTGCGGAGTTACTCGATAGTCAATTGATGCTGTTTAGCCAACAAGTACAGGATAGAAAAAATGAATTATGCTATGACATGGCCGGTGATATACCGTTAATCGTCACTGGAGATTCTCAACGATTGAGCCAAGTGTTGACTAACCTAATCGGCAATGCGGTGAAATTCACTCAGTGTGGGGAAGTTGAAGTTGGTGTTTGTATTCGTAGTCACATCGGACAAACGTTAGTGCTAGAGTTTTCTATTCGTGATACTGGCATTGGGATTGATACGACCTATCAGCATCAATTATTCCAATCATTTTCTCAGAATGATAGTTCGATAACCCGATCCTATGGAGGGACAGGGCTCGGGCTGGCTATTTGTAAGCAGCTTGTGAAATTGATGGGTGGTGATATTCAGGTGTCTAGTGAGATTGACAAGGGTTCAACATTTACGTTTACAGTGAGTATGGAGGCACAGTCAGAATTATCGCACGAAGTAGTTAAACCAGAGGTTAAGGCTAAAATTTTGATTTTTTATGGTAATACCATGGTTCGAAATATTTTGGCAGGGCGTTTAGGCCGAATGGGTTGTAGTGTTGAGATTGTTGTTTCTCTATCGGACATGCTTGATAGAATCGCTAGTTACTCTTTTGATATGGCGGTAGTTGATGAGAATGAAATATCGTTTAATCCGAGTGAAATTCTCACAACCATCAAGCAAAGTACGGTCAACGAATTACCAATTATCCTGATTTCTAATTATCCTACAGGGGACTGCGAAGTTTCGGAGATGCATAAATTGGCGGTGTCTCAGGTTCTTTCAAGGCCCATCAATCAAACCGACTTTCTTAACGTTGTTAGGCGTACACTGCAGGAGCCCTGTCGTTCGGTCGAATTGAAGATGGTTGTTGGCACGGGGAAAAGTTAAGAAACGATGGTTTTAGGTTAATAGAGCAAGTTTGTATCGAAAAATGATATCGATATTCATTTGGCAGGGACTATAGATATGGGCTATAGATATGGGCTATAGATTTGCAGTCGTTATAGCATCCCCTTCATCTTCACCTGTTTCGGATGCAAGGACTGTCGAGGCTATTTGCTCACGCAATTCGTCATTTTCTTTCATGTATTGTTTGTTTTGGTTCTGGAGCGTATGTAAACGTTCAAGCATTTCTGCGCTGTCTTCTATAAATTGTTGGATCAATATGGACATCTCACCTTGGGTAGGGCTAGTTTCAGTGCCGCCATCCGGTGAAGGAGTGTTGGTGGCATCTTTAAGCTGTGCTTCGAGTTGGATAATTTGAATATCTGTCGCCCCAAGGTTCTGTTCCAGCACGTCTAAATGAGCAAGTAAGGCACTAGCACCTTCCAATTCTTCGGTTTGGTTAAGCTGGGTGCGCAAATTGTTGATTAGGTTATTTTGTTCTGAGATGAGGTTGCTTAGTTCTATGGTGTGTTCTGCAGGCTCTGTAGGTTTGGCGACAGTGAACGTTGTGCTTTCTGCCGGACCTGTGTCGTAATAGGACTCGTGAATAAGATAAACAACTTCTCGTATTTCCCCTGCGTCATCGACGGTGTCACATAAAGCGACTAGGGCATTGTGGAGGCCTAGCTCAATTTCGCTTTTTGATGCGTCCTCATCGAATCCTTCAGTAAAGAATTTTTGCATCGGTGCTAGTTTTTCGAGTTCGTCACGCATGCGATTGATTTCAGCTTCTAGGCGCTGTTGTTCTTTGTCTATCTCTGCCATTTGGCCCTTAAACTTAATCGTTACTTTTTCAGGGATAGATTCAATATAGTCGCAATAGGTGGTGGCAAGTTCAGTGTAGGGTTTGACTATTGTTCTCCATGGCGTTACCTCACCTTTATTTAATTGCAGTAAATCCAATTCATACTTTAAGGCTTCATATCGCAATGATATTGCTTGGTCTTCGGCGCTGGTTTCAGGGTCTAAATCTATGCTCTTTTGTGCACAGTGCGCGGTAGTGTCGTCTATTGCGAGTTGAAGGTAATTGATGAGCGCTTCGGTATTGGCTTCTTCTTGGAAGTTGTTTAGTCGGGTCTGCAATTTGGCGATGGTCGTTTTTTGGTGACGTAAAAACAGCGCCAAGAAAATGATAACGATAATTGGGGCAATCACCAGTTGGGCTAGAATAAGTATTTCGAGCTGACTCATAAATAATAATCTCAGTTGTTCACTAATACATTATGGACCAAATATTGGCTAATGCGACCTCAACGATAAGATGACTATTTTTGTTCTCAGGACAGCTGTGGTTTGCAATGCGTTGTATTTTAAGGGTTTTAATTTTTTTGGTGATTTGAGACGTAAGTTTGTAGACTCAGGGAAATTTCTTAAATTGAGACCTCAGTGGAAAATTTCAATTTATTTGGGTATTTACCCTAAAGAAATGTAGGCTATTGCCGATGGTAGTCTTTAATAGAGTCATGGTTTTACGAAAGTCAAAACTGGCAAGTTGTATCCGTGCCATGCTTATCCTTCTTTTCATTTTACTTGCGAGTGCGTCGTCATGATTTCACTTGGTCAGATACTGAATTCATCCATATCAATTCATGGGCATGATCGCCCACATCACGCCCATGCCGGAGAGGGTATAGGCTCCAGGCCTGGGGATAGCGGCCGTATTGAGCATAATCGGCCGGTATTTTCGGTGCATGATGTGAGTAGTGCGCAAAAGACCTTAGAAGAAAAGGTAACCCAAGATATAGACGCCAAGATAGCGCAAATTAAACCACAAGCGGCCGAACTGTTGGGCGCTGGTAGGGTTGAGGGCGGTTTTGCCAATGATGATTTTTCTCCAGAAGCTGTTGCGGACAGAATTATGGGGTTCATTAAAGGCCGTATTGAGATGGCTCGGGCTGACGGTGCTAGTGACGAAGAGCTGCAATCGATGTTTGGCGAGGCGTTAAAAGGATTAGAGCAGGGACTAAGAGAAGCGAAAGAGATTATTACTGCGTTGGGCTCATTTGACGGTGAGATAAAGGATACGTTTTTTGAAACGGTATCATTGATTGATGAAGGTATGAGTGAATTAGAGCGGTCTCTCTTTGGTTCGCCAGATGTTGCGGTCAAGCCCGTAGAGAATGAGCCTAGCAAGAAACAGGATCTGGACAAGGCGGTTGCTTCGTTACCAAGGGGCAATGAGCGCTATGCGGTGCAATCAAACGCGTTGTTCTTTAGCCAAGAAAATACCTTTGATATGGAGGTTGTTACCCAAGATGGGGATCGAGTCACGATTCATGTTGGCGCGGGTGAAAGTATGGGCTTTCGATCCGGGTCGTTAACAACGCCTAATGTTTCCATATCAGCCTTTGACTTTGCACAATCACGTTATAGCGATATCTCGTTCTCCGTCGAAGGTGATTTGGACGAGGGTGAATTGGCGGCGTTAAATGATCTGTTTTCTCAAGTGAATGATATTGCAAGCTCGTTCTACTCAGGGGATGTAGGAGGGGCCTTTGAGCAGGCGTTAGCGGTGGGTTATGATTCTGAAGAACTCGCGTCATTTGCCGTGGATATGACCCACTCAGAGGTAGTGGCGATTACTCAGGCGTATAGGGAGGTGGCTGCCATCGATCAAGATGCGTCGATGAGCCCGATGCAAAGTATGATGGAAAAATTGTCGGAGTTTTCTTCTCAAATCCGCGCAGCACATGAATTATTGTTGGATATCCCTACCCGACCCAATAATCAGCATGATCTTTTTGCGGACTTAGTGGCTGAATTGGTACCAGCAGGGGACGCCGATGATACAAACTCAGAGAGTAAAGCGGCAGCAGATCAGATTCATGATATGTTTAAGGGCTTTATTGATACCGTTTTGGCCTAGATTCACGCGAGTTTACAGCAGTACGTCTTCAGCAAGAGGGATGATATAATCCCTCTTTTTTTGTTGGGGAAATACAGATGAAAGAAGTGCTGTGTTTGTATGGCACCACGTCCTGCCATCTTTGTGATGACGCGCTATTAGTGATTGATACGGCGTTAAATATGGATTATTTCGAGAAAAAGATTATTGATATTGTGGACTCTGATGAGTTGATGGCCGCGTATGGGGTTCGTATACCGGTGCTTAAAATCGAACGTACAGGGGATGAGTTGGGCTGGCCATTTGATGCGGCGCAACTGGTGGCATTTATCGAGAAGGCATTGTTGTAACGGGGCTTTAATTACGTTTTAACCGTTACCTCAGGCTATAGAAAAAAACTGCTTTGTATTGCTGGATGTCTGTTGAATAAAGGCCTCTACCGGTTCTTTGCGTAGTTGCGCAATGGTACTGGCTATATGGTGTAGGTATTTTGGTTCGTTGCGACGTGATTTAGGTTTTGGTTTGAGGTTCCTGGGTAATAGATAGGGGCCGTCGGTTTCGATCATTATTCTGTCCTTGGGTATTTCTTTTACTAATTGCTGTAGCTCGCTACCCCTGCGTTCATCACAAACCCATCCCGTTACACCGATATAACAGCCAATGTCGAGGTAGTTGAACAATGCCGTTTTGTCACCGGTAAAACAATGGATGACGGTGTTGGGCAGTTGTTGTTGGTATTCTTTTAAAATCATTAGCTGGCGTTTATGGGCATCTCTTTCGTGTAAAAACAACGGAAGTTGCATTTCAATGGCCAGGTGTATTTGGAACTGAAATACCGCTTCTTGTTGTGGTCTTGGGGAAAAGTCTCGATTGAAGTCTAGACCTGCCTCACCGATGGCTACAACCTTGTCTGATTGAGCTAATGCTCGTAATGTGGCGTAATCCTCAAGAGTCCAGTCTTTGGCGTGATGAGGGTGTACTCCCGCGGTTGCCAGCAGTGACTGGGGGTATGATTGCGCCAGCGCTTCGGCCTGTTGAGAGCCCTTGATGGTTGTGCCGGTAACAATCATGTGTGATACCCCTGATTGCTTGGCTGCATCTATGCATTCGTCGATGTCTTCGCGGAAAGCTTTGTCGGTGAAATTGATGCCAATATCTATCAAGGAGAGGGATTCTTTTGGTGAATGTTAATAAAAGATGTGGTGTATTAACCCAGAGCATTAACGTAGGGTATTAACTCAGTGCTTTAACTCAGTGCTTTAACTCAGTGCTTTAACAATTTCGTCGGCCCATTTTAACGCATCTAGATAAGCGGTTTCCATGTAATTTTCATCTATTTCAAACTTGGCGAGCTGAACCCAGTCAATTTCATCCCATTGCCCCTGGTCTTGATAGATTACGTTGCGTAGGGCAAAGCCCATATCGCCCTCGAAATGTAACAGGGCGTTGGTCACAGTTTCGTCTAATGGCAACGAGTTAAATATAACCTCTTTAGTTTGATCAAAATAGGCGTCAACAGTAGAGAATAATCCTGCCGTGAAGTAGCTATCGGGGTTGGCATTGGGTAATCGACTAGCGACTAATTCCATCAGCTTTGCCCGTGTGAGCGTAGTGATGGTGAGTTGATCGGGTTTGTCAGATAATTGGGATAATGCGATAACACTGGCCCATGCACGCAATTGTTTTAATCCAAATAGAACAATGGCTTTACGTACACTGTCAACTTTTGAATGTAAGGTGAATGCTGCTGAATCAAAAATGCGCAATAACTTTAAGCTTATTGATGGGTCATTGATAATTAAATTTTCTAAATCCGTCACTTCAGCATCGGGTTTTTGTAATTCAGAAAGTAGCTGCATTACAGCGAGTTTGTTGGCCGGTATTGTTGACCCTGTTATGATTTGTGGGCGGCAGAAGAAATAGCCTTGGAACATTAGAAAACCTAAACTCTTACAATGTTCATAGACGGCGTAATTTTCGACCTTCTCTGCCAGTAGCGTTATCTGGTAGGGTGCTAATTTTTCGATCAATGCTTCCAACTTCTTGCCGCTGTATGCAAGCACATCAATTTTAATGATGTGAGCGAGCTCTAGTAGTGGGATCCATGCCTCTGAAAATTCAAAGTCGTCTAGCGCTATAGTGTAACCGTCGTCTACTAGGGATTGTACCGCGTCAATTACCGTTGCAGAGGGTATGATGGATTCGAGGAGCTCAATGGTAACGGACTTTTTATCAAACGGGGGGGGCGATTCAAGCCAGCGTTGAGTGAAGTTTATAAATGCAGGCTTATTATCGGCAGCTGCGTTTAACCCTATCTCGGCCATTGCATTAATAATGACCTGTGAAGTGGCTCTGTCACCATTCCAGTCCGGTTCGTTCTCCTGGTTTTCAGTATGTTGATCGTTTTTTTGTGGGCGAAACAATAACTCATAGGCAACAACACTGAGGTTGTTGTCATATATGGGCTGGCGAGCGAGTAAGACGTTTTCTGAGTTCATTAATGGGTACGTTAAGGCCGCTTTTTATAGGAAATAAGGTGTATGTTGTAACAATAAGTCTAGCGGGTTTATCTGGAGTGACGGACGTTTTATCTATTATTTTTAAAGACAATTGCATGTATTTCTAAGAGGCTGAATTAGGTGAAAAATATGCGCCTATAATGGTTTGAGGACTTTGATATGCCTCCTTGTTATAAGCCCCTCGTTGTGATTTGGCCCCGCAATATTCTCGTCAGGGTCTACACTTAACAACGTGTCAGTTGGTTTTTAGGAAGTTAAAACGATGGCTAGTATATTAGATTCGGTCGATCAGCGTACAAAGCTTGTTGGGGAAAATAGGTTAGAGATTCTGATGTTTTCGTTGGAACGTGGACCTGTGTTCGCCATCAATGTTTTTAAGATACAAGAAGTCCAAATGATGCCGAAATTGACGATTCTACCGGATAGCCATCCCAGTGTTGTTGGCGTCACGCATACTCGAGGCAAGACTATACCGGTGATTGATTTGGGTTTAGCCATAGGTATGCCTGCTCTGAGTGACAGGACAAACTGTAATATTATTATTGCTGAGTACAATAATACGATTCAGGCGTTTATGGTGAAGAATGTTGACCGCATTGTAAATATGAACTGGTCAGATATTATGCCACCACCCCCTACTGCGGGCAGAAATCATTACCTCACAGCTATTACTAAAGTAGATGACAAGATCGTAGAAGTTATCGATGTAGAGAAAATATTACAAGAAATTGCTCCCTGCGATTCAACGATAAGTGATGGCGTCTTAGGGGAAGATATTCAAGTGCTTGCTAAGGGGTTGGAAGTATTCGCGGTAGATGATTCAACTGTTGGTTTGGCCCAAGTGGAAGAAACCGTTCGTCAAGTGGGGCTGTCTATTACAACGGCAAGAGATGGAGCTCAGGCTCTGGCGAAACTTAAGCGTTGGGCCGACGAAGGTATTGATATGCCGAAAAAGTTTGTGTTGGTCATAACGGATGCTGAAATGCCTGAGATGGACGGTTATCGATTAACAACTGAAATTCGAAATGATCCGCGATTAAAGGATTTACACGTGATTTTGCATACATCATTGAGTGGATCATTCAATGAGGCAATGGTGGAGAAGGTTGGTTGTGATAACTTCCTGTCAAAATTCGAACCGGACAAACTTGCTGGGGCATTACAAGATCAGGTGCGGGTATACAGGCAGAAGTATCCTCTATAGGATTACTTCTGCCTGTATCTGGATTTCCAATACGCTGTTTACATTACACACGGTCAGTACTAACAATTACTGCGCTAGTGCTTCGCGAATGCTTTCAATACGCTCTCTGTTGGCGCCAAGATCAGAATAGCCAAGCCGAGAGGCAGAGCGGACTTGAATGCCGTCTTGTTGAATTTGAAACTCTACGTCATCAACAAAACCGACCAAATCTGAGGTGAATTCACTTCGAATGTAGAAGTTATTGTTGGTGATTACCTTCGCCCCTAATTTGTTGAGAACGTCGAGTAACTTTGCTTTGGTTTCTGCTTGCGTTCCGGTTAAGGCGATGGGTTTTATCGTGTGTTTTTGGTCTTCTTTATAACTAGCCACGCAATTTGGAGAATCTGGGCAGGGGGTTAGGTGGTTTTCAATCATCCCGATGTTGGTTGGGGCCGTGCCTGCACATCCAGTGAGCCCAGTGGCAGTAAGTCCGATGGCCGCTAGAATGCTTGCTGCGGTAGTTAATCGAATGGAATTTTTCATTATCTTATCTCACTGTGTGATATAAACGGTTGTACGGATAAAAGCAGTAGGACAAGAAGAATAACCTAAAAAATACCGTAGCAGTAGGTCCAAATGCGCTTGGTTGCAGGGTGATAAAGGTCATTTGGCGTAAAATAGCAATTATTTTCGTTATCCATTACTATTGCTGCGCTCTAAGGGGCAGTCGATGAAGAATCAGGCGATGCAGATGTTTAGAGCGGCTATTCACCCTATACAGATCTAATTTATAAAGAGAAAACCCATGTCGGACCGAGTATTGTTTGAAATAGAAAACCAGATTGCTATTGTTACGTTAAATCGCCCGGAAAAATATAATGCGCTTGATGTCGCGATGTTTGAGGGGTTGATCGATACCGCCAAGCGTATCCAGAAAAATAAAAAGATTCGCGCGGTGATTCTTAAAGCAAAGGGTGATGTGTTTTGTGCTGGGTTAGATATAACAGGGATTAAAAAGAACCCATTGTTGATTGCCAAATTGTTGGTGAAACCTGGGTTTTCATATACCAATATGGTGCAGGAAGTTGCTTTTTGTTGGCGCAAATTATCCGTGCCTGTTATCGCGGTTGTGCACGGGAAGTGCTACGGCGGCGGATTGCAGATAGCGTTAGGTGCCGATTTTCGCTTTGCGACACCCGATGCAGAGTTCTCTATTATGGAAATTAAGTGGGGCCTAATTCCCGATATGTCGGCTAGCGTGACATTGAGAGAGCTGTTGCCTATTGATTTGATCAAAGAGTTGACGATGACGGGGCGAAAATTTTCTGGTCAGCAGGCGAAAGAATGGGGTTTGGTATCTCGGGCAACAGAAGCGCCATTTGAGGAAGCGATGGAATTGGCTAATGAAATTGCTACTCGTTCTCCCGATGCTGTCGCGGCAGCCAAACAGTTATTTAATGATACCTGGGTGGCGGATGAAAAAACGGCACTAAACTTAGAAACAAGCTTGCAGAAAAAATTGCTTGGCCGTTGGAATCAAATAGCTGCCGCAAGTAAAAATTTATCGAAGAAACCGTTGAAATATGGCAAGTTGCGTTTTAAGGGTTAAGTCGTTTTTGCTATTGTCGAATGGTATGCATTCCCACGCGGGAGCGTGGGAATGAGTGTTGTTTTCTTTGGTAATACGCTAATGAAATTTAGGCGGCGTCAATGGATTCTTTTAACTGCTTTAACAAACTCTTCGGTAGGTTTTTCAGTGTGATGGTTTCGCTCTGCGGGTCGTAGCGAATATCCTCGCCGAGTAACTTGGCGGCAAAGCTAAGGCTGATATCTTTATTTCTCCCGCTATAAGTAACATAGCGTTTCAAAATTTTTCGATCAGGGATGAATTCAGCTTTTGGTGTGTATTCTCTCTCTTCTTGTTGTGCCTGAGCAAAAGATTCAAAATGTGTTGGGGCCTCTTCATCAACGTATTGTGAGAGGTCTTTATACACGACGGGTTCGCCTATCTTTCCTTGTTCAATACAATAATCGACCACTCGGCTTTTATATTCCTGTCCGGCTTCTTCTGGCATTTTCTCAGAATAGGCTTCTACGATATTGAGGAATTCGTTGGTATCTTCGGAAATATCCACAGTATCCATAAAACCAATGAAGTCGCTGAACAGTTCTTGAATCATTCGCTCGCTACGTCCTTTGGATATAGTGACGTATTTTTCTGCAGCGTTTTCCATCAATAGTGATAAGTTGATACGAGCACCAAAACCCATGCGGGCAATGTCGGCGTATTCGGTTTTTGTAATATCAAGATTACTATTAATCAGCAAGCCGGGCTGGTGTTGGAGATGGAATATATGTAACCAACGGAAGTTGGCAGTTTCTTCCTCGACAAATAGTAAGTGACCAAAAAACACCTCGGAGGTGTTTCCTAACATATCAACAAATAGCTCGGTGGCATTTTTTGTCAATGACAGGAAAGGGATACGCTCTTCTAGGTATTCTCTCGTCCATGCCGGCAGGGGGGATTCTGCACTGGTGTCTATAAATTGGCCGTAGCGTTTACTGGAGCGGCTAGTAAATACAGACTTAAGCTCATCCAGCAATTGGTTCGTATGTTCTTCTATAGACATTTCGCCGCCGCGGTAATTAACCTTGGGCGCTTGATCTGGATCGAATCGAGTAATTTCGTGGGCAATGCAATGTGTTACTGGCATAGTCGGGTGTCGGGCTCTGTAGGGTCGTAAAGGGAGGCAATCTTACCAAAAATGTTGTGAAAGGGCGTATTTTTATTCAATAGTTAACTCTTATTTGGGGGATATGCGCTGTATATCGTCAAATAAACATATAGCATTTTTTCGCAATACGTCATGTATACAGTTATTGTGGTTATAACGTAACCGAATGAACTTCCCGTATACATAGACGATACTGTTATTTACACGTAGCCAACGGACAGGGGTGAGGGGCAGGGTTATAGTGTTAATCAATGAGGCGCAGGATATCAAAAATAATAACTAGCATTCTCGGATTAGAATAATAAAAACAATAAAAAACAAGTAGTTAAAACAATAAAAATAATAAAAATAATAAGATCATAATAAAAACAGCAACAATAAGAATAAGTAAGATCATAATAAAAATAATAAAGATCATAATAAAAATAATAGAAATAGAACAAGTAGATAATAATAAGCATCACAGTACGTGGAAAGTCGGCATAAATAGGTTTGTTCTCCCAAGGTAGGCCAGTATTCATATGAATACTGGCCATTTTTTTTGGGTCGAGGAATGTTATTTAATGGAAATCACGTGACGTTGTATCGAGGTTACCGAGTAGCGGCGTTAAATCTTCTACTTCTCCTGCGATGATGTGAATGACCGAGCCCTCCCTTTCAATGATGCCTTTCACTTTAAGCAATTTGGCCTGAACAATGATAGCTCGGCGACGTGCGACTAAGTCTTTCCATACCACGATATTGCTGTTGCCGGTTTCATCTTCCAATGTAATAAAAATTACCCCGGCAGCGGAACCTGGACGTTGCCTGCCGGTAACAATGCCTGCGATACGCACAAAACGTTTGTGGTTCAGTTGGTATAATTCTTTATGGGTTTTACAGCCTTTGATGGCGGGGTGGTTACGCAATAAGAGCATTGGGTGGTGACCAAGCGTTAGCCCTGTGCTGTGATAATCTTCTTGGGTGTTTTGGCCTTTTGATGGCGCGGCAAGAGCAATCGGTTGTTCTTTTTGTACGTCGCTAGAAAGTAGCGGTGTGGCGTGTTGAATGCCTTGAGCTTCCCATCGCGCTTGAAAACGGTGCCCTGCTAATGACACTAATGCATTGCTATGCGCTAGTGCTTCTAGCTCGGCGCGGTTTAGGGCGGTTCGTTGTTTTAAATCGGTTAATGATTGAAATGGCTGGGTGTTTCTTGCGTTAACGAGCTCTGCTCCTGCCCGAAAAGATAAACCCTTAATCAACCGTAACCCTAAGCGAATAGCGGGTTGTGGTAGTTTTTTCTCTGTTGTGGAGATTGCTGATTTTTCTTTAATGGGCTCTAATGTGTGATCCCAATCACTGTGTAGTACATCAATAGGGAGAACCTGTATGTTGTGTCGGCGTATATCCTGTATCAGTTGTGAAGGACTATAAAAGCCCATCGGTTGGCTATTGAGTAAGCCACAGCAGAAGGCGGCAGGTTCATGGCATTTTAACCAGGCGGAGGCATATACCAGTAAAGCAAAACTAGCCGCATGAGACTCTGGAAAGCCGTATTCACCAAAGCCATTAATTTGTTCAATGAGTTGCTCGGCAAATTCGCTATCGTATCCTCGGGATAACAATCCTTCCCGTAACTGTTGTTGATATTGACGCAGCTGGCCTTGTTTTTTCCAGCTTGTCATTGAACGGCGTAATTGGTCTGCCTCTCCTGCGGTAAAACCTGCGGCCACCATGGCAAGTTTAATCACCTGCTCTTGGAAAATCGGCACACCCATGGTGCGTTCCAATATAGGCCTGATCTCTTCGTGGGGGTAGCTGACTTTCTCTAAACCATTACGACGTTTGAGAAATGGGTGCACCATGTTGCCTTGGATAGGGCCGGGCCGAACAATGGCAACTTCAATCACTAAGTCATAAAAGCAGGCAGGTTTAAGGCGAGGAAGCATCGCCATCTGCGCTCTGGATTCTACTTGGAAGACTCCAACGCTATCGCCTTTTTGTAGTAACTGGTAAGTAGCGGTGTCTTCAGCCGGTAAGCTTTCTAGTGTCCAGCGGGTTCCTCGAAGACTTTCTATATATTGAAAGCTTTTACGTATAGCGGATAACATGCCTAGTGCTAACACATCAATTTTCATTAAACCCAGGGCTTCGATGTCGTCTTTATCCCACTGCACAATGCTGCGGTCTGCCATTGAGGCATTTTCAATCGGGACTAACTGATCGAGATTGCCGCTGGAAATAATGAAACCACCAACATGTTGTGATAGGTGGCGAGGGAAGCGCAATATTTCATTGACCAGATGTCTAAAGTGGCGAATTTGTGGATTGTTGATGTCAATGTTGAGCTCAGAAAATCGTTGTGCTAACTGTTCGTCTTGGTCCCACCATGGAATGGCTTTGAGTAATTGATCAATTAACGATTGATCGAAGTCCAGTGCTTTAGCGATATCACGTATGGCGGATTTTAAACGATAAGTGATCACCGTGGCGGTTAGTGCGGCGCGATGACGGCCGTATTTTCGGTAAATGAACTGAATAACTTCTTCTCGTCGTTCATGTTCAAAATCCACGTCAATATCGGGTGGTTCATTGCGTTCTTTTGAGATAAAACGTTCAAATAATAATGTACTTTTATCCGGGTCAACTTCGGTAATAAACAAACAGAAGCAGACTGCTGAATTGGCGGCAGAACCTCGGCCTTGGCAAAGGATATGTTCGTCTCGGGCAAACTTGACGATGTCGTGCACGGTTAAGAAGTAATATTCATAACTCAGCTCGGCGATTATGCGTAACTCTTTATCCAGTAGTGCTTGGGTTTTATGGCTAATGCCCAAGGGCCAGCGTTGATGCGCACCAGCGTCGACGAGTTGTTTTAAATGTTTGGTCGCCGTGGTGTTGGCTGGGACTAATTCTTTAGGGTATTCGTAACGTAATTCGTCTAAAGAAAAGTGACAACGTTTTGTAATGTCGATGGTGGCCTTGATTTGCTGTGGACTATAGCTGTGAGCGATGTTTGATAGTGGTCGAAGATACTGTTCTCTGTTGCTATGTAACTCAAATCCGGAATGATAAATGGAGGTGTTTAAGCGGGTTGCGGTTAATGCGTCTTGTAGTGGTTTACGTTGGGCGATGTGCATGTGTACATTGCCGCAAGCGACGGTGGGCAATGTAGTTAATGCTGCAATACGTTCGCGTTGTTGGGTTAGTGTTTGACTGTTATGTTGCAGTTGGTTTTCTATGCCTATCCACAGTTGTTTTTTTGTGGTGTGAATAAATGCTAAGAGATTGTTTGGATCGCTCTCTTTCTCTTGTTCTGTATTGTCGTCAGATTTTTTTATGCTGTAGCACTGTTTTAGCGTTTCACACTGCAACTCCGATGGAAACCAAATGATAATACAATCATCCATTATATGCGCTATATCCGTGATATAGGTGGCATAATTGCCTTTGTCGCAGCGTCGGCGAGATGTTGTGATTAGACTGGATAATTTTCCGTAAGCTTGGCGATGTGGTGCAATAGCTAGAAAATGAATGCCCTCTTGAGTATGAAATTGACAGCCAATTATTAGTTGAAATTGATGTTTTTTAGCTTCCACATGGGCTCGAACGATGCCGGAAAAAGAACACTCATCGGTTAATGCCAGTGCATGGTAGCCCTGTTTTATCGCTTCTAATACAAGTTCTTCCGGGTGTGATGCACCAGTCAAAAAGCTAAAGTTACTGATGCAGTGTAATTCTGCATAATCCATGATTAACCGAATACACCATGTAAAAACCACTGGTGGCTTTGGGGTTGTGACAGCTGTTGTTTTTCTCTATCGACAAAAATCCAGTAAATCAGCCCGGTAGGATGCTTGGCAACATAGTAATCACGATTAATGGGCAGCCTGTCCCACCAGCCGGTTTCTATGCGTTCTGGACCGGTTATTAGCTGTAGTTGTTCGCCATATATTGGGATGCCTTTTTTATTGTGAATGGGTTGWGGCGTAGGCAATAACCATAGCGGGCGGGTGAGTTTTGGCGCTRCTTTCTTGTGTGAGGTTTTTTTTTGTGGGTTTGGGTTGGGGTGAATTTGTGCGGCTATTTCGGGGCGATGGTCATTGTTTAATATGATGTAATTAATGGCGTCTTCACCTAGGCGGCTTTTCAGTGTRTCGATGAGGGWATTTTGTGATTGTTTTTCTTGTTGTGGTGAGCAAAATAAATCCCCGCTTTTTTCTGCTGTTGATGAGAAATAACGAGCAGACACCTTTACGCCGATAACTGGCTGTTGAAACGAGATGTTCTCAAACTTGAGTTTAACTAGGTTTAATAGATGTTCGCAGCGGTAGTGGGGTTGTGTTAGTTGCATGACAAGGGAATGTTGTCGTTGGTCGCGTTCATAGAATGTCACCACAAAACTATTACACAGTAATTGGCGAGCCGTTAAGTAGTTTTCTAGATAACCGAGTAATCGATTTAATGGAAACAGTATAGAGTGGGCGTTAATTAGTTCCTCAACAAAATGAATGCTTTGATCGAAGGTCCTCGGTAATTTGAAATTGCGCTGAATGTCAGAGGTTTCCCCTTTTATTTGTTGTAGTTGCAAAGACAAACCGGTGCCAAATCGTCGGTTAAGGGCTGCTGCTGGCAGAGCATATAGATGTTGAAGTTGTGTTAATCCCATGCTTTTCAGTTGTTTTTTCTCTTTGTCAGCAATGTGCAAAAGCTCGATGGGGCATTGTTGAATATCATCAATGGTAAAAAATATGTTGTCGATAGACTCCTTGCTTGGTGTCTTGGCCTGTTGCAGCAGATGTTTGTGTTGCGCCAATAGTTGTGCAGCTTTTGGGGTTGAACAACACGCAATGCTGTGTTGGTACCCCCATGTGTGTAAACCATCAATAAGTGCTTGGCATAGGGCATCCTTACCGTGAAATAAACTCAGCGATGATTCTACTTCTAGCAGCATGGTATGTTCTTTCAAGGTTATGTGAGGGGTGAATTGATAAGCCCAGGTTGCTAGTTGTTCCAAAATCTGCCACTCGGATCTTTCGTCTTTCTTTCTGATTTCCAACGCTGAGGACAGCCCCAATGCGGTTGAAATACTGGTGCCAGGCTGGATGCCTGCTGCCTGAGCTTGGTCATTGGCGAGCAATACCTGGCGACGATTATTGACGGTTTCCTCAACAATTAATGGGCCGCATGACTCTTTCTGGGAAAAAACCTCTAAAGGTAATAAGGGTAAATGTATACAGACCCATAACATGGTAATACCTCAATCTAAATAGTTACAGTTTATTGGGTAGCCGAATCCAGTTGCTTGGCCAGCTTCCGCGGCGTTTAAGTAAGCGCACTTCAAAATGTTTGTTGGACATGCGTGCCATGATACGTAGTGGCGCAGGAGAAGGCTGCTTGGCGTAATCGCTATGGCGCATGAGTAAACACCAGGCATGGCCTTTTCGGGCGGCAAGGTGCAAGCGTTTTATATGTTGTGGCGATACGTTTCTAGGCCAGGCTAGAACAAGGCTACAGGCGCCAGATTGTAAACAGGCTTCAATTGTCCATAAGCGCTCTTTGTCACTTTTGGTGTGGATTAACAGAAGGTTATTAAGGTTGACGCCTTCTTCTAACAGGGCAGGGCCATAAGGTTGCCAAGGTGGGGATACCCATACAATCCAGCGTTGTTGCTGACTTAATTGTGCCAATGCAGGGCTTAATAGCTTCAGTTCACCCATACCCCAGTGTGGGCTTAATAACTCAGATAATTCGTTTTGAGGCCAGCCGTAGTGAGGTAGTTCTTTGTCTAGTTGAGAAAAACCGCTCGCGGTGGTTTGCTGAGTTTGGTTGGCGCATGCCGAGCGTTGATATGTGTCGGATGCGCGCCATATTGATGGATGTTGCAATACATCGTGTAGTTTTGTCATGATCAAGGGTGCCTGAAATAGCCGAATACTGTAATTATATACAGTAATTCTGAGCAGGCAAGGTGAGTTTCGTTTAATCTGCCTGAGTGTTAATTAAGCTAATCTAATTAGTGTATATAGTAATAAATTATTACTTTGGTATAGATTTAGTACAAAAAAGTATATAAAATGCTCAAACAGTTCAAAAAACGAACATTTGCTCGGTGTGTTTGCCCGTGGTAAAGATTTTGGCCCAGTTAAACGCTTATTTATTATTGGAGTAGTAAAATGAACTTAAGAAGGACTATTGTTTCCGTAGCACTTATGAGTACGGTTAGCGTGTTTTCTGCAACTAGTCAGGCGGCTTGGATAGATTTCACCAGTGCTGATTGGAGTGGCGTACAAGGGCAAAGCAGTTTCACCCAAGACGGTATTACGGTTTCAAGTAGTAACGGTAACATGACATTTAATAGTACGGGTGATCAGCAGGGCTGTAAAAACTCGGGTGCAGATCTAGCGTGTGCTGGAGATGGTATCGGAATTGGTGATGATGAAATTACGGGTCAGTCTAACCAATCTATTTCAGTTACTTTTGACAGCGCGGTAGATATTATTCAGATTGAATTACTGGATTTGTTCCAAGGCGAAGGTCCAGCAGGAGCCGATGAGGTTGCGGTGATCACGGTATTGAATATCGATACAACCTTTAGCAATCCTAATCAAGTGGTTGGTGGTTATTTGGCAACGGGTTTCCAGGCTAATGGTGTTACTAATCTTACGTTAACAGCACAAAACGATAGTTATTCTGATTATGCATTAGCGCGCATTACAACCATTGACGTTGCAGAGCCGGCCTCTTTTGCGTTATTTGGTCTAGGCCTAATGGGTGTAGGTGCTCTTCGTCGTAGAGCGAAAAAGTAGCATGAAAAAATAAGACAAAAGAGTATATTGTTAAATGCTTTAAAAAAACCTGCCAACGTAAGTCGGCAGGTTTTTTTGTTTCTGGCATTCCAGGTAAGGATCCATTGCCAGCAACGGTTCACCAGTGTCGAGACTACGAATGAGTACGCCAATGTTAAGTTTCTTACCTGATGTGCGTAATACGTAGGTGCGGGGTGAATAACCTCTGATATCAACATCAGAATTAGCGATAATCAGCTCTAACAGGTCAGTGTTGTATACATTGAAGGTGATCTGCGTGTCCTGCCTTGACTCGACTTTCTCCTGCGGTGTGATTACGATATTTTCCAGATTAAGAAGGTCTTCAAGGCTCAAACTCTCTAGTATCTCATCCATATCAGCATAAGCACTAGTGGCAGTGCACAACACTGCTATGGGTATTAAGAGTCGATGAGATAAGCGCAGTATTAAACGGCGAGGAAAAGTAATTGAACGCTCAACAGCAGGTTTGAGCGTGCATTGAAAAAAAACATTACTAATTCTTGAGTTCATCATAATCCATTAGTACTAGGTCAAAAACCAGAGGTCCAACAATGAAGCTATTTTTAGATTAGTAGTTATTGGTTGCCCGTCAACCTAACTTACTGATGTCGTTACAAAACGTAACATTTCTTGACTATATTGATGGGAGGGTGGTTAATGGGAGCGGCTGAAGAATCAAGCGATGCTTCTTACTTCACTATAAAACGGTGCTCACTTAAAAAAGCAGAACGGCCTCACTTAAAAAAGAACGGCCCTAGCGAAAATTAGCAAAGGGCCGTTTACGTTT
>NVVG01000025.1 GCA_002402125.1 Moraxellaceae bacterium
TCTAATGCTAAGGCCCAAGCTCAAAAGTCGTACGAAATAGCAGCAGCCAGGCTCATCAATAAACGGCTAATCAACTACTGCAAAAACAGGCGATAGGCCGGGTTCTCCGTCTCGGTCCAATACCGATAACCAAGATCAGAAAAATATTCTTCCACTATCTTCTCTTCACCAGGCGGAATTTGCATCGCCACTAAAACACGGCCAAAGGCGGCTCCGTGGTTTCGATAATGGAATAGGCTAATATTCCAGCGCGAGCCTAAGGTCTGCAGAAATGCCAGCAACGCCCCAGGGCGCTCGGGAAATTCAAAGCGGAATAATGACTCCGATTCCAAGCTATCGACCGCCGACGGCCCATGCCCACCAACCAGATGTCGAATATGTAACTTAGCCATTTCATTATCAGACAAATTAACCACCCGATAACCCTTGCCCTCTAATTTAGTTTGCAGCGTATCCACTTCGGCTGAAGATTTTGTTTGCACACCAACAAATACATGAGCTTCCTTGCGTCCGGCATAACGATAATTAAATTCGGTAATGCTGCGTTTCCCCAAGGCTTTACAGAAGGTCTTAAAACTACCGGTTTTCTCCGGGATCGTGACCGCAAAAATAGCTTCGCGTTTTTCCCCCAATTCACTCCGCTCGGCAATGTGACGCAAGCGATCAAAATTGACATTGGCACCACTGGTAATCGCCAGCAAGGTCTGCCCAGTGACGTTATGCTGCTGCACGTATTTTTTCAGCCCAGCCACCGACAACGCCCCCGCTGGTTCGGTAATGCAGCGGGCATCATCAAACACATCTTTTATCGCCGCACAAATCTCGTCCGTACTCACAGTAATGGCTTCATCAACAAACTGTTTCGCCAAGCGAAAGGTTTCTTTACCAATTTTCTTTACCGCCACACCATCGGCGAACAATCCGACCTCCGGCAAAGTTACTCGCCGCCCAGCATCCATAGCAGCTTTAAAACAGGCGGAATCCTCTGATTCGACGGCGATGATTTTAATATCAGGACGCAGATACTTGATATAACACGAAACCCCCGCAATCAGCCCACCACCACCAACGGGAATAAAAATGGCATCTAATGGCCCGCTGACTTGGCGTAATATCTCCATGCCAATGGTACCCTGTCCTGCAATAACATCGGGGTCATCGTATGGATGCACAAAACAATAACCATGTTTTACCATCAATTTCTGCGCATGGGCATAGGCATCATCAAAGCTATCACCATGCAGCACCACCTTGCCACCCAATTCCGCCACAGAAGACACTTTGATTTCCGGCGTGGTTGTTGGCATTACAATAGTGGCTTTAATCCCCAACTGCTTCGCCGCCAACGCCACACCTTGTGCATGATTACCAGCCGAGGCGGCAATAACACCCTTGTCTTGTTCCGCCTGGCTAAGGTTTACAATTTTGTTATAGGCACCCCTTACCTTAAAAGAAAATACTGGCTGCAAATCTTCACGCTTAAACAACACGGTATTTTTCAAGCGTTTTGTTAAAAACCGCGCCGCTTCTACCGGTGTTTCGTTGGCCACATCATAGACGCGGGCCTGTAATATTCTCTTGATGGTTTTAATCGGCATAGGTCGGTTCTTAATGTTTACAACAGTTCAGTTCGTAGTATTTTTACATTAGCCTGATAGTAGCAGAACAAATAGCAGTTTACCCGTGAATTGAAGTGCTTATAATAGGGAGACCTTCTTATCTGACCCGCCCGCCGAGAACCCTATGACTCAAGATGATCTAAAAAAAGCCGTTGCCAAAGCAGCCATTGAATATGTTGTTGAAGATGCCATCGTTGGTGTTGGCACCGGTTCAACCGCTAACTACTTTATTGATTATTTAGCCGAAATCAAAGGTCGCATCGAAGGCGCCGTTGCTAGCTCCGAAGCCAGCAAACAGCGCCTCGAAGCTCACGGCATTCCTGTATTTGAACTAAACGCAGTGGATGATATTCCGGTTTACGTCGATGGCGCGGATGAGGCCGATCGTAATCTTTGTTTAATCAAAGGCGGCGGTGGCGCATTAACCCGGGAAAAAATTGTTGCCGCAGTATCCGGTAAGTTTGTTTGTATTGCCGATAGCTCAAAAAAGGTAAAAGTTTTAGGTACCTTTCCATTACCTATTGAAGTTATTCCGATGGCACGCAGTTTTGTGGCACGAGAAATAGTAAAATTAGGTGGCGACCCGGTATACCGCGAAGGTTTTGTCACCGATAACGGCAATATCATTTTGGATATTCATAATATGCAAATTGCCCAACCCGCTGCCTTAGAAGCCCAACTTAACAACATCACTGGTGTTGTGACTAATGGGCTATTTGCCCGCAGAAGTGCCGATGTACTGTTGTTGAGTTCAGAAGATGGCATAGAAACCATTACGGCTTAACAATTAACACTGTGCGTAATGGCCACAACCGCGAACAACAAGTGGTTCTTATGCACAAATAGAACCTAAGCTAAGAATTACCTACTAACACGTTAAAGCGATAACCTTCAAAGCCTCCCGACTCCTTCAAAGCTGAATCAAACAACGTTAACACCAGTTGGTCCCCTGCTAGCAAGGGACCAACTCCCGCCGGGGTGCCCGTCATTACCACGTCGCCTGGCAACAAGGTAAACATTGTCGACATATAGGCGATCAATTCGAAGATACCGGTTATCATCTCAGCCGTATTACCCTGTTGCTGCAGCTGACCATTACGCTCTAGTGTAAGATTTAACGTTAAAGGATTGCTTATCTCTGCAGCTGGGATAAATTGCGACAATGGGCAAGCGCCATCAAAAGCTTTCGCTGCCTCCCATGGGTGGCCATTGGCTTTTAACCTATCTTGCACATCTCTAAGGGTTAAATCCAAACCCAGGCCATAACCAATCACCGCCTGTTTAGACTCTTCCGCGGTCGCATTCACCAAAGTCTTACCGATCAGCACCGACACTTCTAGCTCATGATGACAGCGCCCCTTATCCTGGGGAATAGATATGGGGGTTTCAAGACCCACCACCGACGTAGCAGGTTTGATAAACAACATCGGCGTCGCGGGAATAGCGTTATTGAGTTCCTTGGCATGTTCGGCATAATTGCGCCCAACACACACCACCTTGCCTAGGGGCAGATCACCAGCTTGATCGCAAAACGGCTCAACGAATTGATGCCGATAACTCACAAATCAAACACCTTACCGGGATTCATTACGCCATTAGGGTCAAACACTGCTTTCAACGCTTTCATGTAATTGATTTCGGTTTCGCTGCGAGTGTAGGTCAAATAGGCTTTTTTTGTCATGCCCACTCCATGTTCCGCCGACACACTACCGTTATATTTCTCAACAGTTTCGAATACCTGCTTGTTAACGTTTAAACAGCGTTCAAAAAATACCTCTTTATCCAAATTGGCCGGTTTTAAGATATTAAGATGTAAATTACCGTCCCCAATATGACCAAACCAAATGATTTCAAAGTCTGGATACTGCGATGACACAATATTATCAATATCCTGCAAGAAACCGGGGACCTTAGAAACTACCACGGAGATATCATTTTTATAGGGGGTAAATTCAGAGATGGTTTCACTGATATCTTCCCGCAAACGCCACAGAGCCTTGAGCTGGGCATCACTTTGGCTCATCACCCCATCAAGTACCCAGCCCTCTTCCATACAGTGTTCAAACAAAGCCATGGCTTCATCCATCACCTGTTCAGATACCGCTTCAAACTCAATCAACGCATAGTAGGGCGCCTCGGTTTCAAATGGGCGTTGCACATCACCCCGCGCCGTCACCAACTGCACAGCACGCTCAGAGAAAAACTCAAATGCGGTCAAATCGATCTTATCCTGAAACGCGGTCAGCACATTCATGATGGCACTGAATTCTGACACACCGAGTACCAATACATTTAGATTCTTGGGTGCCCTCGCCAGGCGCATGGTAGCTTCAACGATAAATCCCAAGGTGCCTTCGGCGCCGATAAACAGATGGCGCAGATCGTAACCGGTAGCATTTTTAACCAGGTCATGGTTCAGCTCAAGCAAGTCACCTTTACCAGTAACAACCTTAATGCCCGCCACCCAATCTCGGGTCAGGCCATAACGGATTACTTTAATACCACCCGCATTGGTGCTGATATTGCCTCCCAACTGACTAGAACCTGCCGAAGCAAAATCTACGGGATAATATAAATCATTATCTTCGGCAAATTGCTGCAACTGCTCGGTGATCACACCGGGCTCACAACACACAGAACGATCGACAGAGTTAAATTCTTTAATGTTATTCATCAAGTCGAAGGCAACAACCACTTCGCCATTGGCGGCAACAGCGGCGGCCGAAAGACCAGTACGTCCGCCAGATGGCACTAAAGCAACAGCATTTTCATTGGCATAACGTACTATCGCTTGTACCTGCTCTGTCGTTTTCGGAAATAAAATTGCTAAGGGCGCAGGATCATACATCTTTGTCCAATCGCAACCGAATTGCTTTAGGCTTTCGGGGTCAGTCTTAATCCGCCCTTCATCTACCAATGCTGCTAAATCAGCAATGATTTGTTCCTGCTCTGCCATCATAAATACTCATATATTCTATTAAAATCAATGGGATAGAAAACAATAAGCATGCCAAACAATTGAAAACCAAACCATCAACATACCTTATGCGGAGAATATGATAACATATGCACCCAAATTTTTCGGTTTGCCAACATTACGGTTTAATTTAAATGAGCAAAATTTCTCTGGATAAAAGCAAGATTCGGGTACTTCTATTAGAAGGCGTACACCAATCTGCCGTTGATAACTTTGAGCGCAACGGATATACCAACATTGAGTACATCAAAAAATCACTGCCTGATGATGAGTTAAAAGCGAAAATAGCAGACGCCCACTTTGTCGGCATCCGCTCTCGCACTCAGTTAACTAAGGAAGTCTTTGATGTCGCTGAAAAGCTAATTGCTGTTGGCTGTTTCTGCATTGGTACCAACCAAGTGGATTTGCAAGCCGCACTGACCAAGGGTATTCCAGTATTTAATGCTCCGTTCTCCAACACCCGTAGTGTTGCTGAATTGGTATTAGCGCAAGCCATCTTATTGTTGCGCGGTGTTCCCGAAAAAAGCGCCAAAGCACATCGCGGCGAATGGAATAAATCAGCCGTCAACTCTTTCGAAATCCGCGGCAAGATTCTCGGCATTGTCGGTTACGGCAACATTGGATCACAACTCAGTGTGTTGGCAGAAGGCTTAGGCATGAAAGTTGCGTTTTATGACGTTGAAACCAAATTGCCACTTGGCAATGCCTACCAAGTGGGTAGCTTAGATGAGTTACTAGAAACCGCCGACATTGTCAGTATGCATGTTCCAGAGCTTGCCAGCACTCAAGATATGATTGGCGCGGATCAGCTGGCAAAAATGAAAGAGAAAGCTGTTTTAATCAACGCGTCACGTGGTACCGTAATTGATATCGACGCTCTTACCGAAACACTCAGTTCTGGCAAGTTATTAGGCGCCGCTATTGATGTATTCCCGGTTGAACCTCGTTCTAACAATGATGAATTTATCTCGCCGCTACGTCAATTTGATCGCGTCATCCTTACCCCTCACGTTGGTGGTAGCACGTTTGAAGCGCAGGTTAATATTGGTGGCGAAGTATCTGAGAAGTTTATTAAGTACAGCGATAACGGCTCAACCGTCTCTGCGGTGAATTTCCCAGAAGTTGCCTTACCTACACACGGCGACGTACATCGCTTGCTTCATATTCATGAAAACATTCCTGGTGTCATGTCTGAAATCAACCAGCTGTTTTCTGAACACAACATCAATATTTGTGGTCAATACTTACAGACCAAAGGTGATATTGGTTATGTGGTAATTGACGTCGAAGCAGAGTCTGGTGAATTAGCGTTAGAGAAACTTAAAGCAGTCAAAGGCACAATGCGTATACGTGCATTGTTCTAAATATTACGTGTTGCTTTATAAATAAAAAAGGCCGCCTACTGGTTATGGGCGGCCTTTTTTATTTTACTTTCACATGGGACAAACTTGCAATCTGATCTGTAAGTAAAAACAGCTTAACACAGCCTTAAAATAATAGAGCGCCAGAAGTTAGGCGCCCCTATGCTTTAACTAAACCACTTAAAATTTAAGTTGCCCGCCAACGCTAAATACTGCCAGTTCAGTATCGAGATCCAATTCAGACGCGTCAAAGTTATGAATATCATACTGAGCGACAAGGGATACTGACGAATCTATTTGAATGGACAACCCTACACCATAAAAAAAATCTGTGTCATCATCATCGCCCTTAATTGAAATGGGAGCATCAGCCGTTGTGTCCGTGATAGTTACCTTATAATCACCACTCCATTTTTCCAACCCGAGTTTAGCAAAAATTGACACTCTTTCATTTATCGGCATTTTTCCTAACACTGCAACGCTAAATGACGAAAGAACAGCTTCAAGATCAATTGTTAAAGAATCACCAGGGATTTGTATATAAAAAACATCATCCTCTACTTCACCAAAGTTGTTATACGCAATTTCTAAAGAAAAGTTCTTGTTAATTTCCATTCCTAACGCAACCGACAAATAGGTATCATTTCCTTTAGCTTCATCGAGTTCGACTAAAAAATCATCCACAGAAATAGGTACAAGCTTAGATGAAAAGGTCGACTGACCGATGGAGCCGCGAATATAAGATTGATCTGCCTGAGCGTTTGAAACCAAAATTACTGAGCTACTAAGCACCAATCCAAGAATTATCTTTTTCATACTGTACTCCTAATTTTCTTATAAAAAATACATGCGAAAAAAATCCCTTTCAAAACAGAAAGTAAATAATTCAAAAAGGTAAAAGAGGGGACTTAGAGATCCACCAATCCTTGTGAATTGATTCGCATGAGGGCGGTAACGAAACAACATGTTCCAAATTTCTAACAGGAGTCTATCAAAACTTAAGTACTGCTGGCTAGATAAAAACCAACCAAATATCCTATTTATTACACGTCACCGTATTTTGAGACAACAACAAAACCAAAGAAGTATGGAATCTTGACCAAAAAAGAATGCGCTAAATCTCAAATTCCTCCATATCGTCATCGGATTCTTCTCCATCTTCCGTATCAGCGTTCGCCCAGAGCACCGTTTCTATATAGTTAGCCATTGCTGCAATAGTTGTTGTTTCGAATAGAACCTTTAGCGGAAACTCCACCTCATACTTTTCTTTCACCCGAGAAACAATTTGCACGGCTAACAACGAGTGACCGCCAATCTCAAAGAAGTTATCATTAATGCCAATTTTATCTTTTTCCAGTACCGATTCCCAAATATCAGCTATGGCTTGCTCGACTTCCGTTGATGGCGCCACATACTCGGTGACTTCTACAATCGATGACTCAGGTTTTAAGRMTTTTCTATCTACCTTGCCATTAGGGGTTAATGGCATTGCTTCCATTTCTACAAAGGCTGTTGGCACCATGTAGTCGGGTAGGCTTTCTTTTAGGTAAGTTCGTATATCTGCATTTTTTACCGACTCTTCTGCCACGGTGTAATAAGCAACTAAATATTTAACCCCGCTGGCATCTTCATGAGGGTGCACCACGCCTTCCTTGATGACATCAAACCGATTAAATACGGTTTCAATTTCACCAAGTTCGATGCGGAAGCCGCGTATTTTCACTTGATGATCCAAACGACCCAAGCATTCTAGATTACCATTTTTTAGGTATCGAACTAAATCACCGGTTTTATAAATCCGGGAATTTGTATCGCTAGAAAATGGATTGTTAACAAAAGCGCCTTCTGTTAGCTCTGGACTATAAAGATACCCATCGGCTAAACCATCACCGCCAATATATAACTCCCCTGCAACACCGACCGGTACCGGTCGCATCATGCGGTCTAATACATAACATTGAGTATTTGCGATGGGCTTACCAATAGGAACGGTTCCTCCTAATGGTTGCTCCAAATGATAGAGTGATGACCATACCGTGGTTTCGGTGGGGCCATAAACATTAGTAAGGTTTACCCCGTTATCCAATAAAGCATTGGCAAGGCCTATCGGCAACGGCTCTCCTCCACATAACCCTCTAAACGGTCTATCTATCTTCCAACCGCTATTAACTAACATATGCCATGTGGCGGGTGTGGCTTGTAAGAAACTTACCTGCTGTTGTTCTATCAGCTGCATAAGCTGAGCAACATCCATAGATTGTTCTTTGGTGGCTAACAATACACGAGCGCCATTGAGTAACGGCAAGAACAATTCTAACCCTGCGATATCAAAAGACAGTGAGGTAACTGCTAATAAAATATCCTCTTTATCAATGCCTATATCACGCTTCATGCCAAACAGGAAGTTGCTAAAAGCCTTTTGGGATATGGCAACACCTTTGGGGTTACCGGTAGAACCTGATGTATAAATCACATACGCTAGATCACTGGTACTGCCAACTGGCGTTGGATTTTCTGCAACCACTGGCCCTGATTGATCCAGCTCTTGCTGAATAGTATCAAGACAAATTATTTTTGCAGCGGAGGTTTCAGGTAAAACCTCGCTAAGCGCAACTTGGGTTAATATAACAGAAGGTTTCGCGTGCTCAATAACGTATTTAATTCTCGCTTTCGGATATTCTGGGTCGATAGGCACATAGGCCGATCCGGATTTAAGTACCGCTAATAGCGATACCAGCATATCAACCGAGCGACTACAGCAGACACCAATTAGATCACCAGGCTTAACGCCCTGTGCCATTAAATAACCCGCAAGTCTGTTGGCCATTGTATTCAGCGCTTGATAACTAATATCTTTGCCTTCTACGGTTAATGCGATGCGATCAGGCGTTGTAGCGACTTGTTGTTCAAACAAACACTGTACGCTGGTTTCACTATCGTAATCAATGGCGGTGGTATTCCACGCAACCAATTGTTGATCTATTTCGGCATCACTTAACAGCGGATAACTATCAATTGTAGACTCAGGGCTATCAACAAGGCTATTCAGTAACCGTTCAAAATGCTGCGCCATGTTCCCAATGGTGTCTGCCTCAAATAAGTCTGTGGCATATTCAAAATCACAGTGCAGCTTACCCTCTATCTCATTGGCACTTAGGGTAAGATCGAACTTGGCGGTTGTTTGATCCCATTCCACGGGTTCTAATACTAGGCCAGACAGGTCAACACTTTCCTCTTTGGGTGTGTTTTGTAAAATAAACATCACCTGAAATAGCGGTGAGTGACTCATGTCACGTACCACATTTAACTCATCCAAGATCTTTTCAAACGGTAGGTCTTGATAATCAAATGCTGCCGATGAGTTGAGTTTTACCTGCTGAAGTAATTGTGAAAATGATGGGTTATCGGCGAGTTCCGTTTTTAATACCAAGGTATTAACGAAGAATCCAATAATCTCTTCAGTTTCACTGAGTGTTCTATTCGCTACAGGGGTACCGATCAATAGTTCCGTTTGATTACTATAGCGATATAACAACACGTTAAACGCCGCAAACATTGTCATAAACAATGTCGCGCCTTGATCACGGCCTAACCCATTCAACTTTTCCGTCAATGTCTCATCGATGACAAAATTATGATGGGCGCCTCGATAAGATTGAACCGGTGGCCTTACCTTATCTGTGGGCAACTCAAGCACAGTGGAACCGGATAAGGTTTCTTTCCAGTAAGTCAGTTGCTTATCTAATACATCACCACTCATCCAATTATTTTGCCAAGCTGCATAGTCTGCGTACTGGAATTCGGCCGGAGGTAGTGTCGAAGGTCCACCGGTAACAAAGGCCTGATACAACTGCGCGACTTCTCTGATCAAAATACTCAGGGACCATCCATCAGATACAATATGATGCATAGTCACTAACAAGACGTGGTCAATATCAGATAACCGAAGTAACTTTGCCCGCAACAATCCTGGTTCTTGTAAGCTAAAGGGCGTTGAAAACTCTACTTCTGCTCTTTGCTTAATCTCTGGCTCAGATGCATCCTCCGACATTTCCTCAATCGCCACTTCAATTTGTAGCTCAGGCACAATAACTTGCGCACCATTGCCGTCACCATCAACAAAATAGGTGCGGAATGACTCATGCCTATCAACAATTTCATTAAACACTCGCTGCAACACATCCACATTCAGCGTTCCCTTTAATCGAAACGCTATAGGCATGTTGTAAGCAGAAGAACCGGGTTCAATCTTGTCTAGAATCCACAATCGGCGCTGACTGAAGGATAATGGAAGCTCACCATCTCGAGCAATTTTAGCCAGGGTCTGAACTTCATGCTCTTCACCACTGGCTTGCTCTTGCTCAATAACGTTGGCAATCGCACGAATGGTTGGCCGATCAAATAGCTTTCTTAATGGTAATGCCACGCGATAACGTTTTCGTAAACGTGATACCACTTGAGTCGCTAGTAAGGACTGGCCGCCGACCGCAAAGAAGTCGTCATCGATACCAACCTTTTCCAAACTATTTATTTCCAACCCAAGAATTTCTGCCCAAACCTCATACACACCTTGTTCGATGTCGGTAGTTGGCGCTATATATTCGGCCTGCGATACCGAGCCAATTTTCGCGACTGGCAATGCGGAACGATCAATTTTACCATTGGGCGTTAAGGGAAAATCACCCATCAACACAAACGCGGCCGGCATCATATATCCGGGTAACAAATTACTGAGATGTTTAATCAACGATTCTTCTAAAGCATTTGTCTCGCTAGTTTTAGCAACATCAGCACAAACAACCCAGGCTATCAGTTGTTGCCCCACATTGGGCTGATCCACCACCGCCACCAGGGATTCCTTAACTTGCTCGTTTTCATTGATAACCGCTTGAATCTCATCGGTTTCGATTCTAAAACCACGCAGCTTAATTTGATGGTCTCGACGCCCAAGATATTCAACCACCCCATCTTGACGGTAACGCACTAAATCACCGGTCTTATACATAATTTCTGCTGATGGCAGATTGGGATTTTCGACAAAAACTTCGTGGGTTAACCCAGGATTGTTTAGATAACCCGGCCCGACACTATCACCCGCAATACAGAGCTCGCCGATAGCACCAATTGGCAGAATATGATTGCTTGCATCAACAATGTAGAGTTTTACATTATCGTTAGGTCGCCCGATGGGCACTGATCCAGATTGTAATTCCCTCTCAACATCTAATCGATGCCAAGTAGCGATATCGGTACATTCTGTTGGCCCATAACTATTAATTATCACGCAGCTTGAGCTGTTGCTCCACTTCTGCAAGCGCTGCAAATTAATCGCTTCCCCCCCAAGGAAAACATTCTTTAAGCTGGCTATAGGCTGCCAATTTTCTACTTCATCTTGTAATGGGTAAAATGCACTTGGTGCACAGTTCAGCCAGCTGATGTTTTGCTCTTTGATAAGCCCACACAATTCTTCTGGGTCGTACTCTTGAAAGTTTGGTATCACCAAGCTGGCACCGGTCAACAGTGGCGCAAAGAAATTCTTTTGCGTCAAATCAAAACCAATCGCACTCATTAGCAGAACATTGTCCTGCTCTGTCATGCCAAACTCTCGACAATACCAAGACAACAAGTTCACTTCTGCGCGGTGAAACGCTCCGGTGCCCTTTGGCCTGCCGGTTGAACCTGAGGTGTAGATCATATAGAGAAGTTGCTCTGCACTACCTAACAACGCAATTGCTGAACTATCACAAGCTGCAATTGATTCGCTCAGCTCATCTAGATTTAGATACTGCCACTGGCCTGAGTTTTTCCCCGTAGGTAATTCACTTGCGATATCACTGCGGGTTAACACCAATGAAATAGCCGCATTCTCAATAATGTACTGGATACGCCCATGAGGATAACTAGCATCTAATGGCACATACACTGCGCCTGCTTTTAGAATACCCAAGATGGTAGACATCAGTTCTGGACAACGATCCAAACACAAGCCCACTTTGTCACCAACAACAACACCCTGCTCAACCAAGTAACGAGCTACTCGGTTAGAGGCTTCATCAAGCTGCTGATAGGTTTGTGTATTGTCGCCAAACTGAATCGCCACATTCGCTGGGGTTTTGTTTGCTTGCTCGACAAATAATTGGTGAATTGTTTTATCTTTTGCATAATCAACTGCGGTTTGATTCCAATCGACTAGTTGACGATGACTTTCGTCTGCGGTTAACCATTTCAGCTGTTGTAGCGGGGTTTCTGGTGACTTAACAACTTCTGCCAATAACGAACAGAAGTGTTCTACCAACCGTTTGGCGGAGTTCGGCAAAAACAAGTCAGTATTAAACCCTAAACTTCCCTGTAATTGCCCATCAATTTCAATTAAGTCCAACATCAAGTCAAACTTAACGTTCTCAAACTGCTCCCCCACTGGACTAATCTTTAATCCGGGTAACTGCACACCATCGTTCGCCGCTGCAGTCACTAAATTAAACATCACCTGAAATATTGGTGAGTGGCTCATATCTCGCGGGACATTTAGCTCATCAACCAGTCGCTCAAAAGGCACATCTTGATAAGCATAGGCATCCAACGCATGCTCTCTCACTCGCTCTAATTGTTGGACAAAAGACTCGCCTTCCTCAAAATGCGCTCGCAACGCCAAGGTATTCACAAAGAAACCAATAATGCTCTCCAACTCGGTGCGGTTTCGATTGGCTATCGGTGTGCCCACAGCAAAGTCATTCTGACCGCTGTATTTATGTAAAAGTACATTAAATGCAGCCAGCACTGCCTGAAACAAGGTGGCACCATGAGACCGCGCCAACTGATTGAGTCTACGTGTTAGATCCGCATCCAGTACGATTTTCTCAAAGGCCCCATTGAAAGTTTGTTTTGGTCCGCGTTTTTTATCGAAAGGCAACTCCAATACTTTCGCATCAGCAAGCTGTTGCTTCCAAAAATCAATTTGCTCTTGCAGCACATCACCCTGCAGCCATTCTCGCTGCCATACCGAAAAATCCGCATAGTGAATTTTTAGATCCGCTAAAGGCGACGGGCTACCGTTACTAAAGGCCTCATAGATCGTTACCAGGTCCTGCATCAAAATTCCATTTGACCAACCATCGGAAATAATGTGATGCATATTAACGATCAATACATAAGACAGATCTGTCAGTTTCAATAACCGGGTTCTAATCAACGGCCCAGCTTGCAAGTCGAAGTTAAAACTCACTTCTTCCTGAGCTTGCTTTAAGGCTTCCGTATCTCTGTCTTTGGCGGACATATTGGAAATATCATGGCATTTAATTTTCCAATCTACCTTTGGACCAATAACTTGATAGGGCACGTCGTCAATATTGGTAAAATAAGTACGTAAACTGTCATGCCGATTAATAATTTCCGAAAAAACTTTACTTAACAGATCGACATCTAATACTCCGTCAAGCTTTATTGCGCCGGGCATGTTGTAGGCTGGTGTGCCTGGATCCAGCTGATCCAAAAACCACAAACGTTGTTGTGCAAAAGAAATAGGCAAGGGTTGGCTTTTATCCACCGGTACAATCTCAGGGGCTTTTGCCACTCCACCTTTTTGAGCATGGCGAACTAACCGCGCCAACTCCGAAACCGAAGGTGACAAGAACAAATCACGCACCCTAACCTCAATATCAAACGCTTGGTTGGTTCGGGAAATAATCCGAGTTGCAAGCAGAGAGTTGCCACCTAAATCAAACAGATTATCTAACACACCAATGTTTGGTGTTGCCAAAACATCCGTCCAGATTGTCACTAACTGTGTTTCTAGCGCATCTCTTGGGGCAATGTACTCGGATTTTTTGCTATCCGCTTCGCTAGGATCCGGCAATGCTTTGCGGTCTACTTTTCCATTCGGTGTTAACGGCCAATGAGGCAATACCACCAATGCATTTGGTAGCATATATTCAGGCAGATGTTGCCGTATATTATCTCGCCACTGATCTTGCAGCAGGGTCTTCGCTTGCTCAAAACCTTCTGCGCTTAAGACTACATAAGCAACAAGCTCTTCTTCCTTTAACAGCACCAACGAATCGCTCACATCAGCAAGTTGCTGTAGCGTCCATTCAATTTCACCCAGCTCTATACGTAAACCGCGCAACTTAATCTGAAAATCTTTACGGCCAACGTATATCAAGTTGCCATCTGGCTGATAACGTACCAAATCACCGGTGCGATACATCAACCCGTCGCCCAATGGATTATCAACAAATACCTCGGCAGTTAACTCATCTTGATTGAGATAACCTAAACCTACCCCCGTGCCGGCAATGCATAGCTCGCCCACACAACCGGGCACCACAACTTGATTAGACTCATTGAGAATATATAGCTGAGTATTCTGAATCGGTTTGCCTATAGGTATTATCTGATCTGCAGAAGCCACCTGTTCTAAGCGATGATAGGCCACCACATCGGTACATTCTGTAGGGCCATAACTATTGATCAGCTGTGCCTTACATGCGTTACTGGTCAACCATGGATACAACAACGGCAACTGAATCGACTCACCACCAAGCACTACGTGTTTTAGTGATGCTAACGCTTGATAACCGTCAAATGCTGCAGTTTCCACCAAAGGATAAAACGCACTCGGCGCGCAGTTCACCACACTCACTTGATGCTGTTGAATAAGATCAACGAGCAGTTGTTCGTCAAACAGTTCCATTTTGGGTATGACTAAGGTACCGCCCTGTAACAGGGCCGCGAACAAGTTCTTTTGAGTCAAGTCAAAACCAACTGCACTCACCAATAACGTTTTGGTGTCATTGCTAAACTGCATTTCATGGGTATACCACTGCTGTAAATTTAGTTCGCCTTTGTGTGTTACTGCCGCACCCTTTGGGCGACCAGTAGAGCCTGAGGTATAAATTATATAGATCTGGTCATTTTCATCGATTGCAGTTTTTAGATTGCTATTATCCACATCCGCGAGGGTTGCCCAATCGGAATCCATCAAAAATACGCGGGCAGCAAGCGCTGGCAATCGATTCGATAATGAAGAATGCGTAATAACAAAAGGAGCGTTGCTATCTTCCGCTATAAAGGCAAGACGTTCCTTTGGGTAATTGGCATCCATAGGAACATAGGTACCACCAGCTTTCAGCACCGCTAAGATAGAAACAACCAGATCCACAGAGCGATCTAAACATATTCCTACCCGGCTATTGGCTTCCACTTTATTTTTAGACAAATGACGGGCTAACTGATTCGCCTTTTGGTTTAGCATTTCATAGGTCAGCTGTGTCTCTTCAAAGACAACGGCGACTTCGTTGGCTGACTTTTCTACCTGAGACTCAAACCACTCAATGATATTGGCATGACCATTTGCAGCTGCTGCATTGGTTTCAGGCCCCGCCAGCTGTAATGAATTTTCCTCTTGACTGATAATGTACGAGACATCAGAAATTCTATTCGCTTTCCCAGTGACTATTTGCTGTGCGATTGACTGCATGCGATCAAGCATCGATAGATCAACAAAACTATTCGCGTCATAAGACAAGGCTAACGTTAAGTTGTCGGAAAATTCTTCCACTACCAACTGTACTGCATTTTTTATCTTAGCAACTGATATCTCGGGAAACACTCTTGTCCCTTGCACATTCTTTCCAGCATTCATTCTATAGTGGTTATACCTAAACGCCACCGGTGCCTGCGGCAAAACAACCCGCTGCTCATCTAGAGATAAAGCTCGATAGTTTTGAACATCGGCTTGATACTTTTTCTCATTGGCAAATAGCTCAGCAACTGTAGAATTTTTATCAAATAACGCCGCCGGAAAAATCACTGGAATCTGTTGGTAAAAACAACCCAGATCACTCTCATCAAGCCCCTGGCGATTCTTATGGAATTCAAAAATATGAAAGTCATCCTCTGACCGACAATAGTGTTGAACCAACAAACCGTAAACAGATTTAAAGAATGACGCCAGATTAATGCCTTGCCTACTACAATAACTGGAAATACCCGCACGCAAATCAGCGTCGATCGTTAACGAATGTGTCTCTTCATTAGCGCCCTGTAATTCTAACGACGTATCCGATGACTCACGGGTTGAGTCAGGCATTGAAAACTGCAGAGGTTCTACCGATTTAGCAGTTTCATGCCAAAATTCAAGTACTTCGTCTGCATCCGTCCGCGCCTTATCCCTCAGCTGATATTCTTTGTTCGCGCCCACTCTAGCAGACACATCAGTTTCATGCCCTGCCATTAACCTATCATAAAAATCCAGCACCTCATCAACATGCAAGAAGGCAGAAGCTTCATCTAGCAGTATACGATGATAACAAAAAACTAACTTTTTCTTATCCGTTTCATTTTGCAACAGGTGATAGTTTACTAGTGGATCTGTTAGCAAGTTAATCGATTGGTGCATTAACTCTTTTGCGGACCGCTCTAGATCACCATCTATAGACTGTACATGCAAGGTAGCGGCTAACTGATTCTGCAAAATAAAATAGGCGGCATCAGCCCCCTTAAGATACGTTTTTACCAAACTGGCTCTTAGGATTTCATGTTGATTTATTGATAGCTGAATGGCGTGAGACATTTTGTCAACATCGACATCATCTTCAAACTCAACGGTAATGCCATAAGAATTTTCAACACTTTTCTCATCACTCTCTTCATCGCTCTCTTCATCAGACTTGTAAGCACGATAGAGATATTGCTGATTACTATTTAAGGATAGGATACGACTCTGAGTTGCATCTGCGCCCAAAGCCTGCAACAACTCCTCATCACTAAACAGCTGAATAGACTCTAGTGTTTTTTGCTTGGATTTTTCACCAAAAACCGCCGTTAATTCGGACAATAAGTGCTGATACTGCTCAATCATTGTGACAATGGTTGATTCGTTAAACAAACCAATGTTGTATTCCACGCTGCCACTGTAACTTGTACCTTGACGGGCAACCGCAAGCACTATTTCCATTCGCGCTGACTTACTCGATGAAGGTATATCCGTCACATCCAATGGCCCTACACCCAACGCCTTGGTTTCATCACCTTCATTGATATTAAGCAACTGAAACCCCACCTGTGCCAAGGGGGAGTAACCCGGCTGTCGCTCCAATGACATTTCTTCTAGCAACATATCAATCGGTAGGTCTTGGTGACTAAAGCCATCCAACACCATGGTTTTTACCCGCTGATAAAACGTGTTAACGGTTAAATCTGAATCCAGCTGCAAACGCAACATCAGCATATTAACAAAAAAGCCAATCAACTCTTGTGTCTCACCACGGTCTCGACCCGCAACAGGAGCACCTAACACCACATCAGAGGTATTAGCATAGCGCGATAATAATAATTGCCACGCACCTAAGGTGATCATATAAGGCGTCAGTTTTTCTCTATCAGCAAAGGTTTCTATTTGAGCTGCTAATGTAGGCGACAATTCAAAACTATGCACTGCACCGCGGCTACTTTGCATATCAACACGAGGTTTATCGGTTGGCATATCTAATACTGGCGGCGCACCATCAAGAGTTTTCAACCAATAGGCTAAATGCTCTTTTTGCTCCTTACTTTCTACCCATGCTCGTTGCCACTCGGAATAATCTGCGTATTGAATAGGTAAATCAGGCAATAGCGCCGGAGTATCGGCCGTCTTGGCTATGTAGAAGGCCATTATTTCTTTCAGCAGCACCTCCATGGACCAACCATCAGAGATGATATGGTGCATGCAGGCAATTAATACGTATTCGGGATTGCCCGCTTCGGCAGCGTTAACCGTAATTAGCTTGCCTCTGAATAAAGGACCGCAACTCAAATCAAAAGGCGTCAATGCATCTTCATTTACCCAATGAGCGATCTGTGATTCTTTTTCATCAACAGGCTGCTGGGACAAATCAACTCTCTCTAAATTCCAGAACCCAGTCTCTGCGATAACTTGAAAAGGCTCGCCGTCTTTGTCTTCAAAATGAGTTCTTAATACCTCATGCCGGTCTACAATATTTTGAAAAACTTGATCAAGCAGGTCTGGGTCAATCGCTCCTTTTATTCTTAATGCCATTGGCATGTTATAAGTTACATCGCCAGGATTTAGCTGATCCAACAACCACAATCGTTGCTGACCATAAGAAGTACGCAGGGGTTTATCTCTGGTAATGGTTTTGATGGTGCTTGGGACCGTCTTCTGGGACTGCTTAAGGAACTCAATAATTGCTGGTTTGTTAGAAACCACTTGATTCTTAATTTCAGCAGTAAACGCTCCCTCTGGTGCACTAAACCGAAGATTCTCATCTTCTAGCCAGAGACGAATGTCCTTCTTTGAGAGAAAGGCCAGCAATTCAACAACGGACATAAGGTACCTATTATTCTTGATTACGAGAACCGATCATTAAACGACCAATTCGATAGCTAACGATGTTATTTATTTTATTGTAGTCGACTGATTCTACATAGGTTATGGCGTAATTTCCTCTTTTTCAACGAGCAATTATGGCCAGTAACAAACCAAATTGGACAAATAACAAGAATACAACGCGTCTACCGTAGTAGCGCCCGGGGTAACCCTGAATATTAAGCAATATAACGTACATTTTTGCCCCTTTTCTGGCGTTGACCGCAAGAATCGGGTGGCAGAACAGCATCATTTCCACTTATGCTGCACATATGACAACATCCCCTTTAGATATGACCCATAAACACCAAGATTACCTGCGGATTGAAGCGGTGATTCATCACCTATATACATGCCCAGCAAACACACCGCTAGAAGACATTGCCAAAGCCATTGGACTGAGTGAATTTCATTTCCAACGTCTATTTACTCGCTGGGCCGGTATTACCCCCAAACGGTTTTTGCAGTTCCTCACCAAAGAACACGCCCTGTCCATTATCCATCACCAAGAACCCATCAGCCACACTGCATTAACCTTAGGTTTAACGGGATCTAGTCGATTACATGATTTGTTAGTGCATTGTGAAGCAGTTACTCCAGGACAATTAAAGAGCTCAGGAAAGGGCTTAACCATCCGCTATGGCTTTCATCCCACCCAATTTGGAGAGTGCTTGATAGCAACAACAGATAAAGGCATTTGTCATCTGACTTTTATCCAAGACCAGGTCAATGCCGTGAACGAACTTCAACAACGCTGGACAAACGCAATACTAATAGAAAAAAGTGCATCGACGGCACTTCTTGTCCAACAAATCTTTAACAAAGAGTGGGACAATCAACAACCGTTATCGGTGCATTTAAAAGGTACAAACTTCCAGATGAAAGTTTGGCAAGCATTGCTTTCCATTCCTTCTGGTAAACTTAATCACTACCAAAGTATAGCCAACGAGATTGGCAAACCAAACGCATCACGAGCAGTTGGATCAGCCATTGGTAAAAACAATATTGCCTATTTGATTCCCTGCCATCGTGTCATTCAAAAAGGTGGCGAGTTTGGAAATTATCGTTGGTTACCCGAAAGAAAAGCCGCTATGATCGCCTGGGAAACAGCAAACAATAACCGATAAAATCAATCCATTCAGGCCCGATGAAAACATTAAAAAAAATAACACAAACGCGTATACATATTTGGAACCGCTGTTTCCTAAAACAAGACCTCTCTCTTACTATTGATCGCAAAGAGGCACCCTATCGACGACTATCTATAACCATACTAATAGCGGCCGGCAAACCCTTTACCTATCGTAATACACATAATCAAGATAACGCATACCAAGGTGTAATTTTGGGTCCGAATGTTGACCGAACTTTCATCCAAGCCATTGATTCTGACATATCTATCTTTGATGCTTTTATTACCACCCCAGAATACAAAGACCTAATGAATTGTGTTAATCCCTATGAGATGAGGTCACTAACACAAGAAGAATTAAATAAAACGCACAACCTTTGTCACTCTAGTTTTTATCAGGCGCTGTCTCTAGACGGTGCAGCCCAACTCTTTGATGCGGTAATCTATTCAATCTGCGAGCAAAACAATCAGCATACCAATCGGGATCTTAGAATACTCAGGGTAGTTGATATCATTGAACAACACCGAGCAGAGGATCTGTCTGTTACCATGCTTGCCGGTAATGTGAATCTTTCAGAATCACGATTACGCTCCCTTTTCAAACAACACATGCATTGCACACTGCCTCAATACATACGCAGTGTATCGGTCTGGAAAACAATACCATTACTGGCTCAAGGAATGAATTTTACCGATGCAGCCCATGAAGCAGGCTTCCACGATTTGGCTCATTTCAGTCGCGCAGTGTCAGAAGTAATAGGCACCCCTCCCAGTAGCATTCTCAAAAAAAGAGATTTGACGGTCTCCCTACAACCCTCCTAGGTCATATTGGCAAACAACGACAAGCGATTCATACAAGCTTTCATTTATATACCTGGTTACAGTTAGCCCCAGCGCTACCATTTCAATGGTCAATCACTGACCAAGGTATCCCCGAGGAAACTCTCAAATGAAAAGCTTAATTTGTAACAACATAAAGATCACTTTTCGAGAATCAGGTATTGCATCCGGGTCAGTAATGATTTTTCTCCATAATGGTGGAACTGACCACAGCATATGGGACCCCATTAACGAATATTTTGCCACTCAGTATCGAATTTACGCCATTGACTGGCCCGGATTTGGGCAATCTGAGGAAAATCAACATGCGCATAACCTACAGGCTTACAGTCATGTACTGAAAGACTTTATTGAACAATTGAAATTGAAAAACATCACCCTAATAGGCACCTGCTTAGGCAGCTCAGCGACTCTAGCGTACTGTCAAATGGTACGGGGATCCAATATACGATCACTCATACTGTTTAATGTATTAAGCCCTAGTACGCTATCTAGTCCAGTAAAAATGATTATACGATCAAAGAGGAACAAAAATTTCAACACGCTATCCCACTGGATAGAAAACAAACTATGTCAATATAAAATTGGTCGTGATTTGTTGATTAATTACCAATTCAATAACAGCAAAGCAGTCAGGAAAAATTCAAGGCAACATCTAGCCAACCTATATCGTAATTCAAGTAATGCCAGAAGTCTTAACGCACTGGGGCAGTCCATTACTAGTTTTGAACAACTTGATACATTAGAAAAACCAGACTGGTTCCCACCAACCATGGTTATCTGGGGAAAACAGAATAACGTACTACCTTACCGAAATGGTAAAGCATTCATGAGTCACTTCAAGCCCGATATAGAATTAGCGTTAGAGGGTGGACACCTACTCATGATGGAAAATGCTAAAGGCTCAGCACATCACATAAAGAAATTTATGGAAAAATCTGCTGAGTTATCGCACCATCACCACCAATTTGCTTAATTACCATTATTAACTCTCGAACATCGGCACACCTATAATGCGATACTCAAAACTATTATTACTTCTATTAATCTCTATTCAGTTCCCCACATTCGCTTACGCGTTTGAATCCAGCACGCTGGTGCGAGAAACAAATTATGGCTGGGTACAAGGAACAGAATATATCGACTATTTCGATGGAAATAAAACAGAAAGCTTGGCATGGATAGAAATTCCCTATGCCCAGCCACCAATAGGGAATTTGCGATGGAACGCACCACGACCACCCATACCATGGGACAACTTACGACTTGCCACTAAATTTGGGTCATACGAAAAAACAAGAGACAGCGATGAACATGCTTGCGTCCAATATGCAGGCATGCTCTCAACCGCAGATACCAGCAAATACGGCACAAAGGACAAAAAACCCCAGCTACTTGGTAGTGAGGACTGTCTTTATCTCAATATATGGCGTCCAAAAACGACCGTAGAAAACACACTAGAGAAAAAACTCGCTGTTTATGTTTGGATTCATGGCGGTGCAAATAGCACAGGAAAGTCAGGATCCCCCATCTATCGAGGTGGTAATTTCTCAGCAAAAACAAACGTGATATTTATCAGTATCAACTATAGATTAGGAGCATTTGGTTTTTTCACCAATCCCGCATTAAGGGAAAATAAAACCGGAATTGATGCCTCGGGGAACTATGGCATTCTTGACATAATCCAAGCGTTAAAATGGATAAAGGGAAACATTTCCCACTTTGGTGGCGACCCCAATAACATCACTATTGCCGGTGAATCTTCCGGAGGACTCAATATTTATGGTCTGCTCGTCTCTGATTTGGCAACCGGTCTCTTTCATAAAGCTATCATTCAAAGTGGCGGACCACTCACGAATGCTCAACAAGATTTGGACAAAAAGACAGACCAGCTAATTATGGATTTAAAGGTTGCTGAACAATCAAACCAAAATCGAAGTCGTTTATCTATTTGGTGGGAGATTAAGCATGAATCTCCTGAAAACATTATTCAATATCTTCGATCAAAATCTGCAGATGAGATTTTGTCAAAATTCAACTCGGATCTAACACAATCAACTTCACAAATGGGCATGTTCTATATTGATGGCGTGGTTCTAAAAAATAAACCCACTTATTTGCTAAAACAAGGTGAATATAACCAAGTCCCTATTATTACGGGCAATACCCGAGATGAAATAAAATTCTTTCCTACACCACTATTGATAGACTCTGAGAAATCTTACGTCGATAAACTACTGAATTTTACTCCCGAAACACCCAATTATAAACTCAGTGATTTTTTGATACCAGGAACTCTTCCTGTTTGGAACGCAATGGGCCTGGCTAGCGGTTACGGATTCCAATATGTCGGTGTCGATAACCCACTAACAATTATCGAAAATAACAATTCCCAACCATTCGATAACTACGCCTATCGCTTCGATTGGGATGAAGCGCCAGAACCAATGGACAAATTCACCGGTGCAGGGCATATGCTGGATATCCCTTTTGCATTAGGTAACTTCCATACAAACTGCAATACATCAGAAGCAAACTGCTATGAACGAAAAGGTAACTGTGTGGACCCCCTTGATAACTGTGACGTTAATAGCGCTGAATGGGTAGACGGTAACAGAGATATCATGAGCTATTTATGGAGCGAAGCCAATCGAACAAAACGCATAGCCCTCAGTGAAAAAATGATGTCCTACTGGTCAAATTTTGCCAAAACTGGAAATCCTAATGGGAAGGACATAAACCACAATCCATTGCCCCCATGGCCAACATGGTCTCAAGATCACCAGCGCATGATATTAGATTCCGATATCTAAATCCAGACAGGCGATTCATAGCTATCACTCAATTTTCTTTAAACCACTCGATATTTTGTCCACCCTACTTAAGGCATTTAGTATGAAAAACACTACTCCAAACTACAAGTTTTTTCCCCCAATCACATTCACACCGAAAATTGCAGCAGCTAGTTTTGCAATCTGCTTAACCGCCTGTGGCGGCAGTAGTAGCAACGGCGAAGTTGAACGTGAAATTGATGAATCCGCCAGCTTAAATGGCCTATGGTCCTTTAACATCGATTCTGATAACACATCCAGCCCCACGTTAGTTTCTGAAATAAATGATACCTCTGTAAGTTTTATATACTGCAACCCTAGTTGGACAACTGTTTGGCAACGAAATGGCAACGAACTATTTTCTACTGATGGTGAAGATGCTAGCGCTACCTTGGCTGTTTCGAAAGGCAACATGCGTATCGAGGGCATAGCTACAGATACTGATGGAAATCGGTTATTCGTTCTAGAAAAACAGAGCAACGATAGTTATTTCAATTCTGGCAGCATGTCTTTATCCGTTGATGACGAGAGCCTATTCAATGTTGACAATAATGTTTGTGCCGATTATACGGTAACAACTGAAGACTATTTTCATCTATCCACCAGCGCTCCATTTAATGGTGGCAGAGCAGTAATTACCATTGAAGGTAATGGGTATTTAGACGTTGGCGAATACGACGTACTAAGCAATGGGATAAGCACTAGTGTAGAGTTTTATAATAACGATGATTTTAATTATGCCGAAGAGGTGGAAGCCGATGAAGAGTATTATGCAACCTCTGGTACAATATCCATTATCTCAATTACAGAAAATACAATAATCGGAAAAGTTAACTATCTGAATGAGGCAGGCTTGCAAGTAGCAGGTGAATTTAATATCACCTATTAATAGCTGACAGCCGACGGGGAAAATTGGGTGCAAAGTAGTGACTCTGACTCAAAACAACACGTTTTCTATTGTTTCACTCAAGGGCCCAACATTGTTTGGGCCCAAAGCGGCCGTTTAATTGGTTGCTTTAGCTGGATACAGAAGCATTTGAGTACACCGGAATAATGCTATGACTTTCCCTGTTTGCTTGTGGCTGACCACTGCATCCCAAACCTGCGTGGTTCTTCCTATGTGCACCGGMGTGGCAACACACTCAATARAACCATCTCGAGCCGTTGCTAAATGATTTGACTTAAGCTCAATAGTTGTAAATCCTGACGAATTTTCTGGCAAATTTAACAGGCATCCATTTCCGCACGATGTATCCGCTAAAGTCACCACGCACCCCGCATGTAGAAAACCATTTGGTGCCAAGTGTGATTGTTTTATTTCGATCTCTGCTCTTACCTCTGTGCTACTGACTTGCGTCACTATTATTCCGATAGAACCAGGGAATTTATCCGCACATATTTCATTAAAAAAATCTGGATCTTTCACACARCTCTCCTARWTGCCTACCGTTATTACGCCTGCTCATATTTCTGAACTYTTGTGAGCGACTTTGTGTGCGTGCTGYTCCCAGTTTTGCCCGTCGAAATCAGTGACATTTATTGATACAGGTTTGGTATCTAAGCAATTTACATTAACATCGATGCCATCAGGATTAGAACGTGGAGTGTAGAACGGCTTAACCCCGCATTGTTTGCAGAAGGTGTGCTTTGCAATACCGGTATTAAATGTATAGGTTGATATTGAATCCTCGCCTGAACAGAGCTTGAATCTGCTAATTGGCACGATCAAATGAAGAAACCCTGATTTAGTGCAAATTGAGCAATTACAAGCATCAACTTCTAAATTCTCCGGCGCTTCAACTTCGAATGTAATTGCGCGACAATGACAACTGCCTTGGTAAATCATCTATAACTCCATACAATATAACGCTCAGCTAACCGCGCGTAGTAATTTGGGGGAATACAGTTTCTATATATCGACTAAAACGAGATTTTATTGCAGGCCAATCCCTTTCAATTACGCTGTAATACACAGAATCTCTATAAGTACCATCTGGTAAAACCATATGATTCCTGTGAACGCCTTCTTTTAACGCTCCAAAACGTTCAATAGCCCGCTGTGATTTGAAGTTTCTACTGTCCGTCTTTAACTCCACTCTTATGCATTGGTTATCTTCAAATGCATCCTCTGGTTATAGATCCCTGATAATGATGTCTGTATTCATACTTCACTCTAATATCTGCCATTGATTAGATCAATGCAATACCATCAATTGAATAAATTATGCTGATGTGTCATTACACAATATACTTAAACTATCAGAAAACATCGCTAATCCACCCAGGGCAAACTTTCATGTTCAAACAGTCTGAGAAATCAATCAATTTACAGTCGAAATTAACTGTGTTCATGGAAGAGCATATCTATCCAAAAGAACACGCTTATGCCCAGCAACTCCAAGATGCCACAGACCGCTTCGCTCCTATGCCGCTAATGGATGAACTTAAAGAAAAAGCTAAAGAAGCGGGTTTATGGAACCTATTTGTCCCTGAAAAGTATGGACAGTATTCTGATCATGGAGGCCTCACCAATTGCGACTACGCTCCCCTCGCCGAACTCATGGGGCGCGTAATCTGGTCTCCAGAAGTATTTAATTGTAATGCCCCCGACACTGGCAATATGGAGGTATTCATGAAATACGCAACCAAAGAGCAGCAGGCACAATGGTTAACTCCCTTGCTAAACGGCGAAATCCGTTCGTCCTACGCCATGACAGAACCACAAGTGGCCTCGAGCGACGCGACAAACATTCAACTCAGTATTACCCAAGAAGGTAGCGAATGGGTATTAAATGGTCGCAAATGGTTTATCACCGGTGCAATGTATCAACGCACAAAAATCTTCATCGTCATGGGCAAGTCTGATCCAGAAAATCCAAACAGACATAAACAACAGACCCAAGTGCTGGTACCAAAAGACACCAAAGGCATTCAGATCATACGACCACTAACAACGCTGGGGTACGATGATGCGCCTATTGGCCACGCAGAAATCGTCTTTGATAATGTTCGGGTACCGATTGAAAACGTATTGCTTGGTGAAGGCAAAGGTTTTGAGATTGCTCAAGGACGTCTTGGGCCTGGCCGAATGCATCACTGCATGCGATTGGTAGGAGCGGCCCAGAGGTCACTTGAGTTAGCTTGCGTACGCGCTGAGTCACGAATAACCTTTGGGCGAAAATTGAGTAAACATCAGTCCGTAAGAGAAGATGTCGCCAAAAGTTTCTCTGAAATACAGATGGCGCGTTTGCTGGTCTTAAAAACCTGTGAAAAAATGGATGCTGTGGGCGCACAAGCGTCAAGAGATATGATTGCTGCCACAAAAACAACGATCCCTCTTTTGACTCAGAATATTATTGATCGCTGTATGCAAATACATGGCGCTGGTGGGTTATCGGAAGATTACTTTATGGCAGAGGCATTTAACTATGCTCGCTGGTGTCGGCAAGCCGACGGTCCAGACCAAGTACATCAAATGGCATTGGGCAAACAGGTCATTGAGCTGTACACAAACAGGGAAAGCTAACGATGTCAGTTAAAAACGGTGCCACAAACAATATTGGCGCTGAAAAATTGGCGGACTTGAAGGCGTTGACGAAAAAATCGGTTGAACTTATCAACGAATAACCAGCACTACCATTGCATGGAGTATTCACAATTTAAATAGCAGTCTTCTCGCGTAATAGGATCAATAGAACCTAATTCTTTTCTTACAACTGAAGAGGATGAAAAAATAAACGAACATATTCCGTGCTATATTCCTACTTCTCCTGAGTTATAAAGTCGCCAGCACCGGCAACGCACTACGTTGCCTAGTGACTGGCCTGGTTATGTGCTGCTGCTTAAAGAGGAACAACTTTATTTGCACATGGGCCTTTTTGACCTTGGCCAACTTCAAACTCCACTTCTTGACCGTCATTCAACGATGCATAACCACCGCCCGCTTGAATTTCCGAATGATGAACAAACAAATCTTTACTACCATCTTCCGGAGTAATAAAACCGAAGCCTTTATCTGCATTAAACCACTTTACTGTACCTTTGCTCATTCTATGTCCTTAATCTTATAGTGAATAATATAATTCTGTTTTTGCTATCACCATTACACAAACAGATTCTAAATTTAAATTTTCATAACACTTAATTGAAACACGCTTATTTTGTGTCGCATTTAGACTAATTGTTAGCCCAGTGTAGCAGAAATTCTTATTAATCTAAAATCGGAGTGATTGATATTTAACCAGCCACTTCCAAAATAGTGGTTATTTAGGATATTTATTAGGATAAAGGGCTGATCAACATCGCCGCCCTATTCTAATCCAAAGATGACTGGAATCCCTACAGCACCTAGAGCACTTTAACGGGAGAAGTACATAGGTCGTTTTTTAGTTTAATTGGTGTATAGCTACTACACTTTCTTCTTCTAGCTCACTGAGACGGCTGTTTCCACATTCAAGACAGTCGAAACTGTCTACTTCAGACATCAAAAACTCTAAAAAGCTACCATTGATACATCTCTCAAGGATTTTTAATGCAAGCACTACTACCGCGCATGCGATATAAGCTCTAGCACCTCGCTCGCATTTACAGGCCGAACCAAACGAGCAACTTCTCTACCAGAATCTAGCAAGATTAAAGTAGGCCAAAGCTTAACGTTAAACGAACGCCCCAATGACTTTTCTTTTCCATCAACAACCTTAATGTGTGGAATCTCTCTCCCTGACAAGACTTGCCTTATCGCGGGTATAGCTGCCTTACAATGCCCGCACCAAGGTGTGCCGAATTCGATGACAGCATAACCAATCAAGTCACCTACTTGCTCGATTGTCGGGCCTTCTTCTTGATATGTTGGATTAAAGCCTTTTTGGCATGCTTTCATGATTTTCTACTTGCTCGATAAGTTATTCAAAAAATTATCCACGGTGCTAAATCACAGTCGACAATATGGATTCGCACAATACAGCCCTTGACTGGTTGGAAACCCATTAGGCGGGGGTTGGAATTTTTCCCCGATATATTTCTCCTACACTTGAAACATCCTCACCAATCCCTTCATAGGGTTTGTCCCATATAGCATCCATATTCGATCTCCAGTCATTCCTCACGTTGAGGTCAGCCATTAATGAGGTAAAACCAAATTGAAACCTAAATAAAAACAACCATTCGGGTGGAATCTTGGCGCTAGCTTTATTCTTATTGTGTATGAAATAATTATTAACTTCACTCACATACTCTTTCGTGTATTCGAAGTCAGAGGTCATATACGGTTTATGTTGGATATACATAAGATCCCAATTATAATCCCAATCAAATCGTTTATCATTACCATCTGTGATTCCCGCCCGTATTGTCCACTCCTTTAAACCTTTTCTATCACCATTCAAAACCAACTGGGCCCCTTCCCTCCAAAGTTCTACTATATTTTTAGAAAATATCTTAACGCTACCGAAATCTAAAAAACCAACCTTCCCATCTTCCATAAAAATGTAATTTCCTGGATGAGGATCAGCGTTAAAAGCCCCATAATGATAAAGTGAATATCCAAGAAAATTGGCCATATTTAATCCGTACCGATTTTTAGCCTGTCTATCTACAGAATCTAACATTGAATAATAATCGAGTCCTTCTAGAAACTCTGTGGTTAACACTCTTTTAGTTGAACGCTCTACTATAACTTTAGGGATAATAATTTCTGGAGTGTCTCTAAATAGGCGACCAAACATTGTTTGAGAATCTCTCTCTTACATAATCGCACTCCCGCAATATCATCGTACGAAATTCATTTTGAATGCCTTTACGGTCTAATTTCGATGCCGCCAAGGGCATAAACATTAAATTACTGATTAGCGACAAATCACTTTTAATGGCTTTTTCAATATTTGGATATTGGACTTTTACCGCCACGTTCACATTATTATGGACTGCTCGATGCACCTGACCAATAGAGGCTGCCGCGCAAGGTTCCACTTCAAAAGAGTCAAAGACATCCCGATAACTGCCGCCCAACTCTTCCTCAATAATCTCCTCAATCAATTCAAAATCAAGACTATTGCCTTTCGCCTGCAATCGAGATAACACTCGCTGAGCTTCGGGAGGCAAGCTATTTCCCACATAACTTGCCATCTGCCCGATTTTCATTACCACACCTTTTAAACCATCTATATCTTCAACCAACTGCTCGGCATACTGCACCGCTTTTTCCACATCATTTTCTTTATCGCCAATATTTAATTCATTTTTTAACATTGCCATTCCAGCTCTGGCACCTAGCTTAGCGGTGACTAATGTTCTTTTTCTAAAACCGCTGGCAACCTTGCCAAGTGACATTTTCTTCTTTTTATTTTTGTCCATTAATTTTTCACTCAACTAATACGGTTAAAAGGTCATTTGGATATATCCATAAAACTGGCTAAAGTTCACTGCCAAATGAAACCACTTATTAGGGATTGAAGATCGAAGTAAAAGTATTTCTGCCCCGTAAGTATATAGTTTTTTCGTCAAGCCCAACCTCCGAATTTGGATGCTGACTTTCACTTAGGGCAATGCCAGAGATAACATCGGTGATAGTAATGTCTTCCCGCTCAAAACCGTCGGTTGTTTTATTTGAACAAGCCGATATTTCGAAAATGGAGATTAGAACAGGAAAAACTACGCGCATATCATATTCCATTATCTTCGCTGTTTATTAAGGGGATTTGCCAACCCTAAATCCTTGAATCACCATATCATCCCACCTTAAGCATGTTAATTCAACATTTTTAAATGGCAGAAATAACATTGCTTTGAACATTCTCTCCTCCATACCTACAGACAGAAGCTAGTATAGATATATACCGTTTGAAATCTATCTCGACAGCCAGATAGTTTCGAAATCATTACAAGAAAAATAGGCCCGCTAGAACCAGGTTTAGCAACATCATTATGCAATCAGTTATAAAAATAAACAGCATAGTACCCTTAAGCACCTGCCAAACACCGCCTCCGCGTTTATTCTGAATGGCCACCGGCACATTAAAAGCGAACTGAGATCCATGGGCCACTGCAAATACGAACAACAAAATACTCCTTTGCTCTTCACTGGGAAAGGTATCCAAGTTAATCAGCAATAAAATATTACAGACTGCAAAAGCCAAATTGAATCCTCCTAGGAAGCGCCCCGATTCAGCTAATATTTCGAACACAGGTGTATCTCTCTGCTCCCTCGGCACTAACAGTTTTGCAAATATTTTGTTGCGAATTGAGAATACGTTAAAGCCCATGGCAAACCAGATAGTATTTACTATCAGGATAATTTCAAACATAAATTATTCTCTCTATTAATGGTTTTCTTAAATATGTCTATTTCTGATAATATATTGTCATGGTAGGAACATAGATCGCTCTATGCCCCCCATACAGACCCGGACGTGCGGTTTTCCCGCATCCGGTTCCTCGGTTGTATTCGCTTCCGTAC
>NVVG01000026.1 GCA_002402125.1 Moraxellaceae bacterium
GACGGCACCTACCGCGCCGGATTCCGCCCCAACCACCTGGAGCTGAACCAGCACGTCAGAGACGCGATGCAGTTCAATACCCGGTTGCATGTGACCGAGATCACCGGCTCGGAAACCTTTGTGCATCTGGAACATCACGGCGAGCGCTGGGTTGGTCTGATTCATGGGGTGCACGACCTGACACTCGGCGCCGATCTGACGGTCTGGCTGGATCCGGCACACGTATATCTTTTTGCACAGGACGGCAGCCTCGCGGCACCGGCGTCCTATGCGGTCGCGGCATAGGGGCGGGGACATGGCTAAAATCACACTTGATAACCTGGCACATTCTTATCTGCCCAACCCTGTCAGGGAAGATGACTACGCGCTGAAAGAGCTGAATCACGACTGGGCCGATGGCGAAGCCTATGCGCTTCTGGGCCCGTCCGGCTGTGGCAAATCGACGTTGCTCAACATCATTATAATAACTATAACCGCGGCGCGATGACCAACGGTCATAGTAGTTGTACCGCGAAGGGTAGAAGTTTGAAAACATCGAATACATGCCATACCATTCCCAGAATGAACGCCCTGATGAGTGTGTACGCCAGTTGCCATAGCTAGGGTTGCCTACTAACTGCTGGCCAACTTCTTGCTTACTGGCTCCTTGGGACTGCTCAGCTTTTCTTGAAATCGCATTCACTCGCGGTAGTCGACCTTCAGACATATCCGACAGTACATTCGCAGGATCTGACAATGCGTCGCTGAATACCGAGATATCTGACGCCTGTGACAGGCTTCTTAACTCCTGGTAACGCTCCTGCCAAGTAACAAATACATCAGGATATTTAATGGCATCATCTAACCGCCTGGATAAGTTGCTAAATAATGGCCCACTGGTGCCTGCATCTAGACCGAGCTGGATCGCTAGATCTTTGTATTCGGGGTAGTTGCTGGCAATATTTTTTGAGTAGGATTTAAGAACGCTAGCATTGGTTACATGGCCGTCATTTAACGCATCTCTTAGTCTATTGATCGACAGTTGGGCATGCTGCTCTGCCTTCTCTAACTGTTCTTTGATTTTTTGTTCTTCTCCGCAGCCATGTAAGAGCAACGTCGACAAAAAAATCAGAATAAGACCATAACGATTATGTTTACGCATATTTTTACGCATTATGTTTCGCATTATTTTGTGAATAGTTCCATGTACGTTATAGAATAACGAATAGATATTGGTCTTTGACGCCTGACTATTGTTCCAGGCGAATCGACATATTATGTCTGCAATCTGAATTTAAGCAAGTGATAATTTAGAATTAGACAGTATTCTGAATTAGATAGTAATCTGAATTAGACAATGTTGAGATGAACTGATCTAGATTTTCTTCTTCAACGGCATCATATTTAAGGAGACCAAAATGTCATGCGCTTTATTTAGCTTCGAAACACTCGTGAATGGCCCGACACTGACTTGATACCACTCCATTCCGTTGGTAGAAATCGACCCATGAACACTGSCAGTCAAACCGTTTTTGGCCAACTTTCCAACYAAACGCTGCGCATCATATTGWCKTCTAAACGAAGCTGCCTGTAATTTATACTTTGACTTAGTRCGCTTGCTTAGCTCACCRTCAACATAAGTTCCGCTCTGACTTTGCACTGCCCACTGGCTTGTGCTCAGATTATCATAAAATCCGTATTCTTCTGAAACCGGTTCAAAGGTTAGTTGAACGACAGGAGCAATGGTAGTTTTCGTTGCCACCTTGGCTACAACCTTAACTGGTTCAATACTGGTCTCTATTTCGAGTGCCTTTTTAACGCTCAAACTATGAGCATCGGGATTTGCCGGTTCATCATCAAGAGAATCCGTACCCAACACCTCACCAATTTCAATTTGATACTCTAAGGAAGCGGCTTGATCTGGTAGCGCTACAAGGGCTGGTGCTTTTTGAGATTGGGCGATTATCCAAACAATTGAGCACAACGTAACAAGTAACAAAATCCACCGAAGCTGAAGCGGATTGCTTGTATTAGAAAATGTTGTTTTGTATTCCATGTCTCGAGATTCAACATATCTGGAGACCGTTGCAAAATCATGTGTCATTGTAATATCAATTCGGTACTAGCTGCCCATACTATGAATGTTCACCCAAAAAGCGTTTACTCATATGAAGTGTATAGGTTCCGCCTCTCAGATGTGTTTTTAGTATACAAGTAGCATAGCGTAAATTACGCATTTTTCTCGGTTTTTTCCAATTTCAGTGCTTTTTTTAATCAACTTATAGCATTATGCCCCAAATCTAAACGCTAACCTAAAGACAACGCCCTGCTGCAAGGTTACACTAGTGCGATTTTAGGCACACTGGAAACATGATCGGAGAATTAAATGAAACACTTTCTACTGGCATTGACGCTTTGCACCCCTGTTCTATTTTCGTCGAATACGATGGCAACCCAGGTAAATCTTGATATTAGTGACGAAACCGTACACTTTGCGATTGCAAGCAAGCCAGCAAAAAAGAAATTAAACATCAGCGCGTCATTACTACACCATGAAGATGACGGCAATGTGTACTCAATCGGTGCATTTGTACAAAGTAAAATCGGTAATAGCCAAGGTCTTTATGGAGCCTTAGGGGCCCGACTTTACCACTTAGATGCCGATGGCCCTGATGGTTATGGCTTGGGCTTAGGTGGCGCTGTCGGTTTCAAAATTCCTGCTGTACAAGGGCTTAGCGTCCAAGCTGAAGGGTATTATGCACCGAAAGTTCTTACCTTTGATGATGTTGAGCGATTCATTGATGCATCGGTTCGTATTAAGTATCAGGCACTTGAACAAGGCTCCATATATGTTGGCTTCCGAAAACAAGAAATTGATATAAAAGATGGTGGCAAGAGGGATATTGATAAAGGTGTGCATGTGGGTATAGCTTTAGAGTTCTAAACCGCCGTTACTATCACCTTTAATACAGCCTTTAATACAGTACTTGAGTATTTTATGTGGTGCTAGAGCACTCTCTAGCACCACCCGCATACCGGTCAATTTCATTCAGTGCACGATTAGAATGTGACATTAAAAATGACTCAAAAAACGGCTAATTATGCCAGCCCTACACGTCGACTTTTTGCACGACTCTCAAGATTGCTTATAACGACGATCATTGCTGTAATGTCAGTAAGTATTGGTTATGCAGAGAATACCAACACTGTATTGAACAGCGATTCAACCGATATTGATCTCACCGAGAACATTGACTATTTAGAAGATAAACAAGCCAGTATTGTTTTAATACAATTGCTTGGCGATAACGCTCAATATAAGTTTACCGCCAGCAACCAGCAACGTTTGAATTTTGGCTACACCCAGTCTGCCTATTGGTTACGCTGGAAACAGGTGTACCAAACTACCACCGCTATGGATTGGTTTCTTACAATTTCTGACCCTCTACTTGATCATGCCGACTTGTACGTTGTAAAAGCCGATGGCTCTGTTGTAATAAAACAGGCGGGGCAAGCAATCGCACAAACCGATAGAGAAATCCAAAATCGCCTTCCCACCTTTAAAATTACCGGGGCTCCGGGTACTGCAGACACAATCTACCTACGGGTAGCGTCCGATGATCCGTTACAGCTATCGTTAACACTACACTCCAATCTCGCTCTTTCTAATGAAACCTTTTTTGACACGCTGTTAATTGGAGCCTATTACGGTTTGATGCTGGCTATGCTGGCGTATAACGCTTTTATTTTTCTCGCACTCAAAGAAAAAGCATATCTTTTCTACTGTGCCTACCTGATGGCACTGATCCCCGCTCAAATGAGTTTTGATGGCCTTTCCTATCTATTATTTTGGCCGGACTCACCTTGGTGGGCTAATCGATCCTCGGTTTTACTGAGTGGCGCTGTCGCTCTCACGGGTACTCAGTTTGCACGGGTATTTCTAAATACGCGCACCTACAGCCCTCCGTTAGATAAGCTGTTGATTTTACTGTTGGTATTATCTGCTTTGGTAATTCCTTGCTCACTAACTTACCCCTACCCCATTGCAGCAACGGCGGGAGTGGGTATCACTGTCATCTTCCCTACTCTAATGCTTGCAACAGCAATTATTGGATACTTACGAAACGTACCTAACGCTGGATTTTTTCTTGTTGCCTGGTTGACCTTCATGGCTGGCTTGCTGGTTAGAGCCTTAACAACCACGGGACAGATTGACGCTAACCCATTTACCATTCATGCCGCACAATTTGGCGCTGCATTAGAAACCGTTTTGTTTTCCTTTGCGTTAGCAAACAGGATAAACCAGGTACAAAGAGAAAAAAGAGATGCTCAAGTTGTCGCTGCAAAAGCATTGACTCAATCCAATATTGATCTGAAAGCGTCTAACAAAATAAAGGACCGATTTCTAGGCACTATTAGCCATGAATTACGCACGCCAATGAATGGCATTCAGGGCATGCTAGACCTAATTCGTTCCACGCCGTTGAGCACTAAACAGCAGGAATATGTAAAATACGCCAACATGTCAACCCATGAGATGCTCAACCACATCGATGTGTTGTTGAGTTTCTCCGAAGCCCAATCTCGCAGACTTAGCATTAAACATGTACCCTTTCAATTAACTCCAATGCTTGAGGAGTTGGCCGACACGTACGAGCGTTCGTGTGCACAAAAATATTTAGAATTCAATTTTATAAAAGGTGAAGGTCTACCAAACGCGGTTTATGGCGACCCAATACAACTAAAAGTCATTCTTAGCAATTTACTCGACAATGCGACAAAATTTACCGATTCTGGATACGTCGAATTCTGTATTAACACGGTTAGCACTACAAAGGGCAGTACCGGCAACATTCCTCTTAACTTTAGTATCCGTGATACCGGCCCGGGCTTAGCGCCCATTATTGAGAAAAACCTATTTAAACCCTTTAGCCAAGGTGACAGTAGCAGTTCGCGACGCCATGGTGGACTAGGTATTGGTTTAGCTCTTTCCGCAGAACTTACCACGCTAATTGGTGGAACAATTGATTATTCAAGGAATCTTACCAAGGGCTGTACTTTCACACTCTCTATTGATTTGATGCAGGCAGAGGAAACACTATTCTATCAACCTCGAGGCACTAACACTGTACCGTCAAAAACCATTGATAATAGCAATACACGCATCCTTATTGTTGAAGACAACAAGGTTAACCAGACATTACTGAAAGCGATACTGGTACAAAAGGGCTACGCAACACTCACAGCATCGAATGGCGAAGAGGCTCTCAGATACCTTGCCGAACGCACCATTGATTTGGTTCTTATGGATTGTCAGATGCCAGTAATGGATGGTTTTGAAACTACCGCCATTATTCGCGAGCAAAAGGAAACCTATGGCAACCCTCCGATCATCGCTGTCACCTCTAAGGCACAATCAATGGATAAAGACCGCTGCCTTAATGTAGGTATGAACGAGTATTTAACCAAGCCAGTTAATCGCTACACACTCTATAAAACCATAAATGACTGCCTCAGTAACAAAAACTTACTAGAATCCGACACAGAGGAGCAAGTAAAAACTACAGGTTAAATGTATACTTAAGCTGATATCCTAATCTGATTAACTTTCTCTTATACAGCAATCTACAAAAAGACAACATTAACGCATTATGGAAAATAAAGAATCACTTGATTGTGCGGCTTACACGGAACATTTAGTCGGCGTTAACGAGTCTAAGCAAGTTATTGCCACTGAAGATATCTACAATAACCAGGGGGCTAAGATCGTATCGAAAGGCTCCCCAATAACCCACAGTGTTGCCCAACAAATCCTTCGTTTCAAACTAACAAAACCCTTACACGACAGCATTGAGATAGAAAACAAGCTTTCTGGCGATGAATTGTTTGTGCATTTTCAAAAATTGCTAAAGGCCCTGCCAAGCTTTCAGAAAATCAACGATGTTTACTTGATGGATCCGATAGTCCAGGCGGAATGTCATTTTATTTATCAGTACCCGCTGCTACAACAAAAACTAACCGTGTTATCTGTACAATTGCCTAAATTGTTCGCGCAAACCATTGTGACCACCTGGTTGTCCGTTCTCATTGCACGTAAGATGGATCTTGATGCAGAAGGAATTCGAGCTACTTTTATTGCTGCGCTGGCGCATGATCTGGGTATGCTTCATATTTCTACTGAAATAACCTCTAAAACGTCCCGCCTTACCAATGATGAATGGAAACATATTCAAGCCCACTCTCTCGTTTCTTATGAGATCATGAAGTGCGTAAAGAATTTACCCGAAGGCGCTGCTAGAGCTGTTCTTGAACACCACGAGCAGTCTGACGGAACCGGCTACCCAAAGGGATTGGCTAAGGATTCTCTGAGCCTAATAGGACAAATTATTGCGCTATCAGATAGTGTCATTGCTATTTATACCAACCGACTGATACCCAACAAGCGCTCCTTACGTGATGTGATGCCTATTATACAAATCAGCAGCGCCAGTCATCTATATGAAACCTATGACGCACTTATTACAATATTACGTAATGCACATCTTCCTGACCAAGGTGTTATCAGCAGCGCGCAGATGATCAGCTTCATAGATGACCTGTTACACCAAAACAAAAAACTAAACGATTCTATCAATGCCTACGATCATCTGTTAAAAACCCTTCCTAAATTAAGTCAGGATCGTACCTGTAACCAGGCCCACGCGCTCTACTCTTCGCTATCTCTCGCCATTCGGGGTTCAGGAATTTTAAATGCCGGTTATGTACGCTGGCTCGATCAGGTTCGCGAAGAAACGTTAGTGTTTGCAGGGAGAGAAGTTGAAGATGTTTTCCTCATGATGGAAGAGGCCGAATTTCAACTGGGTAAACTAAGGAGACTCATTGCCAATTATCAAGTTGCAATAGATTGCAGCGAAAAAGACAAAGAGACAATCGCTACATGTTTCTGTACCCTAGAAGAAATTGATAAACGACAAGAGGCCTCGGCGATGGAATTTACACTATAGATCTGCCTCTTTTAGCTTCCACTGTTGGACCCCTACCTCATCCTTAATAACATCAATGGCATCAAGCAACATCAAGCGGCCGACATCATTAAGTTCGTCCGACGGCTCAGTTAATTTTTCAAACACCATATCAATCATCTCTTTTATTACGCTGTCGGTATCCTTATCACCTACATCAGCGATCAACGCGTCTAGTGCATTAAAGACTATGTCGCTAACGGTGTTCTCTATCAAATCTGTTAATGGATCACCGATCAACGGAATCTTATCTAACGCTGAAATCTTTGAATCTTTCGCAATGGCTTCGGAGACAACTTTATCAACGTATTGTTGAATTTCTGGCTTCCTTGGATCATAAATGGCATCGGTAACACTGTTAATTCGCCCCGCTAACCAATCAACAACAACTTGCTTGTGGGGGAGAAACACCTCATTGACCACACGCCCAACAACAGGGTTGCCCGTTTTAATCTCATCCCTCACGCCATTTAGAACGTTTATTACCACGCGGTCGGATACCTCCTCCACTAACACGTCAATGTATTTTTTAGCAAAGCGGTATGGGTAGCTCTTTGAAAAATCGATAATTTCATATTTTTGCAACCGATGGAGAATAGAAACAAGACGTAACAGCCGTAACCAGCGAAAAGATCCGACAGGAATGCACCCGAGTACATCATACCAATGTACAAAAGGATAAAAAAACCACCGGTGGTAGGTTTTTTGCCGAACGGCTATCGCCCATCGAACCAACAACTCAGTGAGAAATATGCTAACAAAAACCAAATCATAAGCTATAAAATTGGGGTGTATGTTCTCTTTGTAAAACAAGGTGAATGCCGGGGACAACCATGTCAGCGCTGACTGAAACAGCTCACTGGCGAAAAAAGTGTCAAATACCAGCCAAATTAGATTAACAATTACCAAGCCGAGCATTAAGAAATCTAACGCGAAAAACAACCCTTGGTGGCTTTTTTTAATATTGGTAAAATTATATTTAATGGTGTCCAAGCAGCCTGTCCCCTGAAAGTGTTAAAAACATAGTCTTTCATGAGATTGTTCTGTGAACAAGCTTTTAGATTAAAAATATCGCGAATCTGCAGTGACTAACTGCCCTGCACCAGATCTTCGATGTAGCAAGGTTTCCCAAGATGAAACCCTTGCACGTAATCTACGCCTATGTCTTCAACGATGTCCAGTATTTCCTGACTACAGACATACTCTGCGACAATCAGTTTATCTAGAAAATGCCCCATATCAGTAATGGATTTCACCATGGCATAATCGACGTCATCATCCGCAATGTCTTTAACAAATGCGCCATCAATCTTTATAAAATCAACTGGAAGCGTTTTCAAGTAAGCATAAGAGGATTGCCCCGCGCCAAAATCATCCAATGAAAAACGGCAGCCAATGTCTTTCATCTCATTGATAAAGTCTGCAGCGTCATCTAAATTGGCAACCGCCGTTGTTTCTGTTACTTCAAAAACCAACTTGTTTCTAGGTATATCAAATTCCACCAATTTCTCAAAGATATAGTCTAGAAAGCTATCATCATTCAGCGAGTGGCCAGATAGATTTATTGCAAAACCACCGATAGTTTCCAAATATGCCGGATGATCGCTCATCCACATAAACACATGCTCTATTATCCAGCGATCAACTTGCGCCATTCGACTATATTCTTCTGCTGCCTTGATAAAGTCAGCAGGAGGGAGATGTTCTCCATCATCATCAACAACCGTTAATAACACCTCATAGTGAGGTTTCCTAATGCCCTCACAATCATTGATGGGAGAAATCATTTGGCAGCGCAATTTGAGTTGATCATTATCCAGTGCATTATTGATACGAGCAACCCAGGACATTACACTGTCTCTTTCTTCAAGCTGCTTGTCATCGGGGTTATATACATGAACCTCGGTATGCCCAATGTCTTTAGAAATTGAACATGCAGATTCGACACCGCGTAATAGCTCAAGCACATGATCGCCAGTATGATCAAATACTACCATTGCACATGACGCTGAAATTTTATAGCTTTGCTCTGACCATGTGAAGCGAATTTCTTGTACTACCCGCTGTAGTTTAGTCGCTAATTGAAACGCCTCATTTTCACTATCAACAGGGCACAACACTGCAAACTCGTTACTCCCTAGACGCCCCACAACATCATCTTTACTACTTGCCCCCAAAAGCTCGTTGGCAATTAAACGTAACAAACTATCTCCACCTTCGTAACCACAATTATTATTGATCACCTTAAACTCTACGAGATCGATATAACACAACATGTACTGCTGCTGACTCTTCTTGGCTCTTGCCACGCTACGAGCCAAGCATCGCTCAAATTCCTTTCGTGTTGCCAACCCTGTTAACTGGTCATGGGCAGAATCGAAAGATAATTGATCATATATTTTCTGCACCAACGAATTAAGTCCTTCTTCTACCGCTGGCAACCTTTCATCACTTAGAATTTTTATTTCTCTATCTTTTATCGCTATTGCTAGCTTTTCCAATGGTATTTCTGCTTTTTTAATTCCGTGATGATTTACAAAAACAAAACGCATTTGGTCATCACTGATCCATGCCAATTGGCAAAGGTACGCTCGATCAGACAGAGCGTCCAGCTCAACCCACTGACCTTGTTGTAACTTCATTGCCCGTTTGGCCCAGCGTGCTAATTGATGACGAGATCCAGTGGCACCTAAATCGAGCATCCGATCTATTACTGATTTATTGTCGGACACTGATTTCGATTTATATTCCACATAGGCACTTGCTTCCACTTCACCTGTACGCAAAAAAGTCTCAAGTTCATTCAATATCTCTTTTTGTATGATTTTTCCACTCGGTATCTTTGACAGGCCCTTTTCAATGAGTTTATAAAGTTCTTTCGGTGAAAAAGTTAGTTTTTCTTCGTCGTAGCAATCTTTTCCAAGACGCAACAATAGTTGATCTATCACACTGACTGATGTTATCCAGGCTTTGCTTTTTGCCCCTTCTCGTATATAACAAAGGCGCATTAACTCCTTCCAGCCATTATCCAAGAGATTAACAAAAGCCAATGGAATCTCTTTTTCACTCAACCTCTTCTCTACAGTTTTCTCCACCGCTTTTGTCGCTAGCTGAAGTCGCTGCTGCCCATCTAAAGACTCTGTAACACGGGCTACATTTCGTTTTACTATCGACTCTTCTTTGTCTACCAATGGCACTAGCTCTTCTAGAGCTTGTCTAAATGCCTGATCACCTTCTTGGTAATTTGCAAGAATTGCATCGACTATCTTTTCAATCTTTTCTCTATTTTTGACGATATTGGAACTTTCCTTGTCAGACAGCATAGCGATGGAATTGACTACCTGCCTTGCTGGATGGAACTGTTCGTTGAGAAAATCGGGATCTAACATCATTACTTTAAGCAGTGGCACTTCCAGTTTTCTAAATTTCGGCTGCAACTCATCGTATACTTGGCGATTGGTAAGTATTGATTGGAAAAGTGCATCAATCATGTCGATCTTTTCCCGATCCTCCTCAGCAATATTTAGACCGGCGCCATCATTTGTTTCAATTTGACGTTCGATATGATGAATCAACGCGCCTTCACCGGAGTATTCTAGCGAACCCTCTGACAATTGCCCTTGGACCATATCTACTGCTTTTATTAGACCTTCTGATTGGATTACTTCTACTGGATTAGTTGCACCGCTGGGGAACCCTTTATTTCCTTCACCCGCTGCCCCCTGGCTCGCCACTGCTGATACTTCCGCAGCCACACCGGACGATCCGGAAGCTGGCGCATTAGCTGTCCTACTTGCTTGTTCTACCTTTGACTGCCCTACCTTTGACTGCAGTTTCCGTAAATTAATGGCGGTATTATAAGCTTCTTTCGCAACCTTCATACTTTTCTGGAAATTAGAATACGAGCCTGTTGGCTTATCTTTCGTTTCACTTTTTGATATTTCGGTAACGTTTTTCTGGTCTGCGCTACTTCTTACCGACTGCTGATCAGAACCCTCTATTTCTTTGGTTGTGGTTTCTCGATTTTTATTAGGGGCGGTCTTTCCTAGATTTTTTGATGCTAACGTCGCTAGATAGTGTGGGACATCGATATTTGGTAAAATGCCTTCGTCGGCCATTATGTCATTTATTTGCTTATATACCCTACCCAAGTGATCAATTAAGCACTCTTGAAATGTAGCAAACACCACTTTTTCTACTGATTGATTGAATTGGTATCCATGAATAAAATGATGGAACGCCTTACACAATAATGATGGCGCATATGGGTTTTCTAAAGGAGCATCTTCCAGCGAGGGAAATACGGCTTCAAGCCTTAACTGTAATTCTAACAGCTGCTCCCTGAATTGAAGTTCAGCTCGCGATATCAAGACTCGTACAATTAACCAATCTTCAAAATCTTCTTTATCTACAAGCGATAGCTGACCAACTTCTAGATCCAACGCACCTGAACCCTGACCAATTTTGTGCTTTTTTCCGATAGACATTTCTTTTGCAGAAACCACAACGCTATCGATACAGCCTGTAACTATTTGACTGCCCTTTTTATTAAAGACTGCAATCGCGTCGAAAAACGCATGCTGATTGGTATCACTTTGCTTCTCGGCACTATCTATCAATCGTTCGGCTAAAATAGTTAAATATTCATTCAACGTTTCATCAAGGAAGGTACTGAAACATTCGTTACTTTGAGACAGAATTTTATCTTTGGTTTTTAGTGTCAAAGAAGAGGTTTTAGATTGTGTGACGGCTTCCCGAGCTTGAGCTTGATTATCACTACTCGCCAACGTGGCTTTTTCTAATGCCTGATAATTCACATGGTGATTTACATCAAATCTGGCGCCAATTCCAGCTTCACTATAATGAGAAATATTTGCGGTTATATGACAATCATCACCATCAACTGAAATAACCAGTTGGATTGGATCACCTTGTTTAAGCCCATGATTTCGTATAGAAAAATATTGAGACTGGTCACTATACTCCAAATAAATGCCACCACGGCTATAGTCTCGTAATCTACAGGTATGGGCGGCACCACTCCTAATTGAAAAAACAGCATCCAGTTCTGTGCCTACACGCTCAAATTGTCGCCTTTTATGTTCACTTTGCACGATATATGTCCATGATTATTCGTCACTTTCGCTCAATTGCAGGCTAAATGCCTACGCATAGACGATGGTTTCAGTCGACGTAAATTTGCTTAACTTAAATTAGCTTAACTGAAGTGTAGATGAATCTGGGACAATATCGACGATGCTCACCGATATTCCTCGTGCGTGGAGGTCTTGTAAAACGTGGTTAAGGTATTCTTGATCTACTGAGGAGGTTACTAATGGCAGTAATTCTCTACCGACACTTGTAAGCTTATAGGCAGGAACGTGTAATTCAGTTCTAGGTTGCGTGGACGTTAACTTTAGCTTTTTATCTGCTAGGACTAAATTAGCTAAAAAGCCATGATGTACCTCTGAATGCAAAGTCTTAGAAAGTACTTTTCCAAAAACCCCTCTGACGATGCCATTTTCCTCTAGGGTTTCAAATAACTTAGAATCAAATCGCCCGGTTAATGCTTGCAAGGCGCTGCGATATACAAAATCACCTATTGTCCAGGATGCCAATTTGCTCAGATTCTCTGCATCTTTAATGGAAAACTCTGATAGGTCACCTAATACCCGAAGACTACAGCTTCCGGTATGTCTAAGCTCTTGCACTAAGATCCGAGCCCATAACTGTTGCAACTCGCCGTTGGAAATCTCGCAAGCATTCGACTTCCAACGATTAAACCAGCGCATATCCAGTGGTTTTTCGTCTATTTCTGTTAAATTGAGCCCTAGAATAATTTGCTCTGCCATCAAATAGAGCTTTTGTAACCGCAGCAGCCTTTCTAGTGCTTCATACCGCTGGATATCATCAATGTTATCCAGCATTTTTCCAATACTAGGAAATTGGAATAACCGTTCTGAATCTGTCTCTGGGAATTCAATAAGTTGCGAAAACTCAACATCTGCAGCGACGTCGTCTTCCGTAGAAAACGATGCTCCAGGGCCGCCTACACCCCTGGTTATGTCATGCAGTTGTTTTTCAATATCCAATAGGTGCGCGATTTCCTGCCGCCTAAGTTCACCGATTGCTTGGCCATTTGGATGACTCTTTTCTGGAGGCGAGATACCAAGCATCTCTCTGGGTGTTAAATGGTCCCAGAGTTTACGTAGCAACTGAAGGCGCAATATGGACTTGCTCACCGTTTCTCCTTCCTATAATTTCGAGCCATTCGTTTCAAAAGTGATTCTGAGAGAAAATTGGTTGAAGTAATCCAGGATAACAAAACTTGGGCTAAATATGTGGTTCATTTTCGATTTAAGAGGGCATTTTACAATATCGATATTCTATTATGCCGTTCGAATTAGACAACCAATTACCAGGTACTCATTAAACGTTGTTTACTGCTATTCCAATTAGGCAAATTGCTTTATCTAAATCATTTACACATCACTCTTCGACATTACTACCAAATCGTAACGCTATTACCAGCCGGTTTGCAGCAACGAGTGGACTATCTGCATAATAGCTATGGCCGGAGGTTGAGGCCAACCATTCGCCAGCCAGACGCTGTAAGTTTATCGTATAGGTCTCTAAAAGATCTGGGAGAAGCGCTTTATCCTCACAAAAGTGGAATCGTCCATCGGCATAGCCACTTTCAAACTCTTCTTTAGTTCCATTGTTTTCCAGCACCTCGCATGCATGTTTATACATCCAATAGTCTAGTTCTTTGCCTTCTAGAGTGGCTACATTCATTCTTTTTTACTCAATGGTTACTAAATTGACGCAATTAGCAGGTTGGTTCTAAACCAACGTATAATTAGTTTTAATGTGAAGCATTCTTGTTCAAAGGGATTGATCAGTCAACCCCCTAAATCAATCAATTAGGTTTTGACAGTCGGTTGTTTCATCCCCGTGTTCTCTTCAATTCCAGCAATCGCATCGGCAACCCGCCCTAGTGATGACAATGTATCAAATACATCGTCAAATAATTTATCAGCATCAGTTTCAATTTTCTCCAGATAGACTCGCAATGTTGCGTTCCCGGTTCCAGTTCCAGACAGCCGGTATACGATACGATGTCCCCCACGAAAGACAAGTCTGATACCCTGATTCTTCGATACAGAGCCGTCAACAGGGTCGGAATATGAAAAGCTATCGGCATTATCAATAATGTATTCTGGAGCTATAGTGTTTGTAAATTGCTCAGCTCGTTTAGCTAATTCAGACATAATAATATCGGCTTTTTCTTGTGGGATATTTTCATAATCATACCGACAATAGTAACTACGCCCATATTTATTCCATAAGACTGCAAGTATCTGCTTTGGTGATTGCTTTAGTTGTCCACAAATAGTTAACCAGCACAATACCGTCCAAATACCATCTTTCTCTCTAATATGATCTGCGCCAGTACCAAAGCTTTCTTCGCCACACAAGTTGATCTTGCCTGCATCCAACAGATTGCCAAAAAATTTCCAGCCAGTAGGTGTTTCGAAACATGGTATGCCTTTATCTAATGCAACACGATCTAATGCGGTGCTAGTGGGCATAGATCGCGCAACGCCACTCAACCCCTGTTCGAACTGCGGGATCAGGTGAGAATACTCGGCAATAACCGCCAGGCTGTCACTTGGGCTTACAAAAATGTCTTGGCCGAGGATGAGGTTTCTATCACCGTCGCCGTCCGACGCAGCGCCTAACAAAGGAGAGTCTTCCTTCGACATATGTTGGATCAACGCTTTTGCGTGCACAAGATTTGGATCAGGGTGTTCACCACCAAAATCCTCAAGGGGCACACCATTTATAATAGCTTCAGAGGGCGCTCCTAGTTCATCGACAAAAACCGTCTTTGCATAGGGGCCGGTCACCGCATGCATTGCATCAAATGCCAAAGAAAGAGACCCTTCAGAAAACGCCTTTTTAAGCCATTGAAAATCAAAAAGCCGTGACATCAATTCGCTGTACTCTGTCACAGGATCAATGACCTCAATAACCATGTTATTTAACTCAGTATTACCCAGTGTTGAGATATCAATATCGCTGACGTCAAATATATGGAATTGCGTTATCTTTTGCGTGCGCTCGTATAGTGCATCAGTGAAGGATTCAGGAGCAGGACTACCATTTGAATTATTAAATTTAATGCCAAAATCGCCCTCTGGCCCTCCTGGGTTATGGCTTGCTGAAAGAATAATTCCACCACCGGCACCATAATGTCGAATTAGGTTTGAAACCGCCGGAGTGGACAATATACCGCCCCTTCCAACCAAAACCTTCCTTACTTGGTTAGCCGCCGCGATTTTTAAAATATGCTGGATTGCATGGTCATTGTAATAACGACCATCACCCCCCACAATTAGCAGTTCTTTTTCAGACGTTGACAGAAGATCAAGCATAGATTGTACAAAATTAGCCAAATAGTGCGGCTGTTGTACATGCTTTACCTTCTTACGTAAGCCAGAAGTTCCTGGCTTTTGGTCACTAAAAGATTGTGTGCTTACTGTACGAATCATGTATCCCACCGATACAGTTGGTTGCTTTTTGATCATATAGGTCAAGTATTTAGGCGGTATATGCTATATTTCATAGTAAGACATGTCACGAAGTTACTGATATTTTAGAACGTTAAGGGCTTTCTTCGAAATCCCGCTAAACTTGATAACGTTCAACAATGTATAGGCTAAAGGTTTTCTATGACTAATAACCCCATGCAAAATAAATCAAATGCAAAAAATGAACCACACTGGATAACGGTTTCCCCAGAATCTACCATGGAAGTATTATCAGCGGCCGAAGTTGACCAACTTGCGGCCCTAGCAGACTCGGAAGCGCATTCTTTATTTAGACAATGCGCTCTTGCTGTACTTAATGCAGGTAGCACTATTGACGATACGAGTGTCGTTCTCGACATCTATTCTGATTTCAAGATAAAATTTATCCGCCAATCTAGAGGTATTAAACTCGTATTAAGCGATGCACCACCCGCTGCATTTGTTGATGGTAAAATGATTAGGGGTATCCGCAAGCAATTGTTTTCCGTACTTAGGGATGTACTGTATGTTTTAAATGAAATAATGCAATCAAACCGATTTGACTTGAATAATAGTGAAGGAATCACAAACGTTGTTTTTCATATTTTAAGAAACGCCAACCTTTTCACCGAAAGTAACCAGACTCCTATCGCCGTGTGCTGGGGTGGGCACTCAATAAGTAGGGAGGAATACGACTTCACCAAAGACGTGGGATATCATTTAGGTTTGAGAGAAATCAACATCATCACGGGTTGTGGGCCAGGTGCAATGAAAGGGCCTATGAAAGGCGCTACCATCGGTCACGCGAAACAACATACGCGAAAGGGTCGTTATATTGGTATTACCGAACCGGGCATTATCGCTGCAGAATCACCCAACCCGATCGTTAACGAACTGGTTATCCTTCCCGATATAGAGAAGCGCTTAGAAGCCTTTGTTAGAACAGGACACGGTATTATTGTATTTCCTGGAGGCGCAGGCACCGCTGAAGAGATTCTGTATATTCTTGGTATTTTATTACACCCGAAAAATAAAGGTATCCCTTACCCCTTAATCTTTGCTTGTAGCAAAAAGAACGAAGATTACTTTAAACAAATAGATGAATTTATTGGTGTGACCCTTGGCGCTGAAGCCCAGTCCAAATATACAATTATCACTGATGACCCAGAAGAAGTCGCTCGCACCCTAAACCATTTGAGTGAAGACGTTTTCACTTACAGAAAACACCACAAAGATGCATTCTATTTTAATTGGATGCTATACCTAGACCCAGACTTACAAACACCGTTTGATCCCACCCATACCAACATGTCAAAATTAGACCTCTCTCCCGGTCTGCCACCACACAAACTCGCAGCCTCTTTGAGAAAAGCTTTTTCTGGTATTGTTGCGGGCAACGTTAAAGAGCAAGGATTAAAAGCCATCAGACAATTCGGGCCTTATAAAATACACGGCGATCCAGCCATACTTTCGCCATTAGACAAGCTGCTTGCCACCTTTGTAAAACAAGGTAGGATGAAAATAGGGGGGGGAACTTACAATCCTTGTTACGAAGTCATTGTAGGCGATTAGCTACTCGAACCTTGCCCTACTTTGATTATCTGATGCTATCCAGCGCTGTCTTTCGCGGCGTTAGCATCAGCCCTATCTTTATCAAAAAACTCTATTGAACCATTGATAATTTCAGCTTCTACCCGTTGGCGGAAAGAACTTTCGTCTGCCATCCGTAAGCGACGCGTGACTTCCCTGCCCATATTCATCTGCAGTAATGCGAATTGTTCTAAATCGGATTCATATATCTCCATCAAATCCGCAGAAGTAATAGTAATCATGCGGCTATCCTTAAGAACATAGGCGGAAGCACTTCGGGGCATAAAATCAAATAAAGCCATCTCTCCAATACAATCACCAGACTGCATTCTTCTAAGCAAATAGTGGCGATCTTCACTACGTTTGATTATTGCTATCTCGCCAGTTTCAATGACATACATCGCAGAAGAATGGTCGCCCTCCTGAAAAACATAGTGGCCTTTCCCCAATACTTTTGATGAAGACTGGTTGAGCAATAGACGTATAACATCCGGCTTGATCCCTCCAAACACTGGGACACTTTGTAATAACTCTATCCTTTCATCAACGTCCATCTAATCACCCGAATCAACTAATTTTTAGAGATCCCTTATAAGCAATAAGTTATAAGCTATAAACGATTACTAACATAGCAATAATGGTGCCGAAATAGCGATTTTGCAAGGCTTTCGTTTCTAATGAAGCTAGGGGTAAAAAATCATATGACTGGCAGTAATGCAGTCCATACATTATGCATTAACAATTTTTGGCCATTGGGATTTGGGTGAATTCTATCGGCCTGCATATATTCTTCCTGGCCACCAACACCATCCAGCAAAAACGGCAACAATGACACATTATGCTGAGATGAAATGGACGCATACACTTTCTCAAATAAATCGTTATATTTACGTCCGTAATTTGGTGGCAATCGCATCCCCAACAGCATAACATCAACATTCTTTGCGAGACAAAATGCTACTATTTTGGACAAATTCTGCTTCATCGCATCCAATGACAAACCTCGCAAACCATCATTTCCACCTAATTCGACAATTATCTTTTGTGGTTTTAGTCGATCCAGTACTTCTGGTAAACGGCTTAGGCCACCGGCGGTAGTGTCACCACTGATACTTTCATTGATGATTTTCACCTTGCTTCCTGTTTCAGATAGCTTCTTTTGAAATAAGGCAACCCAGCCTTGCCCAGCAGGAATACCATAGCCTGAACTTATACTGTCGCCTAATACCACCCAGGTTTCATTGGCGGCTGAGGAGAGACTGCTCCAAAGTAACAGAAATAGGTAAATCATGGGTTTTGCACAAAAAACACTCAGAGTTTCTGTGTTGGTTTTACAATCACTCACTTTAGCTGTTCACCCCATGTTTATTCATTTGATACTATAAGCAAAACAATACCACATAAAGGATCCCCCTCTCTAGTGAGCCAACATGCCATTTCTATCGACTCTTTACACAAAGCAATCGAACTAAATCAACAAACCATCAATATACTCTCGGATATAAACCTTGATATCGCATTGGGTGAATCAATCGCAATTAGTGGATCTTCAGGATCGGGAAAGTCCACCCTATTAGGCCTAATGGCAGGTTTAGATGACGCCTCTAGCGGCACCATCATGCTTATGCAACACTCGCTTTCAACCATGACTGAAGATCAAAGAGCACAAGTTCGGGCTAAACATGTTGGGTTTGTCTTCCAATCTTTTCAACTATTACCCAACCTCACGGCGACTGAAAACGTTATGCTGCCACTGGAGGTCCTCAATCAAAAAAATGCACTACAGCAAGCCACCAGCATGCTTGAACGGGTTGGTCTGTCGCATCGATTGACTCATTATCCGAAGCAGCTTTCTGGAGGCGAACAACAACGTGTAGCTCTTGCGCGAGCCTTTGTTACACAACCGGATATCCTATTCGCAGATGAACCAACCGGTAATCTCGATACCAAAACAGGTGATAATATTGTTGATTTGCTATTTGAATTAAACCAGGAAATTAATACTACGCTTGTTTTAGTCACACACGATGAGCGACTTGCCTCGCGCTGTTCTCGCACCCTGCGGCTAGAAGCTGGCAGACTGGAAGGCAACCTATGACGGCCTCTTCACTTATTCGATTATCTCTTCGTTTACTGAGTCGAGAATGGCGCGCAGGCTCCCTTACCGTCATGGTATGTGCGCTACTTATTGCGATTGCTAGCCATACCACCATAGGTTTTTTTACCGAACGGCTTAGCGCTGCTATGGAGGCAAAAGCAAAGCATCTTCTCGGTGCTGACTTGGTATTTAAAAGCCCAACCGAAATAAACCCGGCTTTATTACTCAACGCCAACACTGCACATATTCAATCGGCAAAGACCGTTGAATTTACTACTGTTGCTGTTGCAGGAGAGACTTTAAAACTAAGTTCCATAAAAGCCGTTAGTAGTAATTATCCTTTAAAAGGATTTCTGCGCACGTCTACTGGATTATCGACCACCGATAATATCACCACAGAAAGCCCATCTGCTGGCGAACTATGGGTGGAGAGTCGTGTTTTATCATCCTTAAACATCAACGTTGGTGATTCAATCGATATTGGCGACGCATCATTAACCGTCACCCGCCTTCTCACCTTGGAACCTGATCGCAGTGGCGCTTTCTATGCCTTTACCCCACGCATATTAATGAGTCTAGAGGATCTACCTAAAACCAACGTAGTGCAATTTGGAAGCCGCATTGACTATCGCTATCTTTTTGTTGGCGGCCTATCGTCTATCGAAACCTACAAAAACTGGCTAACACCGCAATTAACCCCTGGCCAAAAATTACTCGACATACATAGTGAACGACCCACTGTCAGCTCCTATCTTACTCGCGCCGATAGCTATATGAACTTAGCAGGCCTGGTAGCCATTCTGTTAGCTGCGGTTGCAATAGCCATGAGCGCTCGATTGTATGCAGAATCACACTTTGATACTAGCGCAATGCTGCGTTGCTTGGGCGGCAAGCAGAACGACATTTTGATCCTATTCATCATTCAATTATCCGTTCTCGCAATATTCTCCGGAGTACTCGGTGCAGCTATCGGGTGGTGTACCCAATCCGTTATCGCCTTCATTATAAAAGATATGCTACCCGAGATATTCCCAGCTGCGAGCATGCGCCCCGTTTGGTCCGGTATAGGACTCAGCTTTATTGTGTTATTTGGCTTTTCACTTCCTACCTTGATTCGTTTAAGACAGGTATCTCCGCTTAGGGTTTTGCGTAAAAACCTTGAACCCAAATCGTTACCCGCAACGCTAATTTACACAACAACATTCATTTTTGTTTGCCTACTGATTTTTGCCTACACACAAAACATTGCCCTAACAATTGCGACGTTAACTGGCGGCACCTCTATTGCATTATTCGGGTACCTAATCGTCACCCTACTATTCAGAATATTAAATCGGATTAACGTGCATCTCCCGTTAGAGTTAAAATCCGGTATTCGAAACCTGACGCGTCGAGAAGCAGAGACTCGCTGGCAAACATTCGCCTTTGGAATAACTCTTATGGCAATGGCGCTAGTGATAATGATTCGCACTGACTTAATCGACACTTGGCAATCGCAGTTACCGGAAGACGTACCCAACCACTTCATCATGAACATACAGCTTGCCGATGTTGAGCCGCTCAAACGCTTCTTTGTCGACCAAGGCATTGACACCAATCAGCTATACCCAGTTTCTAGAGGTCGTCTTACACACATCAACTCAACCCCCGTTAAACAGGCGGTGACCAAAGAGGAAAAAAGTAACGAAGCGCTTAATAGAGAACTTAATCTAACCGAGTCCGCCAACATACAGCTGGATAATCGAATAATCGAAGGGTCATGGTGGGAACAAACAAACACTCTAACGGTACCGAGGGTATCAGTGGAGGCGCGACTAGCAAAGAAACTCGATATAAAAATGCACGATTCGCTCACCTTCTTTATTGGTAGTAAAACGCTTGAGGCAAGGGTAAGCAGCATTCGCACGGTGAAATGGGATTCCTTTAAACCAAACTTCTATATGATCTTTGAACCTAACAGCCTAAAGGGCTTTCCTATCACCCATATCACTAGTTTCTATCTACCGGTTGAGAACAGGGCAACATTAAATAGTCTGCTTAAGAAATTCCCTGCCATTACGTTACTTGAGGTGGATGCAATACTTGAGCAAATCAAATCCATATTAAAACAGGTATCAATAGCTGTTGAAATTGTATTGTCTTTTGTACTGCTAGCGGGTTTTGCCGTTACCTTCGCTGCTCTACAGTCAACGATGAGTCAACGATTACAGGAAGGCGCGTTGATGAGAACACTGGGTGCAAGTCGACGACAAATCAGGCTAAACCAGTGGGTAGAATACGCAATGATGGGATCGTTATCAGGTCTGCTTGCCTACGTTGGTACCGAAGTTGTGTTATGGGCGACATACACGAAAATATTCAAACTGGAATATGATATTCACTTCGGACTAATGGTGCTTCTACCATTGGTAGGTACTTTAGTTATAGGGCTGTTTGGAGCCTTTAGTAGCAGAAAAGTGCTTAAAGAAAGTCCGATGATGGTGTTGCGGGAGGTGGGATAGTTCGCTATTTTCAAATTGGTTATTTCATAGTCATCCCCGCGTTACTGCGGGGGGGATGACTATGAAAACTAAATGGCTAATTCTAATCGGCCCATGAAATTGTGCCGTTTAGGATAATTGTTCCTGTGGCAAAGTTCTCGCCTGGATTATCTTGGGTATGAATATATAAAATTGTATTATCAAATGTCACGCTGCTACTTGCTACGTCATAATCGATATTTTCACACACTCCTTCAGCTATATAATCTTCAGATTCTCCGCAGGAATAATAATATTCTTCAGCATAAGTATACTGGTCTTCACCATCTATCTGAGTACCTGTCGGAATAAGTTCATTGTAAATTACGATAGACACCCAGAATTCTTCTTCAATGCTGTCATCGTTTATATTGACTATGAAAAGTCCAAACTGTTCAGGCTTCAGCGCAAGCTCGACTAAACCCGGGCCTGAGCTAAGGATATCGGGGCCAACGCTTTGCTCAACAAAGATTGTACTTTTTTGAGAAAATTCAGTACCAAATGAACCGGTATCGTCACCGCTTACAGACAATATGTTTTCGTCAGGAGGATTGTTCGAACTGGCAGGAGGGGTATCATCACCACCGCCACCACCACCGCCACCGCCACAGGCGCTAAGTGTTGTTGCCAGTATTGAGGCGCATATAATGCGATAAAGGTCTCGAGGTAACTGTTTCATAATCAATGTCCTATGGTCTTAAAGCCACTTAATTTAGTTGGCACATGCTAACACTTGCCAAACTTGCCAAAAACTATATATCCATACAGCCCAAAGGCCGGTTCGGCCTTCGACATAAAGTAAAATCATGCTACAAATCTTTGAAATAGATCATAATTTAACCAGAAAGGGAAAGCAAGGGTGGTCTCACGCTTGAAACACAACTACTACAAATCAGACGATATAGTCATATATTGCGTTAACATAAAGGGGTAAACATAGTATCCCTAATCAAATTCGCCCATGACACATTACGCAGCCATTATTCATTTGAGCATAACTATCTGAATATTGGTCATCACCATATGACGCATATTTTTCTAATAATCGGTCTGGATCCGCTCGTTGCGCCTCAACCATAGCTTTCCATGCCCAATCGTCGTACCTATCTTGTTCCGCAACAACCTCCAGTTGAGCTATATATTCATTCCTGAGCCCCAAGCGGGCATAAATGGATGCTAAGTGATATTCCAACCCGGGGCGAGCGAATGGCGCGTGTAAGGTGTTTTGACTGCAAAACGCCACTTCATCAATACAGCCTATTTCTAACATCGCATCCAAGGTAGCCTGAGGTAGACCTGTATTTAATGGGTAATTCATTGTAACGCCCGTTACCGCAAATGCCGTTCCCACATTTACTGGCTCTATAACATCCGGATCTCCTGCAGTTAAGGATACATGCAAGCTTTCCAAACCATAGGCCAATGCAAGCTCATGCTTACCTGCTACCTGCGCATTGGCTATTTTTAGGGTAATGTCGAAAGAACTTGCAACAAAATTACCGGGCTCTAGTTCTTCGACCCGAGCAAAATCTTTCTGTGCGTAGAGATTGGAAAATACCAAGTATAACCATTGGCCATTTTCAATTCCCAGCGCCATGTAGAACATGCCCCTTAACTGATAGAGGCGTGAAAGCTTGACGACAAATTCCGCGGTGTTATCCCCTACAGACTCACTAAGTTCAATCGCTTCAGAAATATACTTAAGCGTGCTGTTACGGGGTGCCAAGCGACCATCGGAGTATGCGTGCCAAAATTCAGTTTCTGCGCACTCAAATCGTTGCTCTGGGGCTTGTAACACTAATGACAGCTGGCAGCGAGAAGCCTCATAGGGGCTAGGGATACGGGGTTCTGATTCTAATCTACGTTTCGGCAATGATAACCCTGCGTCAGGGTCGCCACAATCCATCCGTTCAAAGATAGTTTCGTCATAAAAAGACTCTGTTGAGCCGTCACACAGCATACCCAGCGGTAACCCTGAATCCGTCACGGCTATTGGCTCTATTTTTTCTGCGCAGCCGACTGTTAATGTCGATAACACGATGACTGTTACCGAGAGAATCATGCTTCTGGCTGGCTTTGTTATTTTATTCCACATACTAAACCTTTTTATTATTTTTATAGGCAGATGGACGGTATACATCATTTTGATCAATAGGTAATACTAATATGACTAACGGTAATAAATCAAATCTACACTTAGCCACCRAWGAGCGGCTTTTATGTGAAACCTATATGATATAGTCCAGGTTGATTTTGTCACCTAAAGGCWMACACCCCGATAGAGGATCCCCATTTTGGTTGGGCAGGCAACTATAACACGGAAYATTTTACCCATATTACTATCAATCWTTATTGTATTGGTCTTGTTTKCCTGCGCGCTTTTGCCAACTTCATATTTTCGATACCCCTACATATTTAGTAAAATAATGAATGCGATGCATTTCCCCGCAGGTTTTATCYTATTTRTARTTWKCTATTTASTACTCCCTAACYACAAACATAAGGTTCATATTCTATTAGTGCTCTCTAGCCTTATSTTTGGCGCCATAGAATTARTTCAACCCTATGTGGGTCGAACCGCAAGTTGGAATGATTTGATCACCAGCGTTTTAGGGGTGCTACTGGCCTGGTTATGGGTCCTCGGCAAAAACAACTCATTAAAACTCACTAACGTTATCATAGTACCGCTCGTCGTCGGRGGTATGTTATGGCTCTTTCAACCRGGAGTAGAAGCTACTTGGCGAGCCTACAAAATACATCAACTATTYCCTGTCCTTGCTAATTTCGAATCAAATGATCACGACATTATTGTTCAGTTATCACGGAATGAAATTTCGCGACATTTATATGATGGTAGTAACCCCAGTGGCGGTCATTACTTGCGTTTTACCAAMCAAGACCAACGATGGMCGGGGTTTGAATTAAGAATAATCAAACAAAATTGGACTAATTACAGCGCGTTGTGTTTTGACGCCATGGGAGCATTACCCCTCACTAAATTGTACATACGATTTGATGACCAATTATCGTCGAACAGCCAAACGAGCAACACTCAATCGATAGATATTAATACCCAATGGAATGGATACTGCGTTAATATCCAACATATAAAAACACCTAACAAACGAATAGTTGATTTAGCCCATATGAAGAAACTCGTATTTTTCTTAGATGGTAATCGAGCACCTAAGCACTTTTCGCTTGACAATATTCGCGTCAAYTAGAAAYCGTCTRCTTTATCAGTATAAAATCACCGACCGATCTACCGTTCTTAGTACTAACGCTTAAAAAGCCATAGACCACCCCATCTACATTACCAGGGTCCACAGCTGTCGATTTTTCTTACACAACAAAATCACACGAGAACAAATAGGTAGCCCCCGCAATTCAGCAGTTTGGATCTAACTTAAAATCTATAAGTGGACTTTACCCTTAACGTTCTGTCGAGGTTTATTACAATAGCGTTTTCTTATAAGGCATAGCTACTTGATACTCAACACAAATATCAATTGGCCCAAAATATGCCTGATCGTTACTTAGTAATTAAAATTATCATTGCTAAGGCACACCTAACAACAAGGAAGGAGGCTCGAGTGAGCTTTGATTACAACGCTATCCGCGATAAAAAGCAATCCGGCGGTACGCAATGGGCAGCGTACAGCGACCTATTTATGGTGCTCGCATTTATCTTTCTACTAATGTACATGGTGGCAAGCTTACGAGCAGGAATGGTCTCAGTTACGGCTCATGCAAATGTCGAAGAAACCAAGTTACAAATAGAACGTTATGAATCAATAAAGAATCAATACCTAGAAGAAGCTAATAATCAAGAACACAATACATATCAAGATATTTTAAACCATATTTCTTTATTGGAAAATGAGGCGTCTGAAAACAAAGAACGCTTAACCAAAGAGATCACTGAAACACGGATTCGCGAGACATCATTGAATAATTACCAGAAAATGTTGGTAACAATGATGAATGCCAATGTGATTGCAAAATCCAATGCCTCAAGAAAAATTACGGCAGAAAAAATTCGAAGTAAAGAATTATTAGAAGAAGTGAATCGACAAAAAACAGAACTGTTCCTATTGGCCGACCGTTTAGCGTTGGAAAAGGACGAGATTTCATCCCTAAAGAATACGCGCTCCAAAGAAAAACAGCACCTCAAAAAGCAACACAGAGACCTCAAAATAAAAAGTAAAGAGTATAAAGTTAGTATCGCATTGCTAGAGGACGCTCTGAAATCAGAAATCTCTGAAAAGACGGCGCTTAAGAGCGATCACGAGCAATTAACAAGCAAATTACAACGAGAACTCCAAAAATCAAAAGGCCGTTTAGTAGAGGGGCAGGAGAAGTTGGTATTACTAGAGAATCAGTTGAGGAACGAAGAATTTGAAATGAACTCATTGAGAAACACTCATTCTAGAGAAAAGAGGAATCTGAGAGAAGAATCTCGAGGCTTAGCAGACAGATATCACGACAGCCAACAGAATCTTGCAACACTAGAAAGCAAGCTACTCCAAGAAGCATACGAAATGGACGCGCTAAAAGAAGTGCACGCTGATGAGGCCAGCAATCTTAAGGTCAAGTTTTATGCGCTGAAAGAAAGACACGACAAAAGCATGAGCAATCTGGCCTCTCTAGAGGATAAATTACTAAAGGAAGCCAACGAAAATAGCGATCTAGAGTATGCCTACGCTGCGGATACCAGAAATCTTAGAAGAGAAATACAAAACCTCCAAGAAAAAGATAGTGATAATCTAGAAAGGCTGTCCTCATTAGAAAACAATCTCGCTAGAAAGGAAGCCGAAAAGAGTGATCTAAAAGCATCTTATGCAGACGCTAGCAAAGCCATGAATGCAAAACTCAAAAGATTAAAGGGAAAGCATGCCGAGAATCAAAAGGAATTAGCGTCACTTTATGACAAGAATCGCGACAAACTAGCAAAGCTAAACTCGGACCTGGATAAAGTCAACAAGGATTTGCTAGACACTGAGAACATTCTCAACAAAACAAAAGGCGACCTGGCCGATAGATCTCTTGACTTAGCCAAAGCGCTAGCAATGGAGGATCGGCGCAAGGATATTGCAAAACGAATCAAGGATTTTTTTAATGATAATGGGATTGTAGCAGACGTGAATGGTAATACAGGTGATGTGTATTTGGATTTTGGTGACAATTACTTTGAAACAGATAGCCACCAATTAAAGCCAGGAATGAAGCAAACTGTTCGTAAAGCCATCCCCATTTATGCGCAAAGTTTATTTGGAAGCGCTATGCTATCCCCGTTGATATCTTCAGTAGAAATTATAGGATTTGCCTCACCAACCTATGCAGGAAAGCCTATAGATCCGACGATTCTATCGGAAAAAAACAGAATCGCGGTTAATTATAACTTGGATCTTAGTTATAGAAGAGCTCGAGCTATATTTGAATATGTATTTGACACCAACATTATGAAGTTTAAGTATCAAGAAAAAATGGTGCATCTAATAAATGTTGCGGGTAGGAGTTTTTTTTCTGCGGAAGTAGACCCGAAGGATACGGGGAATTTATCAATCGACCAGTTTTGCGGGCAATATGATTGCTTAAAATCCCAGCGCGTAATCATAAAGTTTGGACTCTCTGACAAAGGCTTGATCTAATGAATTCAACAATAGTAGATGCCATCAATTATATCGTACAATATGCGACGAACTACCTTATGCCATTCTTGCTTTTTGCATTTGTGATATCAGTAATTTCTAGAATTTTTATTTCCGTTATAGTTCGCCGCCAAAAACGATTTGTCGAAGAGTTTTGTAAACGTGTTTATCAGGATATTTGGCATAACCCGGAGATAAAAGGATCATTCTATGACTTAGTCAAAAGATTTCTAGCCAGAACGTACTTTGAAAGCTTTGAATTAAGGGCAAAATACAAACGCCGGAATAAAGATCATGTAATGACCATTGGAGATAGAGCTTTCTTAATACAAGACGGCATTATTGTATTGATTGATGATTTTTTGAAGCACGTAAGGTATCTACGAAAGGATTCAGTTCAGTTGCCCAATTTTCATGAAATATCAAATAATATATTTTCGTCAAATCCAGTTTTCAATCGTATGTTTGGTATGGCGTCAATAAGCAGAACTAACGAGATTCTCAATATAATGCCAGGTATTTTTATTGTAGCGGGGATTTTCGGAACTTTTCTCGGTATTATGAAGGCGCTTCCAGAGCTTACCGGTATGGATATTACGAATGCTATGGCTAGTAAGGTTGTAATTGATAGCTTTCTTATAAAAATATCATTTGCACTCACGACATCCATATTGGGGATCATCTTATCGATATCGATGAGCTTTCTTAACTCGCTATTGTCACCAGAAAATACCTACATTGAGATTATTGATTCATTCAAATCCGCAACGAATATTTTATGGAATAAATGCGAAGATAATGAGATAGAAAACAAGAGCATGGCAAAAAGCACCAGAGAATCAGAAGCGGAGGATGCTTTTGAGCTGGCTATAGCGAATATGTATTCAAGGCGTTATTAAGGGTTACGATGCATTTTACTCGAAAAACATAGGGCCACAGATACCACATTGGTCTTACTGAGCACTGACAATAGGTTGAACTGTACGAAAACCTGGAATATAGTGAATCCTGCACTCTTCTTAATAACCGCAAAATGCCTTTATGAATAGCAGACACCGCCGCCCTCTTGATGATCGCCCCTTGAGTGAACAATACCAATTTACCCAAGGCGATATGATTATAGCGAGAGAACAGCAAAAACAACTAGAAAGGCAAAAAAAGACAAAACTCAAACACTGGTGTATTAGCGCTGCCTTCATTTTCTTGGTCATTATAATTGCATACAACATATCTTAGCTGGCGAGCCATAAAAAAATGCCGCTATTGTTTAATAGCCTAGATTTACTGTTGATGTTAATATTTCCTCATTACGACATTGAGGAATCGGAAGATGTCCTATCGTTGGGCCTTTCCATGAGATAAAAACATGACTGAATTACAAGTGACTGAATTGGTTCTGGGCGAAGGTAAAGAAGCTGTTAAAGGTGCGTTGATAACCACTCAATATCGGGGTTATCTACAAGACGGTACCCAATTTGATTCTTCTTACAATCGAGGTAAGGCATTTCAATGTGTTATTGGCACAGGCCGAATGATAAAAGGCTGGGATCAAGGCTTAATGGGTATGAAAGTAGGCGGTAAGCGTAAGTTATTTGTACCCGCACACCTTGCTTACGGAGAGCGAAAAATGGGCTCACATATCCCACCCAATTCCGACCTTACCTTTGAAATCGAGTTGCTAGAAGTGTTAACCCGTGATGAATAGGAAATATTAATAGTCCAATTTTATCAGACTTTACGGTATATCAACCTGACGATGAGCCGATAACCTCGCCCATTTTCACAATCGACTCAATACCTTTTTCACTGTTTTCTACAATATCGGCATCCAACTCAACACATCCTGCTTTTAACAATATAATAATAGTAGAACCGCCAAATTTGAAATAACCTTTTTCCTGCCCTCTCGTCACCGCAACGGAATCACGTTCATGCTGGACAATTTTCCCAACCACCAACGCTCCTACATCGATATGGATGACATCACCAAAATTTTGGGTATTCAACACCGTCATTTCTCGAACATTCTCGGTTAATGCCGGAACCATTTGTGTCAAAGACAGTGGACTCACTGAATGTAATAGTCCACTAGTCCGCTGCACCGCACTTTTTGTTCCATTATCAATAAAGCAAAAACGATGATAGTCTGCAGGGGCTAAACGAAAAACCAGGCACTGCCCATCATGATATTGCTCAGCCAGTGTACTGTTACCTAGGAGTTCCTCTACAGTAAAGGGTATGCCTTTCACCGGAATAATAGAAGATTTTCTGATGCTATATTTCAGTAAACGCCCGTCACAAGGTGAAATTAGATTTTTGGGGTTTTGGTTGATAGGACGCGCTTCTGGAACCAGTTTACGGGTAAAAAAATCGTTAAACGATGAAAATTCAGTGATGCTTTTTTCAAACTCGCTGTCATCAACGTCATGTGAATCAACAAATTCTCGTATTTTTTTCTTCGAGCTAGGCAAGCTCTGGATAACGCCGTAAATCATCGAGAAAAGGGGTTTAGAGATAACATGCCTTTCCAAAAAACGGCCAAACCTTGTCCCATATACAACATCCATAAATCGTTGCTCAAATACTACCTCTGATTCAAACGATCCCGTTGCGCGATTGTACAATCTGATATTGTGGTTCATATATGAGCCACATAATCAAGTGTAAGCATTGCCCCCATCAAAGACACAATCAACCCTAAAAAGGAGATTATTGACGGAGCATTTATCATCCCAATAAACATGAGCGTCGCCCTATGCTGGTTGATTCTTTAAACCCACAAAATACAAAAGAAAATTAACCACTAAGTGTAGACAGGTCGCTAGCACTACAATGCCTACAGAATCAATGAGCGATGGGGTGAAGAAAATAGGCATAAACAAGACACACCCAAAAACAGAATCTGCTTGGTCAACCAGCAGAAATATTGCGCCCTTAAGCCCGCTGCTGTTGGTGCCAGGTTGAATATCTAAACGACGTTTAATGAGGCTATTAGGTAGCTCTGCAAGCACATAAGCAAACCCCATTATCGAACCATAGAGCATTCCTTCAAATGGATAATTCCAGTCACGATATGGAAGCATAGAAAC
>NVVG01000027.1 GCA_002402125.1 Moraxellaceae bacterium
TTGGGTTATCGGGTCAACAAACTGAAGTTCTTTAGCAAGCAATTGCAAAGGCGAAGAAAATTTATCTGCTGTTTCTGCTAGAAGCTGTGGATAAAATTTATCATTTAAAATCGGCCAACCCAGTGATTGCATATGCAATCGCAACTGGTGTGTTTTACCGGTAACCGGAAGCAATTCAAATAAGGCCCGAGTTCCGTCTTGAGACACGCAACGAATAATTGAATGGGAATTAATTTCGCCGTCAACTATTTGCATTAAAAACTTCGGATTCGATTCAACAATGCGATTTTTGACACACCATTCCTGCCCAACCAACTCGTCTCCTGCTTTTATCTCAGCAATTGCACTATAGGTCTTTTGTATTTTCCTCTGCGCAAACAGCTCATGATATTGTGGCCGTGATTTCTCTTTCTTTGAAAACAAAACCAAACCTGCGGTTTCTCTATCTAATCGATGCAACGCTTGTAGGGAATCGATACCGGTCTTTTTACGCAGTCGGTTTTGCAGACACTCATCGACATATTTCCCTCCGGGAGTTACCGGTAAAAAATGCGGTTTATCTGCCACCAAAATATGTTCATTCTGAAATACGATACTTTCTTGGAATGGAATCACGGGCTCGCGCTCGACCTCTCTGTAATAACATACACACTGCTGGGAACGATATACTGTATCCAACCCAATCAACTCACCATTAAGCCAATGCACTTTACCATCAGTTATTCTAGAGCGCCACACATCCACTTCGATGGCAGAAAACTTTTCTATCAAATATTCAAAAACAGTAGAAAAACCAGGGTTAGGATGTGGCAAATGCGTCTTTGAAGGGTATTTCGATATGCCCATAATTATGTTTTGTTTCCCTGCGAGTCTAAATAAGTGAGATACACTCGCAAGTCAAACTCCAACTGATGGTAATCGGGCTCCATATGCTGACATAACTGGTAAAACGCTTTGTTATGTTCTTTTTCACGTATATGTGCAAGCTCATGAACAACAATCATTCGCAGGAACGGCTCTGGCGCCTGCTTAAACACAGTAGCTATGCGAATTTCTTTCTTAGCCTTAAGTTTAGAACCCTGAACGCGCGAGATAAACGTATGCAGACCCAGTGCATTATGTATCACATCAATCTTGTCGTCGTATATCACCTTACTCAAAGGCGCGGATTGTCGCAGAAATTCCTTTTTCAGTGAATGCGTATAACTATAAAGCGCCTTAGAATTCGATATCTGATGACTATCGGGGTATTTCTTATAAAGATATTCCGCAAGTTTTCCCTCGGCTATCATGACTTGCACTTTGTCGGTCAAGTCTGATGAATAACCGGAGAAATAATTGGGATTACCCTTCCTTTTACTCAAGCCTATCCCGCCCGCAAACCTAGCAATGACTTTATGTCCATTGCATCATCATATTGGATAAAGGCCTTCTCTTGTAGATCTACGGCAATCATGGTCATTCTATCGGCCAATTCATTGCCTTCGATACCTGCGTGGGCTTTCACATGGGACAAATGCAAACCCGACTTAATGGAATCATATAAAGCATGTATTTCTTTGATCATTTCTAGATTCTTAATTTCACCACTGGGCCTCTTCCAAGCCTTTTTTTTCCAACCGTATGCCCATACACTAATACAATTGATCGAATACATTGAATCACAAAAGATAGCGGTAGATTTACCGTCCGCGATCGACTTCTCGGCAATTAACAGTGATTGATGCAGCGCATTCAACTCAGCGGTGTTGTTAGTGCCATTCGAATTATATAAACCAAACCACAACTCGACTAACTTCCCCTGTCGATATACCGCACTGCCAGAACCTGCTCTACCAGGGTTTGGGTCACAACCACCATCACAAAATATTTCTACTTCGCTAACCCCCATCGGATGGGAAGTTGCCGCCTTTTCTGCAGCACCCGCAGCGGTGGCCTTTTTTCGCAACGCTGGTCGTCCACCGCTACTGGCACCGCCACTACCAAAGGCAGCCTCTGCCTCGGACCGGGTAGGAAACGACTTGTAACGGGCTCCGGCAAATTTATCCACCGAGCGTTTACATGATGCCCAATCCGTGAAAATACCCGGTTCTCGACCCGCCCATACTACATAAAACTTCTTTGCCATACCTACCCCAAATACCCACCGCCAAATTTAACGAGACACGTCAACCGTTAGCGATAATGCTATGATACTGCTATGTAATTTCATTCACAAAGGCAGATTCTAACGTCATTTAGCGGTGGGTGCATTCTTTTATCCTTCAACTGTAATGTTTACGGAAAAACTCTTGCAGGTACCTTTTATTAACCGGCTTGGTTAGATGATCGTCCATTCCAGATGCAAAGGCTTTTTCTCGATATTCGGCTAACGCGTGAGCAGTTAAAGCCACAATTTTTAGCGGGCTTTGACCATGGGTTCTTTCTGATTCTCTAATATTCTTAACTGCTTCAAAACCATCCATTATTGGCATCTCACAATCCATTAAGACCAAGTCGAAATAGCTACGATCTTTCGAAATCGCCTCTACTGCTTCGAGTCCGTTATTCACTATTTTAACTTCGGACACCATAGGAGAAACAATTCCCTTTATCACCATTTGATTAATGGTATTGTCTTCCGCGATAAGCACTTTTAATCCTCTCACTCTAGTGGGCAGCAACTCTGTGCCCTCCTCTACACTTATTTTTCTATCAATAATTATATTGGGTTCGGTTAACTCGTTAACAGCGCTAGATATAGGCATGTCAAACCAAAAGGTAGAACCAACACCTACCTCACTGCTAACGCCAATATCTCCACCCAACAAATCCACTATTTTTTTGCTGATTGCCAATCCAAGCCCCGTCCCACCAAACTCCCTGGTGATGGATCTATCAGCTTGGGAAAAAGGGACGAATAGATTTTCTTGCTGATCAACAGACAAACCAATCCCAGAGTCTTCAACCTCAAACAGTATCCGTGTTGCTTCATTTTCACCACTCATCGTTGTACGTAAACATACATGTCCAGACTTGGTGAATTTAATCGCGTTTGCCAGTAAATTGCTTAATACTTGCTTAAGACGAACTGAATCACTTTCAATGAGCTCTGGTATACGCTTGTCATGATGCAGTGTTAGCAACAAACCTTTTTGTTTAGCTACTCCCCCATAGACAGCCATGCACTCATCAAGTAGCTGAGCCGTATCCACAGGCAATAATTCTAATTGCAAACTATTGGCATCCGCCTTAGAAAAATCAAGAATATCGTTAATAACATTCAATAGCATTTCACCGGAAGTTTGTATCACTCCTACTAACCGTTGTTGTTTTACATCTAGCGATGTTTCTTTTAATACATCAACGAGACCCAACACACCGTTCATTGGTGTGCGAATCTCATGACTCATCATCGCTAAGAACTGAACCCTTGCCCGCCCCTCTTCCTTCTCTTTGAGAACTCTGCGCCGCATTTCCTTGGACTCTAATTTTGCATTAACAGTTTCCTTTCGCAAACTATTAATCCGAATCGTCAGCACGAAGGACAATAATATGGCCTCTAATGCCGAACCAATTTGCAGCGCATTTTCAGTAATTACGTTATAAGGTATAACATTGAATTTATTAAGTGCCATTAATATAGAACCACCAAGATAACCAAGCCAGGCAATAATAAATACTTTAACCTCACTTTCAGCACGCGCCCAACAAGCGAAAAATATTACTAGTACAGCACAGGCCTGAAAGAAATTAGAGACGCCCAGTATCATTATTATCAAATAATTAGGAAGAAAAAACACCATCAGTGCCACCAATACAGACCACCCAATAAAAACTTTCAATAATAGATAGGCCCAAGGCAGTGATTTCTTAATCTGCAACATCTCACCAACAAAAAGACCCACAAAAACATTCCCAACCGCTAGTGTCACTGTCAAACTTATCGAATTCCAGTCAGTAAAATTTCGCCATATAAATTGGTAAGCCAGCCCGTGAAATATGGCTTGACCAAACATTATGGAGAGTACAAGGCACACATACAGAAGATAAGCTTTTTCTTTTGTCCCCCAAGCAACAAAAACATTATAAATTACTATCGCGGCTAACAAGCCAAAAAATAGCGCCTGAAGCATTAAGAAAACTTGGTCATGTTCCAAGAAGTCATGCACTTCCCACAACGTTATAGGAAAAAATATCGAGYAATCACTTTTAACCCGAAAATATATCTCCATTGTCTTATTAGGCGGGATAACTATTGGAAAAATAAGGTTTCTGTGATTAATGGGTCTATTTGAAAAAGGGATCTCGTTACCCAAAATATGCTCTTGTATTACCACCCCATCGACTAATTGAAAACTATGCACTTCGTTTAACATAGGGTAAGGCACTTCGAGCAATTTTTCCGCAGGCTGAGCRCTGACATTGCTTAATACTATTCGAAACCAGAATACAGAATTTGATAAACCTAGACTTACGACCTCATCATCAATGCGCTGCCAATCTTCGCTCTCGTCTCTTTGAAAAACATCTTGTAAATCCAGTATTGAAGAAGCATCTTCAAAATAAGACAAGTGCGGCCCCAGCATTATGTTGGAGGTTGATAGATCGACATTAAGATCTACAGGGCTAGCTACCGCATGTGGCAGAAACCCTATCAAAAGACATACGATAAAAAAGTACCGGAACCCCATATGTAAACTCTATTAATGTAATACGCTAAATTCTACGTTTATTGACAATGATTATTAACCGTAATGCTTACGGAAAAAGTCTTGCATATACCTTCTGCTAACGGGTTTAGTTAAGTGATCGTCCATGCCAGAATCAAAGGCTTTTTCCCGATATTCCGCTAACGCATGGGCGGTTAATGCGACGATTTTTAACGGCGGTAGATTATAGGTGTTTTCTGATTGCCTAATACTCTTTACCGCTTCAAAACCATCCATTATTGGCATTTCACAATCCATTAACACTAAATCAAAATAACCACTATCTTTCGAAATTATCTCTACGGCTTCAAGCCCGTTATTGACCATTTTGACTTCAGACACCATTGAAGAAATAATACCCCTTATCACCATTTGATTAATGGCATTATCTTCCGCGATTAAAACTTTTAATCCTTTCACTCTTGCAGGCAGAAATTCTTCGAGCGTTTTATCAGTTTTATCTTTATCAATCTGATACCGTTCAACAACAATTTTATGGAGTTCGATGGGTGCATCAACAATATCATTTTTTTCATCAACCAGGTGTCTTTCTCCATTCAACACTCCCATTTTAAAGTAATAGTTTTTCTCACTATTGACACTTAACGCTTGTACACTTGGCAATAGATCCTGCAAGGATCCTGCTAAACCAGATATATACAGCAATACGATATCATTGCCTGAGGGCAATGCTACGCCCTCATTTACTGATAAAGGTAGAAACACTTGATTCACAGTGACGTCTTCATTACTCAAGACACGCCTACATATTTCAATTAGAGGGTCATAATCGCTACAAACAATAATATTTTGGTGTTCAGTCGGCACCAACGTAATGACATCGTCACGGTCAATCGGTATATCGAACCAAAAAGTAGCACCAAGCCCTTGCTGACTATTGACACCAATATCCCCACCAAGAAGGCCCACAATTTTTTTACTTATCGCTAATCCCAGACCCGTGCCTCCATATTCTCTGGCAATCGAACGATTCGCTTGGGAAAAAGGCGTAAACAGTTTTTCTTGTTGTGGCATGGACAAACCAATGCCAGTATCTTCTATTTCAAATCGTACTCGAACTCCATCTAACTGATCAACAATTCTAGCACTTAAAAATATATGGCCAGACTTAGTGAACTTGAAAGCATTTGAAAGCAAGTTATTTAGCACTTGCTTTAATCGAACTGGATCACATTCTATAATATTCGGTATACAGCGATCATGATGGGAGACTAACAATATCCCCTTTTGCTTGGCCATCTCCGCATATACCGCCACGCATTCATCGATTACTTGCTCCAGATCTACTGGCAACGATTCTAACCGTAAACTATCGGCATCTGCCTTAGAGAAATCCAAGATATCATTGATGATATTCAGTAACATTTCGCCAGAGTTTTGGATAACACCCACCAATTGTTTCTGCTTAACATCTAGCGACGTTTCCTTTAATACATCAACCAGGCCCAACACACCATTCATCGGAGTTCGTATTTCATGACTCATCATGGCTAAAAATTGACTACGAGCTTTCCCTTCTTCCATTTCCACACAAGCTTTAAGTTTTATCTCCTGAGATTCAAGCTGTGAACTGGCATGCTCCCGCCGCAAACGATTAACCCGCAAAACCAAGATAAGTGACAACAAAATCACCTCTATAGCTGAACCAATTTGAAACAGGCTATCTATAAATTGAACATAGGGAATGATACCAAAACTCATTAGCGGCATAATAATGCAGCCAGAAAGAAATACAATCCACGCAATGAAAAACACCCTAGCTTCACTCTCTGCACTACGCCAATGGACAATACACACATAAAAAATAAAGAAAGCTTGAACAAACTGAAGTAATACTGAGCTCTGTATTATCAGGGTATAGGGGAAAATCAACGCCAAGAGTATATGCACTAAAGACAAAATTATAAAAACCCTAATCGCAAAATATGCGCCACGAAAAGACTTCTTGAGTTTCAATATTTCTATAGAAAAAAGACCGGCCAACATGCAGGCCAGTGGAATAATAACTGCCATGATTTGGGCATTCAGACTAGGAAAATTTGGCCAAATAAATTGAAACGCAAATCCACGATAGATAGCCTGAAACATCGTTGTCATAGATATAAGGCAAACGTACAACAGGTATACTTTATCTTTTGTACCCCAGGCGATAAGGGCATTATAGATAATCATCACCCCCATCAAACCGAAAAATAGAGCTTGGCACAATAATAACAACTGTTCGTTCTGCCAAAAATCTCGTTCTTCCCATAAGGTAAGAGGGAAAAGTACAGTTGACTCACCTCTCACACGAAAATATACCGTCACCGATTTATTCGCTGGCAAGTGTACCGGAAAAATTAAATTTCTATGTTCTATCGGGCGACTGCCGAAAGGTACACTATGGCCCATAACATGCTCTTTTGTTACTAAACCGTCGAGCAATTGATAGCCACGCACTTCGTCCAACAGTGAATAGGGTATTTCTAGCAATTTCTCGATATGCTCATCAGCAGCATTATGAAGAACAACTCGAAACCAAAATATGGAGTTATTAAAACCAAAATTTGGGACATTGTCGGTAACGCTAATCCAACTGTGCTGTCCTGAAACAACATCTTCCAAAATAAATTTCTTTGAGGCATCTTCAAAATATGAAAGGTGTAATCCCAACGACACATTGGACGTCGACTTATCGATATCCATAGCCACTGGACTAGCCACTGCCACAGCCTGTGATAGCAATACGATCAAAAGGCATAAAAAACTGCATACCACACTACGGCATCGAAATTCCATATTAAGATACTACTATTGTAAATTGCTGCATTCTGCATCTTTTGGTATTGATAGCTAGCTGCGAGATATTCACCTCAACAATCCAACTAAACAAATTAGTTATTCGTAAGCCCGCTAGTGTACCAAAATCAGTCAAGTTTAACCACAGCTTCATTGCTAACGTTGCCATCGGATCAACCGTAATGCTTATGAAAAAATGCTTGCATGTACTTTCTATTGATGGGTTTAGTAAGGTGGTCATCCATGCCGGAATCAAAGGCTTTTTTACGATACTCATCAAGCGCGTGTGCTGTTAATGCCACGACTTTTAACGGTGGTAGGTTTTCGGCCCGCTCAGCTTCTCTAATGTTTATTACCGCTTCATAACCATCCATCACTGGCATTTCACAATCCATAAACACAAGATCATAATATCCTTTATCTTGGATGATTTTATCTACGGCCTCGCGCCCATTATTAACGATTTCAATATCAGAGACCATGGATGAAAGAATGCCCTTTATCACCATTTGATTAATCGTGTTATCTTCTGCAACCAGCACCTTTAAGTTTTTCACTTCAGCGGGTAAATCATGGCTGGCGTATTTATCTTTTTCCTCGACTGCAATATCCTGATAATCAGCAATCAATTTATGCAGCTCAATCGATGTTTTTAAGTCGGAAAAACTTTTTATATCCAACGAAGTAGTATTTTCTGCTGCACCTGCAATAAGATAATATCCGTTTATGGTATTAGTGCAGGCTGACTGAGCTGAAGAGACTAGTGACTCCATCAACTGACCTTTTTCCGCAATATACACGATGCCAACATCATCGTCCGACAGAATAGCAACATCTTCTTGTATCGACAGCGGCAAACCTATACTTATTACTTCTACGTTATTGCGGCTGAATACCCGTTCACAGATATCGATTAGTGGGGAATAGTCCGAGCACACCATGACTTTGCTATGACTAACTGATAAATGCTTCGGTAAATCCACCTCCACAAAWYCTTCACCTTCTAKCGGCATATCAAACCAAAAAGTAGCGCCGCACCCTTCTTCACTATAGACACCAATCTCACCTCCCATAAGATTCACTATTTTCTTGCTTATTGCCAGCCCTAATCCCGTGCCACCAAACTCCCTAGTAATGGAGCGATTGGCTTGAGTAAAGGGAGTGAACAATTTCTCCTGTTGTGTCATAGAAAGACCAATACCAGAATCTTCAATTTCAAAACGAATTCGCTTACCATCGAATCTATCGATAATTTTGCTTGAAAGAAATACATGGCCGGATTTAGTAAATTTAAATGCATTTGCGAGCAAGTTGCTTATCACCTGCTTAAGCCGAATGGGATCACATTCAATAAGATTCGGCACATTTCCATCGTGATGTGAAATCAGTAGCACRCTYTTTTGTTTTGCTACTCCAGCATATACCGCCACACATTCATCGATGACCTGCTCGATACTCACAGGTAGCGCCTCCAACTTTAGGCTATCTGCATCTGCTTTCGAGAAATCAAGAATATCACTAATAATATTCAACAACATTTCACCGGAATTTTGGATAACGCCAATCAGCTGAGTTTGTTTTTTATCTAAGGACGTTTCTTTTAACACATCAACAAGTCCAAGCACRCCATTCATTGGAGTACGTATCTCATGGCTCATCATRGCTAAAAATTGACTTCGTGCTTTCCCTTCTTCCATTTCTGCCCGAGACCTGAGCATTACTTCTTGCGACTCGAGTTTTGCGCTAACGTTTTCTTGCCGCAAACGATTAATTCGCATTACTAATACCAGCGACAACAACATTATCTCTGCTGCAGAGCCAAATTGCAGCGCATACTCGGAAAGCACATTGTATTCGAGAACACCAAATCGCCCTAGGGGAAACACAATAGTACCCAAGGTTAAAAACAGCCATGCGATCACAAACACTCTCGCTTCTGCTTCGGCTCGACGCCACCGCGAAAAACAAATCCACGAGACAATCAAAGACTGGATAACCACCATCGCAGCTGTACACTGCATTGATATATGGTAGGGAATAAAAAATGGGGTAAMTACTAACAWGGCAGTAATCGCCATGGATATTTTCAGTATGAAATAATGAAAAGGCAAGTTTTTTTTGACCTGCAGTATTTCATTAATAAAAAACACCGTAACCACGCTGGCTAATGGCACGACCACCGCAAAGCTCAGATTATTGATAACAGGATAATGGCGCCAGATAAATTGATACGCGACACCTTGATTTATAGCTTGGATCAACGCAAGTGAAGCGATAAAGAACACATACAAATAGTATATTTTTTGTTTGGTACCCCAAGCTATAAAAATATTGTACAAAATCATCGCGCCAATCAAGCCAAAATACAGCGCCTGATAGGACATCATAATCTGATCATTGGCCCAAAACTCTCGTTCTTCCCACAATATCAAAGGAAATAAAACGGTATTTTCACTATCAACCTTAAAATACAATGTGGTTAATTTGTTGGGTGGCATCTGAATTGGAAAAACCAAATGTCGGCTTTCAATGGGACGATTAGAAAAAGGCACCGAATATCCAAGCTTAAGATCATGAACGACCGATCCATCCACTATTTGAAAAGCATGCACTTCGTTGAGCATCGGGTAGGTCAGCTCGAGAAATTTTTCTGTAACCCTATCACTGGTATTGTTAAAACTGACCCGAAACCAATACGTTGAATTTGAAAATCCAAGGTTAGGCACCTTGTTGCCTACCTGCTGCCAGCCCCCTTCTCTGAGCACAACATCATTAAGTGTTAGCGCTGAAGATGCGTCTTCAAAATAGGACAAATATGGCTCCAACGTTACGTTCGAGGTCGATTCGTCAACATTAAGATCCATAGGACTAGCTGTAACAATCGTATGTGACAACAATGCGAACAAAACACATACAACACGAAAAAAACAAAAATCCATATAGAAGTACAACTTTTGTAAAACGCAAAAGCCTGCGTTTATTGATAATATTAACTAACCAAATTAGCTGGCTGTTAATTTCGCAATTATACCCTAATCGTCCAAGACCATAATATAGACGTACAGAGACATTGCTATTTTTTGCCTTTCTTATTTGCCAGTTGCTGCCTTAGATTAGAGAATGGGGTCTGCCTAGCATGAGGATCAGCTTCGCCATCAAGAAATTGCTCGCCGCCTGAAATTTGCTTTTCATAGCGAGAGTGCTCTTCGTCATGACAATAGACACACAACAGCTCCCAATTACTGCCATCAGCTGGATTATTATCATGATTATGATCTTTATGGTGTACGGTAAGTTCACGCACATTTTTTTGATCAAACTCCCGCGCACAACGACCACAGACCCAAGGATAAAGCTTCAGTGCTCGCTCTCGGTAAGATTGCCCCCGCTCAACTCGGTTTAGTCGTGCCGCTAACACCGCCTTATTGAGTTTGTCCATACCCTCCGTATCTTTCAACGACATCGTATATTTCCTCAAAAACAACCCGATTTATTGTCAAGCTATAATACGGTTAGTTCTCCAAAATAGTCAATCCTTAACCAGCCTTTATAAGACTACCACTGAGGCACTATTATCATCATAGATTCTCACTACTAGCGCACTACTTATCACATTACAAAACGCACTACACCCTGACGACAACCGAGGAAATCCGGTATAATCGCCGTCCTATCTTGAATGTAGCCCGAACCACCGAGGATTTATCATGAATTTTTCATCTTTAGACTTAGCACCAGAGATATTGCAGGCTCTCGATGCGTGCGGCTACAGTAAAATGACTCCCATTCAGCAGCAAGCCATTGTACCGGCGCGGCGCGGCAAAGACATATTGGCGAATGCTCAAACCGGAACGGGAAAAACAGCCGCCTACACCCTGCCGATCCTGCAACAGATAGTTGACAACCCAAAACCGACAACACCTGAAAATGCACGCGCCCTGATTTTAACGCCTACCCGAGAATTGGCCGAGCAATTAGCAAATACTATTAAGGCTTACGCGCAATTTTTGCCAATTTCTGTCACGGCGTTGTATGGCGGTGTCAAAATGAGTAGCCAAGAGAAAAAGCTTAAGGCAGGTGTCGACATTCTTATAGCCACGCCTGGCCGCTTGATGGAACATATCGTTCAGTGCAACGTAAACCTCTCCAAGGTAGAGTTTGTGGTGTTAGATGAAGCAGACCGCATGTTAGATATGGGCTTTATTACTGACGTGCGATCTATCTTACAAAAAACCAATAAAAAACGTCAAACGCTACTTTTTTCCGCCACCATCTCAAGGGCCGTTAATGAATTAGCCAACAAACTATTGGTCAATCATGAGGTGGTGAGTGTGGCAAAGAAAAACGCCACCGCCGACACCGTGGAACATGTAGTCTATCCCGTCGAGGAGCGACGCAAGACGGATTTATTTATCGAGCTACTTGATGAGTACAATTGGTTTCAGGTTTTAGTCTTTACCAGCACCAAAGCCCAAGCCGACGCGCTGATGCGCAATCTAAAGAAAGATAAGGTTAAATCATCGCTTTGCCACGGTGACAAAAGCCAGGGGGCTCGGCGTCGCGCATTAGCAGACTTTAAATCAGGCAAGATACAAGTATTGATCGCAACCGAAGTCGCTGCACGAGGCTTAGACATTCAAGGCTTAGAGTATGTTGTGAACTACAACTTACCCTACCTGGCAGAAGATTATGTTCACCGCATCGGTCGAACTGGACGTGCTGGGTCTAAAGGACATGCCATATCATTTGTTAGCAGAGAAGAGGAACGTTCTCTAGACAGCATAGAACGTCTCATCGGGAATAAAATTAAACGTATTAATATGCCAGGTTATGAAGTCACCAATCGCGATGTCTTACGTAAGAAACTATCAAAGTACGGAGGCTCTAGTCGCTCCAATAAATCCAGCCAAACCACCATTATTCGCAATAAAGATAACCACAGCGGAGGCAGAAGAAAAAAATAATCTAGAATACGCTGATTCTATATCACCTTAACAAATAGCAAATTTTCTTGCGCTGAAGCACAAGAAATTATTTCATTGGACAAATTTAAACATTTTTCGATGCGTATAGCGTGACTAATAGAAATCCTTTCATCAACCCGGATGTTTGCTTTATCTTTCCGTAGATGATGGTACATAGTTTCAAAGCGTTTACTAAAGCTCAATTCTCTATCCGTAAGATCCTGAAATAGAAAAGCAAACTTTCCAGACGACATCGTCACCCCACCCAAACCAATCTCAAGCATCTTCTCAAGATAACGTTGATAAGATGCTATTAAATAGGTATTAACGGCTTGTCTATTGCCCAAACTCTGCCGATACGTAGATAAACCCATTTTGTTTTTATTGCTTAACGCGCCTTTCATTAACTTATTATTATTTTTGTTACCGGTAAGCTTAAAGATAGCATTAGCACAGGTAATCGTCTTCTTGTTGAGATTACATTCACTGCTCCAAGTTGACGGCTTGCGAACAGTGTTTTTATTCGAGGTATATGCTGCTTTTAGGGGCGAATGAGTTTTGGGCCTTGATCTCGACTTTCTCTTTGGAATAACCAAGGCAATGCCAGATCGAAGCGCAGGATTTTTAAGTAATAGCGCCTGAATTAATGGGTCATTCTTTCTAAAATCTAGAAAATCTGGTAAGTGGCGCCCATACCCTTTGGCAGAGACTTCACAATAGGTCTGTTCATAATAGGTCACCGCCTTAACAAAACAGAAATYTTTCGCGTGACTGACTYCTGTCAATGAGAGMAGWATCAGTCCTGTAATTAATCCAATGATAAAATTACCAATAGATCTATCCATACGGCAAGGAATCCTAGTTACCTGAAGGTTTTCATTTTGCTAAATAACGTATCGGCCGCTTATTGGCAAAACTAATGTCGTTTTTAATGGCCTTAATGGTCGACTGATGTTGTGACTTATGATTATGGAGATCCCATAACTCGTCGTCCAAGGTTTTGATTAAACTTTCCAGACGATCTTTCTCAGTATAAAAAATAACTTTCTGTAAATTCGTCGTCTTGTTATTAAGGATGCCCGCGCGCGCCTGTTTTAYCCCTTTTTCATGGCCCTCTCTTTCTACTTCTAATTCATCAATGTGTCGATTAATGCCGGTCAATTCCCCACGAATAGTGTCTATTTCACTTCGATAGCCCCTTATTTTTTCAAATATTTTATGTCCGTCTTGATAAGAAAATGTCAATCTTTCAGTCAGATCTTGAGGGCAAATCTGGGGAAAAKCTGAACCTTTCTTACCAAGTTTATAAACGGTACTAACAGTACAATACTTTCTCAAACCTTTATTATGCCGTTTGAGATAATTGGGGTGTATGTTTGTGGGGCAGACTAGCGGGAGATGTTGTCCTGATGCACCCAATTGAAAGGCCTTTTGCGGTGAACAGAATTGTTTAATGCCTTGTAGGTGACCTGCTTGATAGGCTGATAAATTTGGGGTAATACCGTACTCTGCACAAGCCTGCCGGTAACTGCCAATAGTTACAGCACTTTTCCCCTTTAGACCTTCTTCCAAACCTACCATATGCCAATCGGCAGTTACACATTCATTTTCATTCATGACTGCACAACCCATAGGTAGTAGTAGAAGAATGCATATTGGAGCGAAATACTTAAGCGACATAGCAAATCCCTAGATTTTATTGGTTTAGTTGTTATTTTATCTCAATAATAGCAAATGAAACTGAATATAACCTGAACTCTTTTGTTAACCCTATTTAACGCAATTGCGAAACAAACCTAGTACTACAGTCTATTCTCACAAATACCCCTTATAGTTATTTTCAAAAACATCTCGCCCCATCATCTCAATCTGTTTTTCTATCATCCAATCCATTGAATTCAATAGGGGCCGATACTTATCTTCATCCTGTTCCAAATATGACAATACGTGGACAATGGCTTCTAAAGTAGATAGTGCATGGCTATCGGGCTCCTTACGGATACGATAGCGAGAAACATTGACGGGTTGAAAACTTACTTTCGGTATCGATCTTAATTCAGCGGACTCAAACAACATACGTCGACTTTTGCGCCAACTGGCATCAAGAAATATTAATGGCCGAATTGTTGTCTTATCTAGCCTTTCCAATGACACACTATCTTCTCCTGGATACACAAGCAGTGGCGACCGATCCGTTGCTAGCTCAGCCGATAAACATTCCTCACTTAGGCTCTCGCCAACCTGAAGATTACATTGACTCAGGCTCAACGACACGATACGTGCGGTGCCTATGGCGTGTTTGGTTTCCGTTGGGTGCTGCAGAATATGCACAGGCCAACGATTATCCACACCAACAATCGTGTGGCAATAACATACCTTTACTGGCCGCAGACAATGACTGCATACGGGGCGTTTCATTTCATTCTGCCATCAACCATGGGAGCCATGCCCCTTATACATGCCTCTCAATCCTTACCCCCTAAAACTTTTTCCATGCGCCGTACCGCCTCCTGCAATCGCTCAATGCTAGTGGTATAAGCAAAGCGAACATGCGAGTTACTTTGATTCCGGCCAAAATCTAAACCTGGTGTGATAGCAACACCGTGCTTTTCCAGCATATCCATGCAAAATTGTTGGCTATCATTAGAGAATTTAGAAATCCCCGCATACAGATACAGAGCACCCGCGGGTTGATGAGGAATATCAAAACCTAACCGACGAAGCTCTGGCAACAGATAATCACGTCGCTTGGCAAACTCATCCCTTCGCTCATCAAAGATCTTTTTAGTTTCTGGTGTAAATGCCGCCAGTGCTGCATGTTGTCCCATAGTAGACATAGAGATAAATAGATTTTGCGCTAACTTCTCCATTTCTACCACCGCATTTTCGGGCGCCACTAACCAACCTAACCGCCAACCGGTCATGCCAAAATATTTTGAGAAACTATTAATCACAAAAGCTTGATCCGTAATCTCTAAAATTGAGACTGCCGCTTTCCCATAGGTTAAACCATGGTAGATCTCATCCACCACCAGATGACCCTTGTTTTTTACACACAAATCATACAAATCCGAGAGTTCCTGGCGAGTAAGTATTTCCCCCGTTGGATTAGCCGGTGATGCCACCATTGCGCCGATAGTATTATCTTGCCAATATTCAGCGGCAACCTTTGCATTAAGCTGGTAACGATGCTCTGGACCAACAGGCACCAACTGACCTTCACCTTCAACCAAACGCAAGAAATGACGATTACAGGGATAGCCCGGGTCCGCCAGTAACATGCCGTCACCCGCATCCACTAATAACGCCGCGATGAGCAATAATGCCCCCGATGCACCGGGGGTTACCATTATCCGAGCTGGCGCGACATCTACGCCATATTCAGTTTTATAATGATTTGATATCGCCACGCGCAATTCCGGTATGCCTGCGGCTTGAGAATAATAGGTTTCACCGTTTGCCAAGGCGAGCTGGCCGGCGGCAATGATAGGTTCGGCGGTAGTAAAATCAGGCTCGCCAACTTCCAGGTGGATTATGTCATGGCCTTTTGCTTCTAATGCCTTGGCTCGTGTTAATACTTCAACCACACGAAACGGTTCAATTTCTCCCACCCGTTTTGCAAACGGCCTAGTTGCCAAAGATGAAGCTGAAATATCGGATGATTTTGTCACTGCATTTATTCTCGCATCTTCTCTATATAATCCAATCAATAAAAGCCAGTCGAACCTACTTCAGCAAATCCAATGCCAAAGCTTCGGCCACTTTAATACCGTCAATGCCTGCCGATAAAATCCCACCAGCATATCCAGCACCTTCACCGGCGGGATATAAACCCTTAGTATTAATACTTTGGCAATCTTTTCCACGTTTTATGCTTACCGGTGATGAGGTGCGTGTTTCCACACCGGTCAAGATCGCATCATGCATGGCAAAACCTTTAATCTTCCGATCAAACACCGGAATGGCTTCACGAATCGCGTCAATGGCATAGGATGGTAAAGCCTTCGATAAATCTCCCAAGGTAATACCTGGCTGATAAGACGGTGTTATCTTTGCAATATCAGTAGAGGGTCTATCTTTCAAAAAGTCTCCAACCAACTGAGCCGGTGCGTTATAGTTTGAGCCACCCAACTCATAAGCCAATACTTCCAATTTGCGCTGCAAATCAATGCCTGCTAGAACATGTTCTGGATAGTCTTTCTCTGGCGTAATACCCACCACGATTGCCGCGTTGGCATTACGTTCATTACGCGAATATTGTGACATGCCATTAGTAACCACACCGCCCTCTTCTGACGCGGCAGCAACGACGGTGCCACCAGGACACATACAAAAACTATAAACGCTGCGGCCATTATCACAATGGTGTACCAACTTATAATCTGCTGCACCCAAAAGTGGATTGCCGGCGTTCTCACCAAAACGTGCTTGATCAATTACCGATTGTGGATGTTCTATTCGAAAGCCAATAGAAAAGGGTTTTGCTTCAATATACACCCCCTGCTCCAACAACATCTGAAAACTGTCACGGGCACTGTGGCCGATAGCCAATACAATGTGTCGGCTATGCAATGTCTCGCCAGTAGCCAAGGTTAATCCCGTAATTTGGCCAGCGCCGCCATTAACCGATTCGCGATGAATGACCTCAACCTTTTGATTAAATCGAACTTCTCCCCCTAGGCGAGTTATTTCAGCCCGCATATTCTCAACCATCTTCACCAGTTTAAAGGTGCCGATGTGTGGTTTACTCAGGGTTAATATTTCTTCAGGGGCACCGGCAATGACAAATTCGGTTAATACCTTACGACCTAAATATCGTTTATCTTTGACCTGGCTATACAGCTTCCCATCGGAGAACGTACCGGCACCACCTTCGCCATACTGTACATTTGATTCTGTATTTAGCTTACGTTCGCGCCAAAAACCCCAGGTGTCTTTGGTTCGCTGCCTTACTGCTTGACCGCGTTCCAACACGATAGGTTTCAGCCCCATCTGAGCCAATAGTAATGCCGCCAAAATACCACAGGGGCCAAATCCTATAACGATTGGCCGCTGTTGATTTTCGGCAGGAAAATTGCTCGCCGTGTCGGTGACAAAATGATAGCTGGTATCAGGACTCGGCCTAACAGAGGATTGATTGGCGAATTTTTCTAATGCCGCCTCTTCTGCACTATCAACAAGAGCTACGTCAACTTGGTATATTAGTAAAATATTGGTTTTTTTACGCGCATCATAACTGCGTTTAAATACACTATAATTCAATAGTTCATCAGCAGAAATTGCAAGTGTCTTTATAATAGTGTCACGTAAATCATCATCGGTATGATTCAGCGGCAACTTTATTTCATTTAGTCGTAGCATAGAGAATAGGTCTAATTGGGAAAATGGATAATAGTTAAATCACATAAAATCGCAGACGCGCTATCACCACACCCACTAGTTTATCGATGCCTATCGCAGCCTGACTAATACTACCGGCTAACATATAAGCGGGCGTGGTCACGATATTCCTTTCCTCATCTACATAAAAATCTTCGACGGGGCAATCTTGATGTTTACCGCCCATCGCACTAATGACTGCTGCGGTATCCTTATCAGTGCCAATTGTACACTTGACCCCTTCACCAAACAGTAAAGGTGCCATCACAGGTGCAATGCACACCAAGCCGATGATTTTATTCATCATGTGCATGGACTGGGTGAAATTGGCAACGGTAGGGTTAACCACCATATCAGCTCCGGCAACGGCAAAACTCGACAGGTTCTTTGCCGCACCAAAACCTCCCGGAAAAATCAGTCCCGCATAATCATCAGGATTGGCGTCAGCCAAGTCAATAATTTCGCCTCTTGCCAATCGTGCAGATTCCACAAGCACGTTCCGTTTCTCCTGCATTTCTTCACCAGTGAGGTGATTAATCACATGCAACTGTTCCACATTGGGCGCCATGCATTGATAAGCGACACCCGCTTTATCCAGTGCCAGCATAACCAAGGTACTCTCATAGATCTCCGACCCGTCATACACTCCGCAACCGGATAAGATAACCGCGACTTTTTTCTTTTCCATGCTTAATCCTCTGATCGCTAGATAAAGACGATAAATGTTTTATACGCTAGCGCTTATCTGAACAATTAACAGCAACCGACATCGCCGCTATTATGAACACCACCTTTGGTTTCTTTGGCGGACCGCAGGGTTCCAGATGTTTTACAAAAACCAATTTTTTCAGCCGGCACCTGCGCAGGCTGCACCGCAATGAAATGGTCCTTGTAGGCTCCGTTAGTCAGATTTTCAAAAAAACGTTCACTCACCGCAATACGATCACCACGACCATAACAACGACCATAATCATCCGTCACGGTATTAAATGGCCCCTTATAAATAACGGCTTGGCCTCCGTCTACCGCAGCAATTTCTGCTGGCTTGTAGGCGGTCAAAGTAACAGAACGAAATTCAATTTCTTCCACCGTCTGCCAAGGGTCGCCATCCCACTTGTCATATTCGACACCAATAAACCCGGCCGCTAAAAATGCCTCGGCAAACTGTTTTTCTTGGAACGCGCCTGAAATACAACCGCTCCATAAATATGGATCATCTCGCAAATGTTCCGGTACATATTCATCACTAACGATATCGGATATGGCCACACGACCGCCGGGTTTTAACACGCGAAAGATTTCACTGATCATTTGGCTACGGTCTTCTTCTGCCACTAGATTCAGCACGCAGTTAGAAACCACCAAATCAACGGAGCCACTATTAACCATTGGATTATCACGGCGCTCTTTACACTTCCAACGTTCAAATACCTCTAGGTCCTCTAAGGTATTGAGCGGATTCGCAACAATATATTCACTTACTTTGTCTAAACTTAGCGCCAAATCTTGAATATGACCTTTTCTAAAATCAACACGATCACTACCCAGTTTCTCTGCCATCTCGGATTGATGGCTGCGAGCCAAGGCCAGCATGTCATCAGTCATATCAACACCAATCACATAGCCATCATTCCCCACTAGTTGAGCCGCCATATAACAAATTTTTCCGCCACCACTGCCCAAATCTAGAATGGTATCCCCCAGTTTGGCATACCGAGATGGGTCGCCACAGCCATAATCACGTTCAATGATTTCAGTTGGCAACATTTTTAATAATTCACGGTCGTAATCGACAGGACAACAAAGGCTTTCTTCACGTTCTTTAGCACCTTCTGAATAACGCTCTACTACACTATCTTTAACGTCCATCATTTCTTCTTACCTTTATCTTTATGTTTTTTAGGTGACGAACCCAATCGCCAACCATGATATTTTTCTGCCCAACGCAACAATCTTTCTGGGGCATGATTCTTCTTCCACGCACCCGCCGCATATTTATTCGCTTCACTGAAGGTTGGGTAAATATGAATAGTGTTTAGCACCTTATTCAGACCAATACCATGACGCATGGCCAGCACAAATTCAGCAATTAGTTCACCCGCATGATGCCCTACAATAGTGACACCTAGAATTTTATCTTTACCCGGCTTGGTTAGCACCTTCACAAAACCATCGGTCTCTTCATCGACAATGGCACGATCTAATTCATTAAAGGTATAACCCGTCATCTCATAAGCAATGCCTTGCTCTTTTGCCTCTTGTTCATTCAGCCCAACTCGCGATACTTCCGGGTCAGTAAAAGTTGCCCAGGGGATAACTCTATAATCAACTTTGAATTTTTTAAAGCGTCCAAACAGACCATTCACTGCCACGTACCAAGCTTGATGAGCTGCCGTGTGAGTGAACTGATATGGACCCGCGACATCACCACAGGCGAAAATATTTTTATGGGTTAGGGTACGAAGATACTTATCGACTTTAACCGTACCTTGGGGCTCTAATTCAATGCCCAGCTCTTCTAAACCTAATCCGCTGGTATTGGCTGCGCGACCAACCGCAACTAAAATCTCATCACAATGCACTTTGATACGTTTGCCGTCTTTTTCACAGACGACAACTTTATCTCGGGCAACCTGCTCAACATCAACCACCCTGCAGTCGGTTAGTACCTTGACTCCGTCACGAGTAAACGCGCGCTGCACCCAAGCCGACACTTCTTCGTCTTCTCGGGTCATCAAGCGTGACAACATCTCAATTTGAGTGACATCAACTCCCAAGCGGGCAAAACTTTGGCTTAATTCACAACCGATGGGCCCGCCACCCAAAACAACCATTCGTTTGGGTTTATCCCGTAACCGCCACACCGTATCAGAGGTCAAATATCCAATGCTGTCTAAGCCAGGTATCGATGGCACAAAAGGTCGTGCTCCCGTCGCAATAACAATGCTGCGTGCGGTCAACACCTTGCCATTTACCGACACTTCCCAGGGTGACAATAGTGTTGCCTTACCTTGCACAACCTCAACCCCAAGACTTTCATAGCGTGCCGCCGAGTCATGAGGTTCTATTGCAGTAATTGATCGCTGCACCCGCTCCATCACTTCGGAAAACTCAAAGGCCGGGCGCGTAGTCTTAAGCCCGAATTCTCGCCCACGTTCCATATAGGTGACCATTCTTGCCGAACGAATCAGGCTTTTACTCGGAACACAGCCGGTGTTTAAGCAATCTCCACCCATTTTATGGGCTTCAATCAATGTCACCTTGGCTTTTACCGTTGCCGCAATATACGAAGTCACTAAACCCGCAGCTCCAGCCCCAATAATGATCATATTTCGATCAAAGCTCTTGGGTTTCTTAAATTGACTTGCACTCATGTTTCTAAACACCCTTAATTTGACCCAAAACATTCTCTATTTGTCCATAAGACGATATGCTTGAGGTCATAATGAATACCGCAATCATAACGCATGAACACCGGTAAGAAAGCTTGTTTTTGGCGCTAATAACACAAAGTATTAGCCTAACCCTTTGCCCCCCCAGTCACATTTGTCGAAAAGGTTAATTCCATGTCGTTTAAGACCCTAAACCGAGGACCTTTCCCTAGCACTCGATTGCGTCGCATGCGTAAAGATGATTTTTCTCGGCGCCTGATGCAAGAGACTGTACTGACGCCATCTGACCTTATTTACCCGATCTTTGTCATCGAGGGCAGCAACACCAGAGAAACCATAACATCGATGCCAGGCATAGAACGCCTGACGTTGGATGAACTCGCGAAAGAAGCCAAATTGTTAGTATCTCTTGGTATCCCCGCCGTCGCTATATTCCCAGTTACACCTCAATCGGCAAAAACTCTCGATGCCAAAGAAGCCTTTAACCCAGATGGACTGGCGCAGCGTGCGGTAAAGACCATTAAAGACGCAGCCCCAGAACTTGGGGTAATCACTGACATCGCCCTAGACCCTTTCACAACACATGGTCAGGACGGCATCATCGATGATGCGGGTTACGTGCTTAACGACATCACTAAAGACATTCTCATCCAACAAGCGCTGTCCCATGCGGTGGCGGGGGCAGATATTGTCGCGCCATCTGACATGATGGATGGCCGAATTGGCGCAATTCGTGAGCAATTAGAAGCCTCAGGATTTCTCAATACGCGGATATTGGCCTATTCTGCTAAGTATGCCTCCAGTTATTACGGGCCCTTTAGAGATGCCGTGGGTTCCGCTACTAACTTAAAGGGTGGCAACAAATCCACTTACCAGATGGACCCCGCTAACCGGAATGAGGCCTTGCATGAGGTCGCCCTCGACTTAGAAGAGGGTGCAGACATGGTAATGGTGAAACCGGGCATGCCGTATCTGGATATTGTGCGTGATGTCAAAGACCAATTTGGCGTACCAACCTTTGTCTACCAAGTTAGCGGAGAGTACGCCATGCATGTCGCCGCGTTCCAAAATGGATGGTTAAACCGAGAGGCTGTCATCCTGGAGTCGCTGATGTGCATTAAGAGAGCCGGCGCAGACGGAGTATTAACCTATTTCGCCAAAGAAGCCGCGCAACTCTTACAACAATAGAACAGCAATAATGTAGCCACCTGGTTACAGCAGTAACAGCAATATTAGTTTTAACAGATCCGGAGCAGATCATTGAACGCTAAAAGTTCACCCAAAAAAATCAAAGACAAGAAGGCTATTCCCGCAGATGAGATTCTCGATAATGAGGTAGATTTCACTCGACCTGAACTTTACATCAACCGCTATTTAAGCCTTTTGGAATTTAATCTTCGGGTATTAAGTCAAGCTGAAGACACGGAATTACCGCTATTAGAGCGGTTGAAGTTTTTGCTCATCTTCAGTGGTAATATGGATGAATTCTTTGAAATACGCCTGGCAGGTTTGCAACGGGACATATTGTTTAACCAAGCACGACCGGAAGCCGACGGCATGCACCCGTCTGACGTACTGAAAATTATCGGTGAACGCTGCCATCAGGCAATCGATCGCCAATACAACCTATTGAACAATGAAATGTTCCCGGCGCTGGCAGCAGAAAACATTCACTTCTTGTCCAGAGAACAATGGAATCCGGACCAAGTTCAATGGATAAAAACCTATTTCCGCCAACAGGTTGCTCCGGTGTTAACACCCATTGGACTCGACCTGGCCCACCCATTCCCCAAACTCGTTAACAAAAGCCTCAACTTCTTAGTTGCCTTAGAGGGAAAAGATGCCTTTGGTCGTCAATTGGGATTAGCGGTGGTACCGGCCCCCAAATCTTTACCTCGATTTGTCGCCTTACCCAACGAACTTTGCCAAGATGGCGCGGAAAACTATATTTTCCTATCATCAATCATTCACTACCATGCAAGCTCGCTCTTCCCCGGCATGAAGTCTTCCGGTTGTTATCAATTCCGGATAACCCGTAACTCTGACTTGTTTCTCGATGAAGAGAAAGTTGAAGATTTAAGCGCAGCCCTAAAAGGTGAGCTTTTTGCCCGCGGTTACGGCGAAGAAGTGCGACTCGAGATCGCAGAAAACATGCCGGATCACATGAAAGACTTCCTACTGGGGAAGTTTGGCCTCAAAGAGACTCAACTATATCGAGTGCGGGGACCCGTTAACCTATCTCGAATGATGTCTTTATTAGACATCGATCGACCGAATCTTAAGTTCACTCCCTTTAAGCCACGCTTACCCGCGCCAGTAAAACGTAAAGACAACACCTTCGAAGCGATTTCCCAGCAGGACATCCTACTTAACCATCCCTATGAGTCCTTTGCACCCGTGGTAAATTTTTTACGTCAAGCGGCTCAAGACCCCGACGTGGTTGCTATCAAGCAAACACTATACCGCTCCGGTTCCAAATCCGAAATCATGGACCTGTTGATGGAAGCGGCCCGTAATGGCAAAGAAGTTACCGTGATTGTTGAGTTACGCGCACGTTTTGATGAGGCCAGTAACATTGAAATAGCCAGTCGCCTACAGGAAGCCGGGGTCATCGTTGTATATGGCATTGTGGGATATAAAACCCATAGCAAGATGATTCTTGTGGTGCGTAGGGAAGGCCAAAAGCTAAAGCGTTACGTGCATCTCGGTACCGGCAATTACCACGCAGGCAATGCTCGACTGTATTCCGATTACAGCCTGATAACTGCTCAGGATGGCGTCACTGAAGATGTGCATAAAATATTCCAGGAACTCACCGGCATGGGTCGAGCGGCTAAACTTCGGGAAATTCACCATGCGCCCTTTACACTACACCCTAAGCTACTCGGCCTCATTGAACGTGAACGCGATAACGCCATCGCGGGAAAACCCGCAAAGGTTTTCCTAAAAACCAATTCATTAACCGAACCCAAAATCATCCAAGCCCTTTACCAAGCATCACAGGCTGGGGTGGAAGTAAGACTCATCGTTCGCGGAATGTGTTGCTTACGCCCAGGCATAAAAGGGGTATCCGAAAATATAGAAGTTCGCTCTATCGTTGGACGCTTCTTGGAGCATACCCGTGTGTATTACTTTCACAATAGAGACAATGCAGAAATATTCTGTTCCAGTGCCGACTTGATGGAAAGAAACCTGTTTCGCCGTGTTGAAACCTGTTTTCCAATTCTCGACCCTAAGCTGAAAAAGCGCGTACTCAAGGAAGGCCTAGAGGTATTCTTCGAAGATAACGTACAAGCCTGGATTCTACAAAGTGACGGCTCATACATTAAGGTTGAGCGCAAGGAAGGCGACGAACCCTATCTAGCACAGGACATTTTGTTAGAAGCACTTAGCAAATAAAACCCATCGTGGGCGTATCCTAACGGTAGGATACGCCCATCTCAGATGCCTGCCGATTTTAAATTTACAACCACCAACTTTCTTCTTGCTTATTACCTTAGGTTTTTAATTCACCGCGCACCTGTTGCACAATGAAATTGCGTGCTAAATTTCTTAGAGTTACTTCTCGCAATAACAAAAGTAACCTAGTTCAAACGCAAACAACTCAGAACAATAACAAGCAATTTTTTATAAATGAACAGCGAACCTGTAATGTTATAAAATAACGAGGTAATGCCAATGAATGCTGATTCGAAACTCAGTCTAAAGTGCCCTTCCTGTGGAAATACGCATCTAAAGACCCTTGCAGCCATCAAAGCACAAACGATATTTAATTGTGAGTGTGGTTATAAAGCAGAAATTCAGCCCAAAGCATTTCTTGGACCCAGAAGCTCTGAAAAAATGCAATCCACCTCCTCGCAAGGCGCGCCAGACAACGATGACACGATAGTAATTACCGCGTAACACGGACCAGTTTTTGGCGATTTTCACCTTAAAGAAAAGGAAAGTAACAATCCTCTTCATTAAGGTGCCTAACTCCATCAGTGCCCCACCACTGATGACAGGTTTCTGCCCCCTACTGTTTTCTTTCATAAAGATCATCTGTATGCTATTTTCCACTCTTTTCTCTCCAGCCCACTTTAAAATGCTTTTTCTATTCAATAGATTACCCACAAGGTTTGAGTATGTTCGCAGGTTTTGATTACGGCACTTCCAACTGTGCAATTGGCGTCGTAAATAGCAGCAGCACCATGGAAACAATCCAGCTACTGCCTATCGACCAAGGAAATATGTTCATGCCCTCCGCCCTCTATGCCATAGAGCGAGAGTTGATCTGCGAATCAGTTGGGCATAACATCCCAAAAACACTGCTACAAAACCAATATATTGATCTTCGCAGCTCACCACTCAGACAGGCCCAGCGAGTACGACGCGAACAAGACATCCGACCTAACGAACAAAGTTTGTTTGTGGGCCAAGAAGCCTTAGACCAATATTTAGCCCTACCCGAAGAAGGTTACTTTGTTAAATCACCAAAGTCTTTTTTAGGGGCTAGCGGATTACGCCCAGAGTTTGTTAATTTCTTTGAAGATATCGTCACCGCGATGATGCAAACTATCAAACAACGGGCTGAGTTAGCGCTAGGCAATACCATCAATCACACTGTGATCGGTAGGCCAGTTAACTTCCAAGGCTCTAATGCAGAAGAAAGCAATCGCCAAGCCATTGAAATTCTCACGGTTTCAGCACAGCGAGCAGGATTTAAATCAGTAGAATTCCTGTTTGAACCAATTGCCGCTGGCCTCGATTTTGAAACCCAACTCACTTGCGATAAAACCGTACTGGTCGTGGACGTTGGAGGCGGCACATCCGACTGCGCCATGGTTCGCATGGGACCGGGCTATCGCAATAAGGTTGAACGCACCGACGATTTCCTTGGCCATAGCGGTGAGCGCATAGGTGGCAATGACCTAGACATCAACTTGACCGCTAAAAACCTAATGCACCTATTCGGCATGCAGTCCACCTTAAAAAACGGCTTGCCTATGCCTACTCAACCGTACTGGGACGCCGCCAGCACCAATAACGTTGGCGCTCAAACCGCCTTTAATGACCGACAAACCACTCATCGATTACAGCAGTTGATGCTTGATACTACCGAGCCCGTATTATTAAAGCGCTTTCTTACACTGCGAACCAATAAACAAAACCACCAATTAGTGCGTAGTGCTGAACTATGTAAGATAGCCCTATCCGACAACACAACAAATAAGGTTACGCTCAACTATATTGAAGACGGCCTCGCCTGCGATATCAGTCGCCAACAGTTCACTGATGCCATTGACCGACCGCTGAATAAGATCCTTAATCTTATGGAAGAAGCCATCAAACAAGCAGGTTGCCAACCAGAGTTGATCTATATTACCGGCGGCTCAGCTAAGTCGCCGGCCATCCGTCAGGCCATAGAACAAAAACTTGGCTCCATCGAAGTGCTTGACGGGGATCACTTTGGCAGCGTTACCGCCGGATTAACCGTATGGGCACAGCGACTTTTCGCTTAATCAATCTGTCATCCCCCTAGATTAGAAATAGCAATAATTTAACTCTAAGTCATCCTCGGAAGTTTCAATAATTATATCTCCCTTGCCTAAACAAATTTATCGAAAACGGCCAAATGTCATCAATCAATACCTAGCAAAAGGTAAGAGAGGTAATGCTGATTAATCTCACTCACATACATCACCGGTTCAACCTTATGCATTTCAAGCAATACCAGTTCGATGTTGTGGAACCACACCTTCGGGTTCAGGTCCATTGATTCTGCCTTGGCACGTGCTCTMAGCAAGGTTCGAGGCCCKGCATTATAAGCCGCTAGGCTCATTCGAATTCGATCAGATTCGCTCATGYCCTCAATAGAGTCAAAGTAACGTTCTTTGATCCAGGCCAGGTATTTGATWCCAGCATGRATGTTATTTTCAGYGTTTGACTCTCCCTTCACATTCGGGATATTAATATAGGGCTCAGCWGCCGTCTTTGGTTTRATCTGGAAGACTCCTGTTGCGCCTGAGCGATTATGAGCACCTTGTTTGAATTCAGACTCCTGATACGCAACCGCCGCCATCAGACGCCAGTCAAAGCCATACTGCTCAGCATACTTCTGAAATAAAGGATCGTACACTGACAAATGCGCTAAAGGAGCTTCGCGGACCTGCCATGGAACTTGCCGTGAACTCTGAAAATACTTATTAATGGCCATATTGCCAAGAAGTGTTCCGTGCTTATAACGCGGTAAAAATTCATCTAATTTTTTTTGTAAAGACTCACTTTTAGGATGCACTGCCCACGCCAATTTTCCTTGCTTACGTAAGGGCACCTTAGTAAGGATTTTRAGATCAGAATGGAGTGAAAYCGCCGTGGAGGCAACAATCGAATCGGCCACTGAGGCTGAAAACCGGCGGGCTGCGACCAATGCCAATAGATTTTCAGTTTCAAGAAATTCATCAGCRCTATGAATTTTAATAGGCAGCAGGCCTTTWTCCTTAAGTCGACGATTCATAGCCGCTAAGCTTTCGTAATAGCTGGAGCTCTCTCGAACAGTAATGTCCATTCCTGACAACTCAGTCCAACTATTGATCTCCTGGAATTCGTTGTGCACCACAATTTGCTCTTCAACAGTTCTGTAGGGTACAGAAAAAAGCACCTTCTTTTTTCGCTGCTCTGTGGTCGTTAAGCGAGCGGCAATCAAATCACCTTTGCCYTCCAGAAGTATCGGAATCATGAGYTCGCTACGCACTGGAAGTAGCACAAATTGGATATCRGGGAGCCCTCTACCTTTTCTGTACTTTGCATTGAGCTCATCGACAAACGCCACGACCATTTCGTACTGATAGCCACCTTGTTTGCCATTATGAATAAAATAGTCAAAAGAGTTCWTTGATGTAATGACACGCAACAAATTCTTCTCAAGAATATTTTCGAGATCGCCTCGATAACGTTGTATGGCATAGTCGCCCAATTCAGACGCACCAAGCTTTTCTTCCAGTACTATTGAATCTGCTGTTTTAGGAAGAATGTCCTCTTCTTCACAACCCACAACGGAAAACAATAAAACAGCCACAATCAATAGATAAACATTTCTCGAAATCATCTTGTTTATAATAATTTAATCCTTCGTTTGTGGCTGCTGCCTTTATATTCTGCAATTATCTTACCGCTAAATGCAGGCCTTGATCAGTGAAGTTCTGTGACGGGGATTGATTTGTGTGTGGTCTAACTTTTACATTTGGCGCTATGTTTAGATTGTAACGAAGGCGCAATTTAAACATCCTCGCTCAATCTGTTGTTGTTAGGTTAATAAATTTGACTATTTCTTCTTCCATTTTTTCTCTACCAGGAGACTCAATAGGGAAATGTCCGCAGTTTTCTAAAATAATCTTATTTTTATTTGCTTTAATACGATCAAAAAACAATTCACTAATTGACGCTGGAGTCCACTTATCATTCCCCGGATGGCATAGTAACACGGGTATTTTCATGAATTGTTCAGGCTCTTTGATTGGTTCACTGCCCATCATTGATAACAAGAAACATATTTCGACCTTATTCCCCGCACCTCTTTTATCTTTCAGCAATACTTTTAATACATTCTCATCATTAACGAGGCCATTCATATTAGTAACCATTGCTATCGGCACTTTTAATTTTTTAATGAAATCAGGCATATAACCAAGTAGTTTTAAACCGTATTTTGCTTGGAATTTATTTTTTGCGGAGTATTCACGAACAACCTCCAGTCGAGTATCAAGTATATTAGTTACAATTAATCCTTTTATTTGATCGACCTTACAAGCAATGTTATATGCAAGCATCCCCCCAGCACTTAAACCTAATAAAACCACTTTTTTATTTTCACTGATTTTTGAGCGGGTGATATCACATCCAATATCAATCCAATCATTATAAGATGGGTATTTTTCATATTCACTAAAACCATACCCAGGTAGATCCGGGCAAATTACCTCAAATCCCATTTTGAAAAGTGGAACAGCCAAAAATGAAAGCAGTCTTCCATTGCCACCTACACCATGGAATAAAACGACGCAAACATTAGAGGTTTGTGATGGAATATATTCATCTACATGAACATTAAAATCCTTGAATTTATACATTTTTTCAGTAGGCATTACCTCATCGATAATTCTATTCTCCGATGGCAAATACCTTTGTAGTTCTTTCCAAACTGATTCAGTACTATACATTTATCGTTCCTAGCGCAGAAAGCAAGTTAACGTCTAATTTAGACGCGTGCCTTATGCGTCGTTTTAAAATTTCTTGTTAAAGTATATCAGAGATACGCCCTATCCATAGCCTTCTAAGAATACAGCTGCTTCTACATTGGAGACAGTCACAACCTCTACGTCAAACCTCAAAAAATAGCAAAAGCGCTCATTCATGCCTCGATTTGCGGCGAGCATTAGCGAACCCTACAACATCGACTTGTTAGCCGTGATTAGCTCTACGTCTGGTAAATTATCTGCAACCTCTTGATAGTTTTTGCTCTGCTCAAGCACTTGGATGACTACAGGCAACGGTTCAGCCCAAATTTCGGGTAAATCAGCTTCTCCTGGTGTGACTATAGGAAAGGCCAACGTCTCCTTTGGAGGGAGGAATTCCGACGCTACGCCTTGTTTATTGCCCCTTGCATCAATTCGATACCAACCAACTCGCTCAAGATATGCTGCATTTAGACCGTGCAGACAAAATGGAGGAACGTTAGTAATAGTTAAGCGCTGATAGCACAAACCTGCAGGGATTGAATTTGCACGAAGAAGTGCTGCTAGCAAGTGGCTTTTTGCATAACAATAACCTGTGGAATGTTTCAAAACGTCGGATGCTTTGCTAGTTACCGGATTAAGTTTGTAATCCCAACTATGTCTAATTTCATCACGAACGAACACGAAGCATCTACGAGTGATTTCCTCCAAATCAGCAGCCCCTTCTGCAAGAACTTTTGCCTGACTCAAAATCTCTGGGTGTTTCCAGTCTATGTATTCTGTAGATGCCAAATATTTATTCATATGTTCGTATTCATAATACGGCTTTCGCCATGCCTGGCCTTGTTGAACGAAGCCGCTTTGCGGCAGAATGATCTGGCTACACTAACCCGGACACTCAATTTCATTTAAACTACCGATAGAAATTGAGGAACGAAAAATGAGTAAACGATCATA
>NVVG01000028.1 GCA_002402125.1 Moraxellaceae bacterium
CGGACGATATACATCCGCACTAGCAACCAAAACTGTCTTGTTTTGACGTTCAGCTAACCATTTCGCAAGCTTGGCTACGGTTGTGGTTTTACCCGCCCCTTGCAAACCCGCCATAAGAATGACCGCRGGCGGCTGRGCWGWTAGGTTCAGCTCATCGTTMGCATCCCCCATAAGATGAACAAGCTCGTCATTYACCACTTTTACAAAAGCTTGGCCCGGATCCAAGCTTTTCATTACATCCTGGCCGAGAGCCTTTTCTTTAATTTGAGCGACAAAGTCTTTAACAACAGGAAGAGCCACATCGGCTTCAAGCAACGCCATGCGCACTTCACGCAAAGTATCTTTAATGTTCTCTTCAGTAAGACGCCCTTTACCGCTGATATTGCGCAACGAACCTGATAGGCGTTCCGTTAAATTCTCAAACATAGGATTTATCCAATTTCCGCTGAATTGCGCACACACTCAAACGCATGCACGCCGATCTGTTTAAACATTACATCGACATTCACAACATGACCAGTCGACCGGTAGCCAAGTATAACCACAACCGATATGCTATTCCATGTTCAAATTTTCTGTGCCTTGTGAGACACTTAGAAAAATTCATACAWAATTAAAATATTTAGGCTGCAACCTAGCTGTTTTTACCGATTTGACTATTATACATGCTGCACAAGCAGCCTCATGAGCACCACATGACCATAGCCTCCATAGCTACCACAGCTACAATAACAACCGGTACCGGCATCCTTGCTGCTACCTTTTATGCCATCACCACCTATCTATTGATTTCGGGCATCAGAAGCGGCAACATCAATCTTAAATTAACCCGCACGCTGGGTTTCTTAGGGGTGTTTCTCCATGCCATCAGTGTTTACACTATGCTATTTACCCCGGCTGGCTTGCAACTTGGCATTGTTACCTCACTATCACTGGTAGCCTGGACCATTATTGCCATCGGCACCAGCAACGCGTTGTGGCGCAAGGTCGAAGTACTTTTAGCCCCAGCATACCCTTTAGCCGCAATATTCATCATTACCAGCCTACTGTTCGCAGACCAAGCCCCCGTCCTAACAGACCTGTCAAACGGCATGGCGGCCCATATATTGGTTTCCATCATTGCCTACAGCATTATTGCGCTGGCATTATGCCAAGCAATATTTATATGGATTCAAAATTACCAGCTCAAACATCGCCACATTCATGACATCCTGCATTTATTACCCCCACTGCAAACAATGGAAAGTGCCCTATTTGACCTCATTTCTACGGGTTTAGTGCTTTTAACCACCGCAATAATTACCGGCTTTATCTATGTTGATGATATTTTTGCCCAACATCTCACCCACAAAACATTTTTCACCTTGGCGTCTTGGTGCGTATTTACTTTGCTTATCACCGGAAAATACCTGTGGGGCTGGCGAGGCATGGTTGCGGTGAAATGGACCTTGGCTGGGTTTTCTCTATTGCTACTAGGTTTCTTTGGTAGCAAAGTTGTTTCCGAACTCATTCTCAGCGCTTAGCCGCCCATAATGCACGGGTTTACAACCAATGTGTGCTGGGCTACTTTATAAAAACCCTTGACAGATCTACCGTTAAATCTTAAAACGGACTATCACAAGCAACTACAGGTTCACTTTTTTGGACGACATACCTCTCTCCGTATTAGGCGGAGTATTATTCTTTCTGATACTTTGCTCAGCGTTCTTTTCAAGCTCTGAAACAAGCATGATGTCGTTAAACCGCTACCGCTTACGTCACAAAGCCAAAGCCAACGATAAAAATGCGTTACGCGTGCAAAGCTTACTCGAGCAACCAGACAAACTGATTGGCGTCATCTTAATTGGCAATAACTTTGTTAACATCCTCGCGTCCTCTATCGCCACCGTTGTCGCCATTCGCCTGTGGGGCGATGGCGGCATCGCGCTAGCCACCGGACTGCTCACCTTAATCATCCTGGTGTTTGCCGAGGTAACACCCAAAACCCTTGCCGCATTAAGACCTGAACGCGTAGCATTTCCAGCCTCTTATTTGCTAAAACCACTACTTAGCCTTATCTATCCGGCGGTCTGGCTAGTCAACATAATCAGTAATGGCATACTTCGGCTCTGCGGCGTCAACGCCAAAGACATAACACCAGACCACCTCAGCCGAGAAGAGTTGCGTACCCTAGTGAATGAAGCCGGAGCGTTGATCCCAGGCCGCCATAAAGGCATGCTTATTGGTATCCTGGATTTGGAAGAGGTCACTGTTAATGACATCATGATACCCAAGCACGAGGTCGTTGGCATCGATCTAAACGATGACATCAGCGACATCATGAAGTTACTCCAAACATCACAACACACCCGTGTACCTGTTTTCAAATCCGACCTAAATAATCTTGTAGGCATACTCCATTTACGCAAACTTTCTCGCCTACTGCTGGAAGAGGAACTTAATAAAGCCGCTATCATGCAACTGGTAGCCGAACCTTATTTCATCCCAGAAGGCACGCCATTACATACCCAACTGGTTAACTTCCAAAAATCCAGGCGCAGATTGGGTTTTGTCGTCGATGAATACGGTGACGTGCAAGGAATCGCCACTATCGAGGATATCCTGGAAGAAATCGTCGGTGAGTTCACTACCGACATGGCCGCCGCCAATAAAGATATATTAGCTCAAGGCGATGGTTCCTATTACATCGATGGCGCAGCCACCATTCGAGAAATAAACAAAGCTCTTAATTGGAATTTGCCCACCGATGGCCCCAAAACATTAAGTGGCATTATTACTGAACACCTAGAATCGATACCCGAAGCAAACCTGTGTATTAAAATTAACGGATACCACATTGAAACCAAGAAGATTACCGACAATGTGATAAAAACTACCCGCATCACACGCAATGAAGCAGCTAAATAACGCTGTTTCATTGCTCTTTCCATTTAGATAAAACTATCTACACACCGACAACCACAACATAACCCACCACCGCTGCGGCTATTGCAACTACAAGTACAATCGTTGCAATCATACCGGCCTTGCCTCCGCCCGCTCCTGCGGCCGAAACATTATTATCAACCTGAGGTACAGGTGGCGCTACAGATGACTGCCTCTTTGGTGGCGGAGGAGCCTTTGGTATCGGTGCTACCGCGCGAAACATGGTAGCCTCCTCTTCATCCTCATCATCAAAGGCATCTGGGATATTAGTCCCCACAGGCCCTGCCACAAGAAACACTGTCTTATCAAAGCTGATTTTATCACCGGGCTTTAGCTGGCACTCATTTACTTTCCTACCATTGACACAGGTTCCGTTAGAAGAACCCAAATCAACAATTCTCAAACCACCTTCTTTGAAGGACAATTCAGCATGACGGCGGGACATGTATTCACCGTCAACAACAATGTCGCATTTCACCGAGCGCCCAATGGTCATCGAGCCATGAATCATTATCGATCGGCTCTGTATACTGCCGCCAATAGGCATAAGAGACCAATCAGATTTAATCTTAGCGTGCCCACCCGCTACCGGACGAGTTTTCGGATCGCTAATTTCCAATTCCACTCGACCTAAGGAAATAACATCTCCTGAGCGTAACTGAAAATTATCGGTTACCTCCTGCCCAGCAACAGAGGTACCTTTAAAACTGCCTAAATCCCTCAGATAAAGCCGTCCGTCATCCAATAGAATCTCTGCATGACTTTCAGCAACAGAATCATCATCAATAACCAAATTATTTTTTGACCCTGACCCAACACTAAACACTGACTCGACCAGCCAAACTCCAGGTTGTCGGCGATCTTTAAATTCCAACTTGAGCATTATACGTCCCACTCATYTACATCAACTCTTCTCAATTTGCCACTGTACAAGTACAAATGGTCCCTTAACCATTTAATCAGTATAGATAACNTTTTTGAATTCGACCCCTCAAGGCAGGCTGAAATCACAAAAATCACCGATCAACATGCGTTAAGCGGGCAAAAACYAACAAATTAGAGAAGATCAACGAGTGTACGACTGAGAACWATYAAGRYRTTGRRCRATATTTAAYCAATTGACAYGCAARAGAGGGAGNNCCCCYCCCTTAAATACCASCTATAACAACTCGGGCAACACCGCCGCCGCCGAGTTTTTTGCTTTTTCAACCGCCGCATCGATATCGGTTCCTAGCGCCAGAGCCACCCCCATGCGTCGTGCGCCACTAACCTCTGGCTTACCAAACAACCTCAATTGCGTATCTGGTTGCGTCAACGCGTTCTGTAACTGCGGATAAACAACATTTGATGATGTTCCTTCTACCAAAATAACCGCCGAAGCCGCCGCACCAAATTGTCGTATAGAGGGTATAGGCAAACCCAATATTGCCCGCGCATGTAACGCAAACTCGGAAAGATCCTGAGAAATCAATGTCACTAAACCGGTATCGTGTGGCCTAGGTGAGACTTCACTAAAAATAACTTCATCACCTTTAACAAACAGCTCAACACCAAAAATGCCCCGCCCGCCAAGAGCATCGGTAATAGATTGCGCCATAGACTGTGCCGCATCTTTTGCCTCGAGGCTCATTGCCTGCGGCTGCCAAGACTCTCGATAATCACCCTTTTCCTGGCGGTGGCCTATGGGTTCACAAAACGTTGTGCCTGACGAATGGCGCACGGTAAGTAAGGTGATTTCATAATCGAAGTCCACAAAACCTTCAACAATCACTCGCCCAGCCCCGGCACGACCTCCTTGCTGGGCGTACTCCCAAGCAGATTCCACCTCACTGCACTGCTTAACCGTGCTCTGCCCTTTACCGGAAGAGCTCATGATGGGTTTCACCACACAGGGTAACCCGATAGCTTCTATCGCATCGAGAAACTGCTGTTTGGTATCGGCAAACTGAAAAGGCGACGTCGCCAAACCCAGCTCTTCTGCGGCTAAGCGACGAATACCTTCTCGATTCATGGTGAGCTGGGCCGCTCTGGCTGTCGGTATGACGGTAAAACCTTCTGCCTCCAACTCAACCAAGGTAGCGGTAGCAATTGCTTCGATTTCTGGAACTATATAATGCGGCTGTTCTTTTTCTATCACCGCGCGTAATGCATCACCATCCAACATAGATATCACATAGGAACGATGTGCCACCTGCATCGCCGGAGCATTTTCATAACGATCGACAGCAATCACTTCAACACCTAACCGCTGCAATTCGATTGCGACCTCTTTACCTAGCTCTCCTGCTCCGCACAACAAAACCCGCGTCGCCCCATCCGTTAATGGTGTTCCTATTGAAACCATTACTCCCCCAAAAGTTACTTTTTTAATTTGAATATTGGTTTCTATAACGCTCTTCTACATTGCTCAATATCGCGCGCTTGCCATCAGCATCTTCCCTGCCCCACTGGGTTATTTCTACACCAGAGCGCATACAGCCAATACAAATATCATCATCATCCAACGCACACACACCACAACAAGGTGATATTACAATGTCTTGTTTTTCTTGATCCACAACCTTACCTACTACTTATAGATTAATTTAAATCATCAATTTCAAGGTCACTTAGATAGCGTTTTGCATTTTCTACATAATGCAAGGCACTCATCTTAATCACCACTTCTTGGTGTTCACCAACCTGCTTCACCACTTTTCCTGGTGAACCCATCACTAGCGAATTGTCAGGAATCACTTTTCCTTCAGGTATTAACGAGTTTGCACCAATAATACAGTTCTTGCCAATAACCGCATTATTTAGCACCACTGCATTGATACCAATTAGCGTGTTATCACCCACGGTGCAGCCATGCAGCATAACTTTATGTCCTACGGTAACATCTTTACCAATAGTTAACGGCACACCGGCGTCGGTATGCAATACCGAGCCATCTTGAATATTGCTGCCTTCACCAATGTGAATGGGATCATTATCTCCCCTTATCACCACGTTAAACCAGACACTCGCGTTGTTTTCTAGAATAACGGAACCTATTACCGTAGCGTTTTCTGCAACAAAATGGTTATCACCACGAAACTCTACTCGCTTACCCCCTAACCGGTAAATCATCTTACTCTCCCATCTATATTTGTATTTATTTTTTGACCATATTCCGTGATATCGACAAGTCCAACCCTAGGTCATAAACCTGATTTAACAGATTACCGATAAAATACACGGTCAAACCCCAAATCACATAATTCTCAAATCGGTAACAAGGCAATATATAATCATTTCCGCCATATCGAACCTCATGATTATGTTCAGGCTCATTATCGATAAAAAACTGCATTGGCACCTGAAAAATACTGTCCACCTCATCCTCATTGGCAACCAACAACACGTCCTCTGGAATAATGCCTACAACGGGTGTCACTTGTAACCCGAACTTAGACTTAGCGGATGGCAGAACCCCCACTATATCAACCGCACTCATAGCAAGCCCGATCTCTTCATAACTTTCTCGGAGCGCGGTAGCAATGAGGTCAGCATCCGCTGGATCTACTTTCCCTCCCGGAAAGGCCACCTCTCCCGCATGGCTATTCATATGTGATGCTCGGCGCGTAAGCACCATTGAGGGCGAGTGATTGCTGTCGGTAATTGCTATCAATACTGCAGCCTCATTCTCACTGTCCACTATATTGGCATTGAGATTGGCATTGAGAGGAGCAATTAACTGACTTCGTATACGATTTATCACAAAACACCCCATTCAATGCAACACAGAAACCTGCACTGATTTTACCCCTAAGTCGCCTTTATTCGCGAATTTACTTCAATAAACAATGGGAATATCTCTACATACCCCCGATATCGATGCTGAACATAGATATTTACAATTCGATACGTATCACCTCATTCGTTAACTCGAAAATATAACCTGTTGATTTCAAAGCCTAGCCCGAGAAGTCTTGAAAGAGTAAACAAATACCACGCCAATCCGTGCATATTTTGAGCAAAAGGTCAATATTACGAACTCCCCACCAATGACGTAGTATAGAATTCATAATATGCAAATATTTTAGTTATTCTCTGCCTCAACACCGCTTCATAGCACTATGGCAGCAAATATTTGGGTCACCCCACACTCTTTTAGACCCAAGCTTCGCAGGACGGTAAAATATGTACGATTCATTTGATTTCGAGCAACTACAACAATTAGCTCAAGACGATCCAGATAAACTGGAACAATTACGCATCCAATGGTGCGAGAGCCTCATTCATGAAGCCCCTAGCCACTACCGTAGAAAACTACGCGGCTTACAATTTCGTATTGATATGGAACGCAGAAAATCCAAGTCTCCGATGGCTGCCTGCATCTCACTATCGAGCATGATGCACAACTCCTTTGACCGCCTACGTGACGCGCTCAATGAGGCCTCCGGCGCTGAGGCTGACGGTCCAGTATCTCTGGTCCAAGATGAGCCTTCAGAACCACGCCAACTCGCAACGGTACTGCCGTTTCGTCGAGCATAACCCCCCCCCTAAAACGTCACCTTCTCAACCACAAATAGCGGAGAGGTCATACTTACCCGCTATTCACCAATCTTAACGACATCCTGCCTGTTACCCTTTATACTGTTTTACTAACATTCTTAGTATGTGCAGGTAACCATGAAGTTTTGCAGCAATTGTGGCGGCAACATCACTTTGTTGATCCCCGAAGGGGACCATCGAGATCGGCACGTATGTGACGATTGCGGCACGATCCACTATCAAAACCCTCGAATAATCGCAGGCATTCTGCCGATCTATAAAGATAAGGTACTTTTGTGCCGGCGAGCAATCGAACCCCGCAGGGGTTTTTGGACACTGCCCGCCGGTTTTATGGAGAATGGCGAAACAACTCAAGAAGCTGCCGAACGAGAGACCTGGGAAGAAGCTGAAGCCAAAATTAAGATTGACGGTCTTTATACGCTTTATGACCTACCCCACATCAGCCAACTATATATGTTTTATCGTGGCACCGTGATAGATGGACAATTTGGTGCTGGGCACGAAAGCCTTGAGACTCAACTATTTGATGAACAGGAAATCCCCTGGGATGAGCTCGCGTTTCCAACCATCTACCGAACCTTAAAGCGTTATTTTGAAGACAGAAAAACCGGCGTATTTAATGTACACATTGAAGAAATCAGAATAGCAAAACTCAAACGTTAATCCGCCCTACCTTGCCTAATTTTCGCTATTTGTTTCATTTGCCGCTTAACACCATGGAGAATAAATGCGTAGAATTTAACGAACCTTCACTAAAGCGCCTCAGGGTCAAGCAAACGCACAAACTCATATGCTGGCTCTTCATAGGGATGCGCTTGCTTTAGTGCTTTCAACACCTCAGACAACAGTTTATCTTCACAAACCATTTCAACTTTAAATTCTCGACTTGTCTCTAGCTGACCAACATTTCCTAGATACGGCATTGCCCCAGCTAACGGTCTAAACTGGCCTACACCTTCTACTTCCCAGCTGCATTGATCATAATTTCCGATCCGCCCTGCTCCAGCGTCAAATACTGCGGCTTTTACTGCTTCCTTGTGTTCAACCGGGACAAAAAAGACAATTTTAATCACAACACTCTCCATAAAAAAAGCCGCTACATTTGTAACGGCTTTTTTAGTTTATCAAGATTAACCTACCCAGACTCTAGCGTTCCTGAACATTCGCAACCATGGGCCATCTTCACCCCAGGTTGTTGGTGCCCATGTATTTTGCACGGTTCGATACACCCGCTCTGGATGCGGCATCATTATCGTTACCCGACCATCTGCAGAACAAAGACCACCAATGCCGGCCGGTGACCCGTTAGGGTTTAGCGGATATGTATCGGTGACTTGCCCCGCATTATCCACGTAACGAATAACAACTCGCTGGGCTTTTTCTAATGCGTCCATTTCCGCACTTGAGGTAAACTCCGCCCGACCTTCTCCGTGAGCGATAGCAATCGGCAATCGAGAGCCTTCCATACCCTGCAGGAAGATTGAGTTACTTGATTGAATTTCAACAGTCGCCACCCGCGCCTCAAACTGCTCTGACATATTACGAACAAAGTGCGGCCAGTGATCGGCTCCAGGAATTAGCTCATGTAGATTTGACAACATCTGACAGCCATTACAGATACCCAATGCAAAGCTATCTTCTCGGGCAAAGAACTGTTCAAACTGTTCACGTGCTACCGCATTAAATAAAATGGATTTTGCCCAACCTTCGCCAGCACCCAATACATCACCATAAGAGAACCCACCACAAGCCACTAAACCTTTGAATTGGCCCAGGGCAACCCGGCCCGACAAAATGTCGCTCATGTGTACATCAACACTGGAGAAACCTGCCTTATCAAAAGCTGCGGCCATTTCAATTTGACCGTTAACACCTTGCTCACGCAAGATCGCTACTTTCGGACGCTCACCATTTGCAATATAAGATTCAGCAACATTCTCCTGAGCATCAAATGTCAGCACTGGTGAGATGCCAGGCCCATTCTTCTCAATGGCTGAAAATTCTTGCGATGCACATTCACTATTGTCCCGCAAACTTTGAATGCGATAGCTAGTCTCAGACCATGTTTGTTGCAGCTTCACTCGGGACTGGTTAATGATTGCTTCATCATTGGTTACAACAGTAATGTTATCGTCTGTCGCTAAGCCGCCAATACTGCTTACCGATAGTCCAGCCGCACGCATTGTTGCTACTATATTTTCTGCGCTACCAGCAGCAACTTGAAGTACTGCACCTAACTCCTCGTTAAACAAAACCGACAGGGCATCTGAAGTCTTAATTAAATCCGAGATATCCACCGACAACCCTGTGTGACCTGCAAATGCCATTTCACATAACGTTGCCCACAACCCACCGTCTGAACGATCGTGATATGCCAATAACTCCCCGTCATTCTGTAGTGTTTGAATCGCATCAAAGAACACTTTGAGCTGAGGTATCTGATCAACATCGGCACACTCATCCCCAAGCTGATTAAACACCTGTGCTAATGCCGTTGCCCCCAGGCGGTTCTTTCCATTCCCCAAGTCCACTAACAATAAGCAGGTATCACCAATATCGGTTTTTAATTGCGGGGTAACAGTCTTCCGCACATCCTGCACCGGGGCAAATGCGGTTATGACTAGTGACAAAGGCGAGGTGACGGATTTATTCTCGCCATCATCGTTCCATACCGTACGCATCGACATAGAATCTTTACCCACCGGAATGGTAATTCCTAACGCTGGGCACATTTCCATACCTACGGTTTTCACCGTATCATAAAGCGCTTCATCTTCTGTGTTATATCCGGCTGCTGCCATCCAGTTAGCCGACAAACACAAATCAGACAACTCGCCTATATTGGCACTGGCGATATTGGTAATGGCTTCACCAATGGCCATGCGGCCAGAAGCTGGTGCATTTATTAGCGCAGCAGGGGTTCGTTCCCCCATTGCCATCGCTTCGCCAGCAAAAGAGTCCAATGTTGAAGTCGTTACCGCCGCATTAGCTACCGGTATTTGCCATGGCCCCACCATTTGATCTTGAGTTACCAATCCGGTAATTGAACGATCACCAATAGTAATCAAAAAGTTTTTGCTTGCCACGGCGGGCAACCGCAACACTCGATAAATGGCGTCAGATAATTCAATGCCAGTGGCATCAAACGCCTTTAGCTCAACACTTGCTCGTGTCACTTCACGATGCATCTTCGGAGCCTTGCCAAACAATACCGACATAGGCAAATCGACTGGACTATTTTCAAAATGCTTGTCCGCCAAACCCAAATGCAATTCTTCGGTTGCATCACCTATAACAGCGAAAGGGCAACGCTCTCGCTGACAAATAGCATCAAAGGTTGCGAGATTTTCAGGCGCTACCGCCATCACGTAGCGCTCTTGAGATTCATTACACCAGATTTCTACTGGCGACATGCCGGGTTCATCGTTGGGAATGTCGCGCAAATTAAATGCGCCACCACGACCGCCATCACCCACCAACTCGGGCATCGCATTACTTAAACCACCAGCACCAACATCATGAATAAACGCAATAGGGTTGCTGTCACCTAGTTGCCAGCAAGCATCAATCACTTCTTGGCAGCGACGCTCCATCTCCGGATTCTCACGTTGTACCGAGGCGAAATCCAAATCTTCATGACTAGAACCTGTGGCCATGGAAGACGCCGCACCGCCACCCAAACCAATCAACATGGCAGGGCCACCCAACACAATTAACTTGGCTCCAACGGGAATAGCGCCTTTTTGAACATGCTCATCACGAATATTTCCGTAACCGCCGGCAATCATAATCGGCTTATGATAACCACGCACTTCATCGCCATTCAATCCAGGCACCAATTGTTCGTAAGTTCGAAAATATCCGTTGATATTAGGTCGACCAAATTCATTATTAAAAGCAGCCCCACCGAGAGGGCCTTCGGTCATGATATCCAGCGCAGAAACAATACGCCCAGGTTTACCATAATCCACTTCCCAGGGTTGCTGAAAACCAGGTATATTTAAATTAGACACACTAAACCCGGTTAAACCCACTTTGGGTTTAGAACCACGCCCAGTCGCGCCTTCATCACGAATTTCGCCCCCGGACCCCGTTGCCGCACCAGGGTATGGCGCTATCGCCGTTGGGTGATTATGAGTTTCAACTTTCATCAAGATATGTACTGGCTCTTGATGATATTGGTACTCTTTTGATTCCGCATCCGGAAAGAAACGGCCAGCAGTAGCACCTTTCATTACGGCTGCGTTATCGCTGTAGGCTGATAACACATCGTTGGGTTGGCACTCATGGGTATTCTTAATCATTTTGAAAAGTGATTTATCTTGCTTGCAACCGTCAATTGTCCAATCGGCATTAAATATCTTATGGCGACAATGTTCTGAGTTTGCCTGGGCAAACATCATTAATTCAACATCCGTTGGGTTACGCTGCAACGCCACAAAGCTCTCAACCAAATAGTCGATTTCATCATCCGCCAACGCCAAACCTAGCTCAGAATTAGCCTGCGCCAACGCTGCTCGTCCTCCACCCAAAATATCAATAGAGGTTACGGGTTTTGGCTCATGCTTAGCAAATAATGCCGTCGCCTCCGACATCGAGGTAAATGTCACTTCCACCATTCGATCATGTAATAATGAGGTGAGTTGTTGTGTCTCTGCTGCCGTTAAAGCTGCTGCCACTTCAACGTAATAGGCCACCCCACGCTCCAATCGTTTGATGTTGTCCAAACCACAATTATGGGCGATATCCGTCGCTTTACTTGACCATGGTGAAATGGTGCCTGGTCTAGGCGTCACCAATATCAACTCACCTTTGGCCTCACATTGCTCAGCGCTACCCTCTATACTGGGTCCGTACTGTAACAACCGAGTCAATACAGCCATGTCCGTATCAGACAAATCACTCTGCAAGTCAACAAAATGTACAAATTCGCTAATTAAACCCGTAATTTTAGGTAACGACTGTTGAAGGCTATTAAGAAGTTTATTACGACGAAATAAGGATAAAGCAGGTGCACCACGCAGTTCTAGCATGTTGATCTCGAATTGGCTGTCATTGGAATGGGGAGGGACTAAATTGAGGACGTATTATAAGGGAATGCTTCCAGTCTAGGAAGTAGAAAGGGCGCCTGCTGGCGCCCTTACATTATGTTTTCTATTGTCAGAAACTAAAATTATTAGCCCATATGGCGCTGCAAACCTTTATCCAACTCCGTTATTGCACTTTCTATTTCCTGATTCAACCGCACTAGATCTTCATTACTTCGTGTAGATTCTGTAGTCGATTCACTCATCCTATTCACGCTTGCGCTAATATTATCGGCCGCCGACGTCTGCTGTTCCACCGCCGACGCTATCTGTTCGTTCATATCACTAATAGAACTGATGGCACTGGTTATTGCTGTTAGTGACTCACCAGCTTTCGACGCCTGCTGCACGCTCAACTCCGCCTGTTTACGGCCTTCAGCCATCACCTTCACCGCGTTGCTAGACCCTTCTTGCAAACGTGCAATCATGTCGTTGATCTCTTCCGTTGCCTCCTGGGTACGCTGAGCCAAGGTTCGGACTTCGTCCGCAACTACCGCAAAACCTCGCCCTTGCTCGCCGGCTCGCGCCGCTTCAATCGCTGCATTAAGCGCTAATAGGTTAGTCTGATCTGCAATGCCTCGAATAACTTCCAATATGGCACCAATGGACTCACTGTCATCTTCCAGTTTTTGAATCGCTGTCGCGGCTCGCTCCACCTCTTCTGCTAACGAATGAATCGAGCTAGTCACACTATTTACAACTTCCTGACCGCTCTCGGCCTCATTATTAGCTTCTCTCGCCGCTTGCGCTGCGGTTGCCGCATTTTGAGACGCCTCATGTACCGCCGATGTCATATTAGAAATGGCATCAACGACATCCCGCGATTCTCGCTCTAGATCAGCTCCAGCCCTGTTTGCGTTAACAATATTACGCATCTCTTTTGTGGTCACCTTCACGCGATCTAGGTCACCGGCCGTTTTGCTCATCCCATCTTGCAGTGAAGACATCGCTGCATTTACCGATTCTGCTAGCACATCGCCTTGAACACTTTCCATGCGATCATTTAAAGAACCACCCGCAGCCAGCTTTTCAAAAAATGTTTGCACAGCGGAACCCGCTCCACTTTGCATACCTACTATGACAGTGACTATCGCAACCGACACTACGGCAGCAACAAAACCGCCGCCTAACAAACCTCCAAAATTCTCTGCCCCTGAAACAGCATATGCCAAGAACCCCAGTTGAATCGCCGCTCCCATGCTAGCAATACCAAATACTTTCCCATTTGAAGAGTTGGCCATCTTATCTATATCTCCAATCTGCACTAAGTTCAATCTGCACTAGTCAATCTGAACCAATAAGTACAACGATTTCTTATTAACAATTGCACACCCCCAATATAAAGAGATAGTGCCCATCTTTCATTGAGCTTAGGCAACACTATGAACATGCGCCATCTACCGGATGATGTTTTTTTCGTTTGTTACGTATATTTACTAAAAAGACCACAAATCAACCCATAGCAGAGCATTGCAACGGTCGACATTCTTATAAAAACTGGTTATAATGAGGGCGTTTTTTAATCGAAACAGGTATTAAGACACTTTCACCTAATTCAATTCTACTTGGGTATGGTGACAATCCGTATACCCGTTGACCGCTCTATAAACACGCACCAAGACACAAACAAGGAATAGTTGAGCCCGAAACAGCATGGCTCTGAAATATAAATGCATTGTTCACATCCACTAACTTCAATCATTCAGGGACTTAGCATACTGGTACTATTGTTAGTACTCACTGCTTGCAAACCTGAAAAAACCTTGCTGGAGACAATTCAGCATCAAGGTGAGTTAGTGGTGGCTACCCGTGTCGGCCCAACCACGTATTATCAAGCCTTCGACCAATTCACCGGGTTTGAATACGAACTTGCCAAACAATTTGCCGACTATCTCGGAGTCCGGCTAAAAATAATCACTTATAAAGATCTCGGTGAGCTATTACAAGCGTTAAAAAATAGTGATGTGCACTTCGCAGCTGCGGGCCTTACTATTACCAAGGAACGCGCCCAAGAATTCCGCTTTACCTCGCCCTACCAACAAGTTTCTCAACAAGTTATTTATCAAAAAAACTCCCTAAAACCCACCAATGTTCAAGACCTTAATGATGGTCCCTTAGTTGTCATGGCTAATAGCAACCATTCAGAACATTTACAACGCCTTAAAGACAATCACAACGAAATCAACTGGACAGAAAAATCCAATAGCACAATGTTGAGCATGCTCAACATTGTCAACGATGGCCAAGCTGCGTATACCATTGTTGATTCCAATATATTTGATCTCCATCGTTCCATATTCCCAGAGCTGAGGTCGGCATTTAACATAAAAGATTGGGAACCATTGGCCTGGGCATTCCCCCCCACGCCTGATACCTCACTCTATGCTACCGCTGAGAACTTTTTCAATAAAATCAATCACGATGGTTCGCTGAAAGCGAAAAAAGAACGTTTTTATGGCCACCGAAATTTCGACTACGTCGGCGCCAGAACCTTTATCGCTCATATGGATAGCCGCCTACCGCGATACGAAGAAGACTTTAAATCAGCCGCCATGGAGTTAGATATTGATTGGAGACTTCTTGCCGCGGTGGGTTACCAAGAATCCCTTTGGAACCCCAATGCCATTTCTCCCACGGGTGTGCGTGGACTAATGATGCTGACACTACAAACCGCTAAAGAAGTCGGCGTAACAAACCGCCGCGACCCGAAACAATCCATTGCCGGCGGCGCCTTTTACCTAAAAAAACTCTTAAAACGCCTCCCCAAGAACATTCAAGAACCACACCGCACTTGGTTTGCACTGGCTGCCTATAACACTGGATACGGTCATATTCAGGATGCCCGCATACTCACAAAAAACAAGGGCGAAGACCCTGACAACTGGTTTGAGGTTAAGCCTAACCTTCTACTGCTTAAGAAGCGCAAGTATTACCAAAATACCCGTCACGGCTACGCTCGCGGTGCAGGTCAATCCGTGCTTTATGTAAAGAATATCCGCCGCTATTACAACTCTCTGGTGTGGGCGACAGAGAAAACTGCTGATTATTATGTGCCGGTACCACAAACCACGCTAGCCATGCTAACACCTATCGCTCACTAAGCCGCAACAAACGCTATTTATCCTTATTCGTTACGTTTATGCTCCTGCCTTCTGCGTTTAAAAAACTGTGACAACAGGTCACTGGCCGCCTGCGCCTCAAGCCCACCTCTAGACAATACCGTATGATTTAACTGAGGCATTGAGAAGAACTGCTGGGTACTCACTAAAGCGCCTGATTTAGGCTCTGTGGCGGCAAATATCACTTCGCAAATTCGTGCATGCACCAATGCCCCCGCACACATAGCGCAGGGCTCTAACGTCACGTACAGCGTCGCGCCAGGTAGCCGGTAATTTTTTTGTTTTTTACACGCCGCTCGCAATGCAACCAACTCTGCATGTGATGTTGGGTCGCAGGTTGAGATGGGCTGATTAAAACCCTCACCGATTAATTCACCATCATACACAATCACTGCACCAACCGGCACCTCACCAAGGTCCTCTGCCTGCTTAGCCAACACCAAGGCTTTGCGCATCCATGCATGATCTTCTTCGGTAAACACCTTAGTTAAACTTCCCTACTAGCTTTCCCGCTAGTTTTACCACTATTTTTACCACGTGGGTTTATTCCCACTCTATAGTTGCCGGGGGCTTTGACGATATATCGTAAGCGACTCGAGATATTCCTGAAATTTCGTTAATAATTCGGCCCGATACTTTTTCCAACAAATCATAAGGTAAGTGAGCCCAGCGCGCGGTCATAAAATCGATGGTTTCCACTGCGCGCAGGGACACAACATATTCATAACGACGTCCATCACCCACAACACCAACGGATTTCACTGGTAAGAACACCACGAATGCCTGGCTTGTTTTGTGGTAGTAGCCCGATTTATGCAGCTCCTCGATAAAGATATGATCTGCTTCACGTAAGATATCGGCGTATTCTTTTTTCACTTCCCCTAAAATTCTCACTCCCAACCCTGGGCCAGGAAACGGATGGCGATACACCATGTCGTAAGGCAAACCCAGTTCTAAGCCAATTTTGCGCACTTCGTCTTTAAACAGTTCGCGCAGAGGTTCGACTAACTCCATCGCCATATCATCAGGCAAACCGCCGACGTTATGATGCGACTTGATCACATGGGCTTTACCGGACTTAGCACCCGCAGACTCAATCACATCAGGATATATGGTGCCCTGTGCAAGCCACTTGATACCATTGAGTTTGTTACTCTCGTCCTCAAAGATTTCAATAAAGGCATTACCAATGATCTTGCGCTTTTTCTCTGGATCGGAAACACCTGCCAACCTGGATAAAAACAACTCTTCGGCATTCACCCGAATAACTTTTATCCCCATGTGCTGAGCGAACATCTCCATCACTTGGTTGCCTTCGTTTAATCGCAGCAAACCATTATCGACAAAAACACAGGTAAGTTTGTCACCAATCGCCTTATGCAACATGGCAGCAACCACCGACGAATCGACTCCACCAGAAAGCCCTAACAACACCTCGTCGTCTCCGACTTTATCTTTAATGGCGGCAATTGCATCTTCAACAATATTGCCCGGCGTCCACAATCCCTCACACCCCGCGATATCCAGCACAAAGCGCTTCAGTAACTCAGCACCTTGCTTGGTATGGGTAACCTCTGGGTGAAATTGCACACCATAAAATCGACGCTGCTCATCAGCCATCGCAGCCATGGGCGCACTGTCGGTACCCGCAATAACGGTAAAACCATCAGGCATCGCGGTGACTTTGTCACCATGGCTCATCCACACATCAAGAATATGATCGCCATCACGATCATCCAAGCCGTCTAATAACGGTGAGGCTTGTTTTAAATTGACTTCAGCATAACCAAATTCACGTTTATCGGACGTCTCTACCTTGCCACCAAGCTGAGCGGCCATGGTTTGCATACCATAACAAATCCCCAATACCGGCACGCCTAAATCAAACACCACCTGGCTCGCCCTTGGAGTCTCGTCTTCAGTAACCGTCTCTGGCCCACCTGACAAGATGATCGCATGAGCTCCAAAGGCTCGAATATCCTCTTCAGCCATATCATAGGGATACAGCTCACAGTACACCCCTACTTCCCGCACTCGACGCGCAATCAGCTGGGTATATTGAGAACCAAAATCGAGTATTAGGATTTTTTGAGTATGGATATTGGCGGTCATAGTTTTATCTTTCGTTGGTAGAGAACAATTAAGAACGGTGGTGGCTAGCCTTACTATAGCTAGGCATTTTCAATAAGAGTTACAAGCAACAAAGGGGTTACACGCTTTAAATGCAACCCCTTCGTTTTTTAACGGGTTGCGGGTCAACTTACACGGTAGTTAGGCGCTTCTTTCGTGATACTAACATCGTGAACATGACTTTCTTTCATTCCTGCTGTCGTCACCTTGACAAATTGTGGCACCCTGCGCATGGTTGCAATGTCAGCACAGCCGGTATAACCCATGCTGGCGCGAACACCGCCGACTAATTGGTGGATAATGGCGGATATAGGGCCTTTATAAGGTACGCGACCTTCGATACCTTCTGGCACTAACTTCTCCACACCTTCCGATGCATCTTGGAAATAACGATCACTGGAACCTTCGGACTGCCCCATTGCACCCAGAGATCCCATGCCACGATAGGCCTTATAATAACGACCTTGATAGAGTTCCACTTCACCTGGAGCTTCTTCAGTACCGGCAAGCAGGCTACCAATCATGATAACACTCGCGCCTGCGGCGATAGCTTTCGATATATCACCAGAGAAGCGAATACCCCCATCGGCTATCACCGGAATATCACGCCCCTGCAACGCTTCCGCTACATTATCGATAGCAGAGATTTGAGGTACACCAATACCCGCAACAATACGTGTTGTACAGATTGAACCAGGACCAATGCCTACTTTCACCGCGTCAGCGCCGGCATCAGCCAATGCTATTGCCGCATCACCAGTAGCGATGTTACCGCCAATAACTTGCAGGTCTGGATAGGTTTCTTTCACCCAACGCACCTTATCGATAACACCTTTAGAGTGTCCGTGTGCAGTATCAACCACAATCACATCAACCCCTGCCGCCACGAGCGCAGCAACCCGCTCTTCGGTTCCGGCGCCAGTACCCACTGCAGCACCAACACGCAAACGACCTTGATCATCTTTACAGGCAGAAGGATAACGCTCGGCTTTGCGGATATCGGTATTGGTCATCATGCCGGTAAGATGAAAGCCGTCATCGACCAATAACACCTTTTCAATACGGTATTTATGCAGTAATACTTTTACTTCTTCCAGGGTAGAACCTTCTTTGGCGGTAACCAGGCGATCTTTGGGGGTCATTATACTGGATACCATGGCATCAAAACGATCTTCAAAACGAAGGTCACGCCCGGTAACAATGCCCACTAACAAATCATTCTCAACCACAGGTACCCCTGAAATTTTATGGGCCTGGGTCAACTCTATCAATTCTCTAATAGTTGCGGTCGGCGTGATCGTCACCGGATCTCTGACTACACCACTTTCAAATTTCTTTACCTTGCGCACTTCTGCGGCTTGCTCTTGGGAGGTCATATTTTTGTGCAATATGCCTAACCCACCTTCTTGGGCCATACTAATCGCCAAGCGGGCTTCGGTTACTGTATCCATCGCCGCAGATATCAGCGGAATATTCACCGTAATACCACGGGTTAGTTGCGTTTTAAGACTAACGTCTCTAGGCAACACCTCAGAGTACCCGGGTAGAAGAAGAACATCATCAAATGTAAATGCTTCTTGTGCAATTCTCAGCATGGAATCCGCCTTAAAAGATAGTGTGAGAGTCGATAAACGGCGGATTATACCAAAGGATGAATTCAGCGCAAAGCAATACTATTAGGTAACGTAAGTTAACACTAAACTCGTCGCTCAAAATGGCTAACTCACTGTTTATAACATAAAATATTCAACTTAAAGGACATTTATAGGCACATTTAAAGGCACATCCTTGCAAATACGCAGTACATTCCATTTACTTAGGCGCTTTTTCTGGCCAGATACACGCAAGCAAGGGCGTAAAATCGCTATCGGACTAATCGCAAGCTATTTACTGTGTTTCTACATAGGGCCCACCTATGCGTACACGGGCGTTCTATCGCTGCCGTCACAAGGTAACTTAATTGGTGACGGTGAGCTTTATCTCAACACAGCAAACATTTCACCTGATTGGGCACGGCCTAAGCCCTTTTTGGACCAGCTGGTAATAGCAGACGGCGTCAGTCTAAAGGGTGGTGACTATTGGTTTAGACTATCCGTTACCAACACAACCTCCATCGAACAATGGACCATCAAGGTTGACGGTTCCTTTATTGAACACATACAAGCCCACCTATTTGACCCGGCGCTTGCCGTTAATGGCCTTGGATATCCCATTAGCTCACCCAAAGGTGGGCAATTTGACCCACCGGGCTATTTGCACCATTACGGCATGGATATCCATTTACAGCCCAATAAACAATATGATTTATGGGTTAATCTACACAGTCGTTATTATACCGCCCCGCCGCATATCGAAATCATGCCCACGACTGAGTTTGAACATGACGTTAATGGCAATAACTTTCTGATTATTGGCTGCCTCGGCTCAATCATTATCTTGGCCATATACAACCTACTTATTTACCTTTGGACCCAAGCAAAAGAGTATCTATATTATTCGATATACCTAATATCTGTTTTTGTCGCTTGGGCTGCTGTATTTGGTGTGTTCCCACAATTTTTTAACAATTCCAGCATTGCACTTATCATGCTGCCCTTTTATACCTCGGTTATCTTCAACATCTTTTTTTATAAACATTTCCTTGAGCTGCCCCAAACACACCCTGTGATGGCAAAAATTAGTAATGCCATCATCCTCTTGTGTTTGGTGGCTTTTTGCACCTATAGTTTTGCCCCTGCATGGGTAAATTATGCCTGTATTGTTGTCATCAATTCCCTCTGGTTGTGTACCGGTTTAACCTGTGGAATTTACCGACTCTACGAAGGTTACAAACCGGCCCGTTTCTTTGTTCTTGGTTTTTCCATTGTCTTTATCGGGGGGGCACTTGTCATCCTGCCTTATTTTGGTTTCCCGCGAATTATCAAGGATGGCTATCTAGCGACCTTAGTATGCCAAACCCTCGACGTCTTATTCCTTGCTTTAGCACTCGCAGACCGCATCAACAACCTTCAACAAGAGAAACAAACCGCGCTAACGCTGGCACATGAAACTGGACTAGAGGCCAATAGAACACTCACCGAAGCCAACAACAAATTACAAGAAGCACTGGTGATGGCGGCCAAGAACCAACGTCAAAAAGATGAATTTCTAGTTGCCGTCAGCCATGAGTTTCGCACCCCTCTAAATGCAATCACGGTATCGCTTTCGCAATTAAACCAAACCCACGACCCAAGAGAGCAAAAAGCATTACGAGACTACATTCAATTTGGCACCGAACGCCTAGCATCACAAGTTGAAAACATTATCGTTCTGGCCGAACTCGATGAAAAAGAAATATGCCCTCAATACAGTGTTTTCAATTTAGAAGAGCTATTACTTGAACTCGAAGAAATGGCGCACGGTTACTTGATTGAAAAAGACCTAACATTCAGCATCAACACCAGCGAATCGGTAACCGGGTACTACCTGGGAGACAAACATTTAATCGTCAGACTACTAGCACCAATCATAGACAACGCCTGCAAATATACCAAGAGCGGTAGCATCAGCTTACAAACCTCCGAAAACTGGGGCAATCTTACTTTTGAAATTATTGACACTGGCCCAGGAATCCCAGCAGATAAAAAGGATATTATTTTTGAAAGTTTTGTTCAAATTAGCAGTGGATTCCAGCGCAGTCATGAAGGGCTAGGGCTAGGTTTAACCATCAGCAAACGCATTACTGAACTGTTAGATGGCCGCATTGAATTTGACGCGGTCATTCCGCACGGTTGCCACTGCATAGTGTCAATTCCAGCTAGAAAACAGGATCCCCCGCACAACATCAACAAGCGCCTCATACACTCGGCTCACGCCCTTATTGTTGAAGATAACAAAGTTAACGCCAAAGTCCTGCAATCCTTGTTAGCCAAACTTGGGGTCAGCTCTGACATTGCCGAAGACGGCGTTGTCGCCTTAAACGTCACCGGTAATAATAACTACGATCTAATTTTTATGGATTTGCAAATGCCCACCATGGATGGTTTTTCTGCCACCGAATCCATCCGTTTAAAAGGCATCAAAACCCCTATTATCGCTATCACTGCTAACACCGATTACCGATCAAGGAAACGCTGCGCAGAAATCGGCATGGATGATTTTCTTGCCAAACCCATAAAAAAATCAACCTTGCAGCAAGCCATCAATAAATGGTTGAGTTAGCACCGCTTCAACAGCTCCACCAAGAGCAAACGTAAGGCAGGCTGACGTAACGCGTTATTTTGCGCTCAAAATAGCCAACACTTTGTTTTTGTCTTAAAATAGTCAGTCTTCAGGACAAACATGGACTTCTTCCTTGCAGACGGATTTTCTGATTCAATTCATTAGCCATTTTATTCGAACCGATAATCGCCCACTATGGCGTAGAATATCCCTCGGGCTAATACTACTGTGCCCAACATTTATACTCCCTACTTATGCCTCCTCAACCAATGTATCCCTACCGATGGAAGGCCACTTGAATAATTCTGGCAAGCTCTATCATAACCCATCAAACATGATTCCTGACTGGGAACATCCCGAGGTATTTCTGCAGCAATTAACGCCGGTAGAGAGTATCGGGATTAAAGGTGGCAATTATTGGTTTATGCTCTCTATCACCAACACCATTGACACCAAACAATGGACCCTAAAAGTTAACGACTCATTCGTTGAGCACGTGCAAGCACATCTATTTAACCAATCAACTACCATAGACTCCCTCAGAATACCTATAGCCTCCCCTAAAGGCGGGCAATTTGACGGTCAGGTATATCTGCACAAATATGGCATGGAGATCACGTTACTACCCAATAAACGTTATGATCTATGGATCAATTTGCAAAGCAGATATTATACTTCCGAACCACACTTCCAGATATTGCCTTCAGCCGATTTGATCAGCGTCACCAGTAAAAGCAACTTTATTCTCAGCGCCTGCCTTGGCTCTATCATTATCCTAGCCCTGTATAATTTCCTTATTTACCTTTGGACCCAGGCAAAAGAGTATGTCTATTATTCTGTTTATTTGGTCTCCGTTTTTATCTCATGGTTCGCCGTATTTGGCGCCTTCTCGCTATTTTTTAACAGCTCCAGCATCGCTCTGTTCATGCTACCTTTTTATACCTCCATCATTTTTAACATAAAATTTTACCAGCATTTTCTTGATTTACCCCAGACACATCCCGTTATGTCAAAAATAAGTAACGGCGTTATTGTTTTGTGCATAGCGTCCATGGCTGTGTTTAGTTTTGTACCTGAATGGGTGAACTATGGTCTAGTAAATATCGTCAACGCAATTTGGTTATATGTTGGCCTTGCTTGTGGCATATACCGACTATATGAAGGTTACAAACCAGCGCGCTTTTTTGTACTGGGTTTTTCTACCATATTTCTTGGCGCGACTTTTATCATTCTCCCCTATTTTGGCTTCCCTAGCTTAATTAAAGACGCCTACCTATTCCAATTGGTTTGCCAAACCCTGGACGTTTTGTTCCTGGCATTAGCATTAGCAGATCGAATCAACAATCTTCGCCAAGAAAAAGAAGCTGCCCTTACACGTTCAAACGCAACCGAATTGGAAGCTAACCGAGCACTCTCCACAGCGAATAGCAAGCTCAAGGAAGCACTCATAATATCCGAAAAACACCAACGTCAAAAAGATGCATTTCTTATTGCGGTGAGCCATGAATTCCGCACGCCGTTAAATGCCATTACCGCGTCGCTTTCACAATTAAAGCAAACCCACGACCCAAGAGAACAAGAAACATTATTGGACTACATTCAATTTGGTACCGAGCGCCTAGCATCTCAAGTTGAAAACATCGTCGTCTTGGCTGAGCTCGATGAAAAAGAAATTTTACCTCAGGACAGCATCTTTAACATTGATGATCTCTTACATGAACTTGAAGAAATGGCCCAGGGCTTGCTGGTTGAAAAGAATATCGATTTCAAAGTAGATACAGCAGCATCCGTAGCCAATTTTTACCTGGGAGACAGGCACTTACTGATTCGGCTACTCGCCCCTATCGTCGACAATGCCTGTAAATATATAGAATGCGGAAAAATCATCCTGCAAACCTCCGCTAATTGGGGCAGCCTTACTTTTAATATCATCGATACCGGACCGGGCATTCCTACCGACAAGAAAAACGCTATTTTTGATAGTTTCGTCCAGGCCAGCAGTGGATTTCAACGCAGTCATGAAGGCTTGGGTCTAGGTTTAACTATCAGTAAACGTATTGCCGGGTTGCTGCAGGCGACCATTGAATATGATGCCGTCATCCCTCATGGCTGCCACTGCATCGTTACTGTACCCATGAAAAAACAGGACTACCAACATACCGTTACCTCTCATAACATCCGCTCTGCCCATGCTCTCATCGTGGAAGATAACATTGTCAATTCCAAGGTATTGCAAGCCTTGCTAAACAAACTGGGGGTCAGCTCTGACATCGCAGAGAATGGCATTGTCGCCTTAAACGTCGCCAGCCATGACAATTACGACTTTATTTTTATGGATCTACAGATGCCACAAATGGATGGGTTTTCCGCTACAGAATCCATTCGATTGAAAGGCATTGAAACCCCGATCATCGCCGTTACCGCCAATACAGATCACAAATCAAGAAAACGCTGTACCGAAGTCGGCATGGATGACTTTCTCGCTAAACCCATCAAGAAATCAACGCTGCAACAAGCTATCCAGAAGTGGTCACGTTAATATATGTTTGCTCTGGCAGAAATTTACGCTTGATAGCTGGTGCCGTGCCAAGGAATCACTTCAAAATCAGTCACCACCGCTACAACTTCTCCAGCAGCATTACGTCCCAAATACGTTGCATAATAACCATTGCCATAACCTGACATAAAACTAACGATGTTTCCTGTTTCCAATTCCATGTTGGCCCATGACCAAGTCGGCTGAAAGTTTTCGTCCATTTCTTCCATCAATTCTTCAAAGAAATCACTATCGTTACTTATTTCACTTTTTAGTGCATCCGCCGATGCAGCATCCATAAAACATGCCATACCGGCGTCGGTGGTATACCCATAAATTTCGTCTTCTTCCAATGCATCCGGATCTTGCTCTGGCAGCAGCGCCATTTCCCACATCACAATGGCATCGGTAGAAAAATCGATGCGCGCTAATGCAACTCGCTCATCACCATCAATTTTTGCCACCGCCAATTGCACAGGGAATGACCCCACCGGAACCGTTTGAACAAATGGAGCCATACCCACCAAAATAAGTGGATCTGCACCGATAAGTTCACCAGAGGTCATTACAACCTCTCCCGCTGCCTGCACCCGCATTTCAAATCGTCCTTCTTCACGATCAATAACACATCCAGCCTCAAAGGCACTGTCATAATAAGGAACGCTAAATACAAGCTTACTCATAATGTCTTCCAATTTTTTACTTACCAATTGTTATTCTTTAGTTTCAGTTTCTTTTAAATGTCCATCTGACTTAATAGAGTGCCACACTAAATTTTTCACCGACCAGGAATCACCACTGATCATATCAAGACGGTACAAATGCCAACCACCACCGGTTTCAGCCGTTGCTAACACTTGATAGAGGCTATTTCTTACCCGGCGGTCATTTTCTTTGATGAGCTGCCATTGATTGCCCTTTAAATAACTGGTCACACCGGTTCGACGATTAAAGCGGATCAGTTGCTCGGCATCATTAGATTTTCGCACCGTGACTAACTGGAATATCGACTCATTGCCCAGCACATTATTACGGCTTGGTTTAGCCAAACCTGCTGCCGATACTCCGGTTACCAGTAAATAACCTATAACTAAACCTGCCAGCCATAATCGTTTACGTTGCATATCGGATATTCACTCTATGGGTTGAGGCCAAAACAATCCCGCTATCTTAGCCTGACTAGGTGATACAACCAAGTGTAGCAAGTAAGTATTCAGTTGCGCGTTGAGAGGGTGCAGAATTTGAAATACACTTATCGCTAGGTTCAAGTTAATCTTAAGCACTACACCCTCACGTCACTTTTCACTCCTCGCTTGCCTCTTGTCATTTGCCAAATGCAAAAGTAATTCCCGCAACCAAGCGTTCGCCGGATCATTCGCAACGGTTTTATGCCAATACATGTGAATTTCCAATGAAGGTAAGTTTACCGGCAGCGGCAGCACCACAGTGTCATCCAAAGATTGCTGATTCAGCGCATATCCTTCTGGAACCGTCAGTATCATATCGGTTTCACGCACAACTTGCCGCGCGACAAAATAGTGCTGACAACGTAAGGCAATATTACGTCGAATACCCTGCCGACTTAACTCAAAATCCTCTGCAGCAACACCACCACGACGTGAGGACACTACGATATGTGAATAGGACAGGTAGCGTTTTAAGGTCAATTTTTCCCTGGTGAGCGGATGGCCTTTTCTCACAACAATGGCAAATTTATCTGCCAGTAGTGGCGCATGCTCGATCTCCGCTTTTATCGGCAACAGCACGTCAAACGCAATATCGACCGACCCTGCGGCCAACTCGCTTTCCATATCTTGACGTGGAATACGGATACTGGACAATGTCAGATGAGGTGCCTGGACTTGCAAACAACTCACCAGCCGAGGCAGAAATACCGATTCAACCACATCCCTCATGCCTAACACCACATGTTTGGTCGTTTGCAAGGGGTCAAACGACAAGGGATCAACCAGCGTTTTCTCCAGCTGAGCAAGAGCTATCTGTACTGTCTCAATCATGCTCTTCGCTACCGGCGTGGGCACCATTTTACGCCCAGATCGAACAAAAAGCTCATCACCAAAGGCATTTCTCAACCGCCCCAAGGCGTGACTTACCGCCGGTTGGGTCAGATTTAAGTGCCCCGCTGCCTTGGTAATACTGCTATGGGCGTAAATAGCATCAAACACCATAAACAAATTTAGATCGATTTTTGATAAATGCATAAGATTAATATACCGATATACATATTATTCATTTGTCTCATTATAGCGTTAGCCCTAAGATGAATTCAACGACTCTATATATAAGGCCAATTAGCATGATATTTTCCCACTCCGACAAGACCCTAGAATTGATGTCTCGCGTCCAAACGTTCATGGACGAAGAAGTCACCCCCAACGAAGCACTCTATAGGGAACAGCTAAACCATGGGGAGCTTGATTGGAAAAAATGGCAGGTCCCACCCATCATGGAAACCATGAAAACCAAAGCCAAGGAAGCCGGGCTGTGGAACCTATTCCTCCCCAACTCAGATAATGGCGCTGGACTGACCAATCTCGAATACGCGCCACTGGCAGAAATTATGGGGCACTCATTAATCGCGCCAGAGGTCTTTAACTGTAACGCCCCCGACACGGGTAATATGGAAGTGTTGGAAAAATACGGTACCGAGGCCCAACAAAAATCCTGGTTAGAGCCTTTGCTTGCAGGAGAAATTCGCTCTGCATTTTGCATGACCGAACCTGATGTCGCATCCTCCGACGCCACCAACATGGAAGCAACCGCAGTGCTTGAAGGTGAGGATATTGTTATTAATGGTCGCAAATGGTGGAGCTCCGGCATCGGCCACCCTAAGTGTAAAATTCTTATTTTTATGGGCCTCACCGACTCATCCGCTCACCGCCATGGGCAACACTCCATGGTATTAGTCCCAACCGACACCAAAGGTGTGGAGATTCAACGCATGCTGCCGGTGTTTGGCGAACTTGATGCCCCTTTCGGCCATGGTGAGGTAGTGTTCGACAATGTCCGCGTACCCGCCAGCAACATGATTGCCGGCGCCGGTAGGGGTTTTGAAGTTGCCCAGGGTCGTTTAGGGCCTGGCAGAATTCATCATTGCATGCGCGCCATTGGTGCCGCCGAAGAAGCACTCAAGCTAATGATCAAACGCAGCACGAGCCGTGTTGCCTTTGGCAAACCGTTGGTGAACCTTGGAGGCAACCGAGATATTATTGCAAATGCCCGCATCGCCATCGAACAATCACGCCTACTGACGTTAAAAGCTGCCTACTTGATGGATACCGTCGGTGTGATGGGAGCCATGAGTGAGATCTCTCAAATCAAAGTTGTTGCACCCAACATGGCACAGAAGATCATAGATGATGCCATACAAATGCACGGCGGCGGCGGCATGTCTAACGACTACCCACTCACCGCCCTATATGCTTATATGCGTATACTACGTCTTGCCGATGGCCCAGATGAAGTCCACAGGGGATTAATCGCCAAATTAGAAATCAGAAAATACCAATAGAAGAATCATTAATTATGACAACACCCAACAATAAACGCATAGCCATCACTGGAGCCGCTAGTGGTTTAGGCAAAGCCATTGCCCTTTGTTATGCAAAGGCCGGATGGAACGTAGCCGTCGCCGATATCCTAGACGATGATGGAATACAAGTTACTACAGCAATAAAAGCACTCGGTGTTGATAGTATATTTTGCCATTGTGATGTCACCTCTGATGCAGACATAAAACACCTGCACGATCTTGTGCTCGATCGCTGGGGAGGCTTAGATGTCATCGTTAATAACGCCGGCGTCGCAACCCACGGCCCAATAGACAGTGCGCCAATTGAAGACTGGCAATGGTGTATCGATATCAACTTGATGGGTGTAGTCAGAGGCTGCAAACAATTTACCCAGTTATTCAAACAACAGGGCTATGGCCATATTGTTAACGTCGCATCGATTGCGGGACTCATTTACAGCCCAGAAATGGGCAGTTATAACGCAGCCAAAGCAGCCAACGTAGCCTTATCTGAAACCCTAAGATACGAACTTGAACCCTATAACATCTATACAAGCGTTGTCTGCCCCGGTTTTTTTCAAACCAACCTAGCAAAAAACGTCCGCTCTCCTGACGCAGGCGCACAGCAATTCATCGACCGTTTATTATCCCAATCAAAAATTAACGCCGATGACATTGCAACAATGATTTTCACTGCCGTAGAAAAAAAGCAGTTTTGGATTCTCCCACACCGTTCCTATAAAAATATATGGCTTTTCAAACGCTATATACCCTTTATCTATCAAAGAATATTTGGCACCATGGGACAAAAAACAAAACACAAACGAGACAAAGCGACCAAGACATGACAACTTCCAATTCGACACTAGAGAGTGCTCTAGACCAAGCAGGAAACATCCGAGACGGTGAAGAACTCGACACTGCAATTATTGAGAAATTTGTTAAGCAACACGTCGACAACCTTGAAGGCGACCTGCGCATCACTCAATTTCCCGGCGGCGCATCCAACCTCACCTACGCCCTATCCTTTGATAACCAAGAGTTGATTCTACGACGCCCACCGTTTGGTACCATCGCAAAATCCGCACATGATATGGGCAGGGAATATCGGGTAATGGACAAACTAAAACCCACTTATCCCTATGTACCCAAGATGATAGCGTTCTGTGATGATCCATCCATCATTGGCTGCGACTTTTACCTTATGGAACGTCTGGTGGGCATAATACCCCGTTCAGAACTGCCTAAAGATTTAACCCTGACCAAACAAGAAACCAACACACTCTGCACCAACGTTGTCGACAAGCTAATTGAATTACATCAAGTTGACATCGAAGCATCAGGTCTGGCTGAATTAGGTAAAGGTGATGGATATATTGAACGTCAAATAGAAGGCTGGTCAAAACGCTATCGCAATGCAAAAACCGATAACGTGCCTGATTTTGAAAAAGTGATGGCATGGCTACATGACAACATGCCGAAACAAGTAAAAACCTGCATCATTCATAATGATTTTCGTTTTGATAATGTAGTGCTTAACCCTGAAAACCCCACCGAAGTTATTGGTGTGTTGGATTGGGAGATGGCAACCCTTGGCGATCCGTTAATGGATCTTGGCAATAGCCTAGCCTACTGGATTGAAGCTACTGACGATCCGATGATGCAAATGACCCGCAGACAACCCACCCACCTTGAAGGCATGATGACCCGGCAACAGGTAGTGGATTATTACTGTGATAAGATGGGAATTGAATGCGATGACTTTACCTTCTACCGAGTCTATGGTTTGTTCCGCTTAGCGGGGATTATCCAGCAAATTTATTATCGCTTTCATCACGGTCAGACCAAAGATAAACGTTTTGCAAACTTCTTTATGATGTCTACTCACTTGGAAACAATTTGCTTAGGGCTTATTTCCTAACTATTCGGCGCGATTTTTTTCAGGCTTGCGATGAGTGCTGTGTTAGGAATGGCATTTCAGAAATATCTGAGGCAAGGACGCCGAAGAAAGCCTACAGGGATGTATTCAGAGCCTGCCCCATGAGCGTAGCGAGTGTATTGGGTACGGCGTTTTCTGAAATGCCATTCCTAATACAGCACGGAACACACCGCTAGCAACCCAAACAATTTCTATCTTTTTTGCAGGAGCCCCACCACATGGGTTCAATCTATTTAATTCGCCACGGCCAAGCATCATTCGGCCATGGCGATTACGACAATTTATCCCCACTAGGCGAAGAGCAATCTTCTCTATTAGGTCAGCACTTCAAAAACATTGGTCTTCAATTTGACACCGTCTACCACGGCACCATGAAAAGGCACCA
>NVVG01000029.1 GCA_002402125.1 Moraxellaceae bacterium
TCCTTGCCAGGTTTCAAGTTGGTTAACTCTTTCATTTCCAATTAACCAATCCAGTTCTGCCAGGCCTTTTTTACCCTCAAGTATCTGATCAATGACAGATACAATACGATCACAAAGATCAAAGCCATCAAATTCGTTATCAAAATAGCTCAATCGCAAATTTACTTTATCAGCCTCTGGGGAAATTAAAAATTTCACCACACCTGGATTATCTGGTTGAAACGATGTAAGAAAACAGCGACATTCTCCGACATCAAAACCTTTTGACGCCTCTGGCGGACGGTAGTTAAATTGAAATTCCAATCCATCAGCACTTAACACGCGAGCTCGGGCGGAGAAAGACAAATTCACTTTGTCATGCAACTGTTTGCGCCATGATCGATGGCTATTTAGCACATCGGTAATGGTTTTATCGTTACCACAATCTGCACCAAGAAATAGCGACGGTGTGAACTGGAAATAACAACCTGTTAGATTCTGCTCTTCTTCGCTGCGAGCAGCAACGGCTTCAATCAGCGCTATATCGTCGGCCTGATAGAAACAGCGTCGTATAGACAGCGCAAATAGAGTTCTTAATAGGTTAGCAAAAGAGACGCCCTGCTCTTGGCACCAATTTTCTATTGCTGCTTTTTTGTTGCCAGATAAATCATACTGGCTTACACGCAAGCGCCCAGGATTCTTACTTCGATAGCCCAAGGTTTCAACATTATCTAATTGAGCGCGCCAAAATTGAACCATCGCCAATGTATCTGTCTTTAACCGTCGTTCCGCAATTTTCTGACCATACAATGATACTTCTTGAGGCAGAGTTTCACGTTCAAAATAGGCGCTAATGACTTGCTTGATCCGTACATATTCAGATGTACCATCCATAATCGCGTGATGCCATGCTGACAGGGCAAAAAAACGTTCGTCGGACACTTTGACCAACCAATGTCGCTGAAGGTCTCCGTCTAACACTTTCCAGGGAATCAACGCTGTTTCACGAATCCACCTTGAAATTTCTTCGTCACTTGTTAAATCGAATGACGGCGTTTCCATGCTAAGATCTACAAACTCAACAGTAATCTTTACTTCCTTTTGAACTACCTGGTAAATAGGTTCTAACCAAGGCTTGGAACTTTCAACAAATCGCACTCGCTGATTCGGTTGTTCTGAAATAACTCGATTAACCGCCTGCGACCAGCGTTCCAAATTAACTGCAAATGGTAATTCTGCACTAAACAGGGCCGAGTTTCGTACGGTACGACTATCACGTACACTATCAAGCACAAAATCCCGTTGCAAAGGGGTTAGAGGATAAACCGCTTCGATATTACTTTGTTCTACATGGCCTGGTGGCCCAAGATTAAGCAATGAAATCAGCGCATCATTCTCCACCAAATCAACAGCGGCAACAGGCTTATTGGATTCGCCCACCATCTGTCTTAACACTGAGGTGAAATGCTCAGAAAAGCATTGAATTGTCGACTCATCAAATAAATCAACGTTGTATTCAATCATGCCAGATAATTCGGATTTTTTGTCAACCAACATCAAGGCAATGTCTTGACGAGCGGACACCAGTTCAACCTCTAGCGGTACGATTTCCAATCCACCTACCACTTTAGTCTGTGCTTGTTCCTTACCACTGGTCAATGAAAAAGCAACTTGGTATAAAGGGGAAAAAGACAAATTCCGAGGCACATTAAGCGCCTCGACAATAGCTTCCATCGGTACGTCTTGATGCGCCTGAGCAGCCAAGACCTGCTCGCGCACTTGCGCGACAAACTCTGCTAATGTCGGATTATTATCTTGATGGGTACGCACTACGAGGGTATTAATAAAGAACCCTATAAGATTCTCAACTTGGCCTTGATTGCGTCCTGCCACCGGCATACCAACACAGATATCGGGTTGACCAGACCATTTGCATAACACCACTTTATAGGCGGCCAATAACAGAATATATAACGTTACATCAAATTCACGGGCTAATTTCCGCAAGGAATCTAACAAGTCTCCAGAAAAATCCAAATACACGTTGGAACCATTATTGGTCTTTAATGCGGGGCGAGGTCGATCAAAGGGTAACACTAATTCTTCTGGTGAATTGGCTAACTGCTTCTTCCAATATCCTAACTGAGCATCCAATAAATCACCCGTCAACCATTGGCGCTGCCACTGGGCGTAATCTGCATACTGAATGCCCAGCTCGGGTAATTGTGCTGATTGACCTTTGCGCGTAGCTGCATAGAGTGCAGCCATCTCTTTAACAAAAATCTCCATGGACCAGCCATCAGATACTATATGATGCGTAACGACGATGAGTGCATGCTGGTTATCATCAATCTTTAACAACTGTGCGCGAATTAATGGCCCTTGAGACAAATCAAACCCAGTCTGAATATCATCTTCAGCGAGCATCTTGGCCTTATCCATTCTTTCATCTTTAGGCAGTTCAGTAAGATCGGTAAACGGTAAGCTAAATACAGGAACCTCACCAATACGCTGTACCGCCTCGTCTTCCGCTGTGTCAAATACTGTACGAAGCGATTCATGTCGCTCTACCAACAATTCGAATGATCGCCTTAACGCCTCTCTATCGAGCACCCCATTCAACACTAACGCTGCAGGAATATGAAATGTGCTATTGGCTGGCATAAGCTGCTCAATGAACAGCATTCGTTGTTGTGAATAAGAAAGTAATAATGGCCGGCTACGATCAGCCTTAGGTATTGTATTATCTGAGGCGTCATCACCAATACGGGTAGCACTTAAGAATTCGATGACGTCTTGCTTTTTTGCAATCAAATGATCTTTTAAGTCTTTTGTCAACGCCCCTTTAGGTGCTTTGAATTTTAATTGTCCATCATCCAACCAAAGCTTAACACCCGCCGCTCCAAGCTTGGACATCAATTCAAAAACCGTCATAGTGTGCCTTCCTCAAAATCTTCATCATCCCACTCTTCTTCGGTCTCAGCTGCAGGTTGATTCTGCCACTGCACTGCGCCGATGATCTCTGCCAACGCGGAAATTGTGGGTACTTCAAACAGCGTTCGTAATGGTAGTTCTATCGCAAGCTGTTCTTTTATTCTTGACGACACCTTGGTGATCAATAGCGAATGTCCACCAAGATCAAAGAAATCGTCGTATATTCCTACCTGGGGTATTGCCAATACGTTCTGCCATATACGTGTTAACGTGGCTTCAACATCATTACGCGCCGCTACATATTCGGTCACTTGATAAGCATCAACATCAGGTTTAGGTAGTGCTCGTTTGTCCACTTTACCGTTCGGTGTAATGGGTAACTCATTAACAACAACCAATGCAGCCGGCACCATATAGTCAGGCAATGCTTGCTTCAGGGTATTGCGAATATGAATTAAATCCACTTGATCCGTACTACAAAGAGTAAAATACGCGACAAGTTGTTTGTGTCCAGGTTGATCTTCTCGGACAACAACCACTGAATCGACTATTTCTGGCAATCGAGTAATCGCTGTCTCAACTTCAGATAATTCAATGCGAAAACCGCGTATTTTAACCTGATCATCGATACGCCCCAATATCTCCAGCGCGCCACTTGCAAGCATTCGACCTAAGTCGCCGGTTTTATACATACGAGTATTTTCTTCACCTACAAAAGGGTCATTGACAAATACTTCAGCGGTTAATTCTGGTCGATTTAGGTAACCTCTAGCAACACCTTTCCCACCCACATAAATTTCCCCAGGAACACCAACGGGTACTGGTCGACGATGATCATCTAGCACGTAGGTAGTGCTATTGGATAGAGGATGTCCAACAGGTATAGTGCTAGACCCTGGTAATACTTCAGTCACCTCATGGTACGTGGAGAACGTCGTATTTTCAGTCGGCCCATATACGTGTAATAAGCGTTTGGGTGGATTTTCGAGGGCTAAGACAGTAGCAGCATGGCCTGGATCACAAGCCTCTCCACCAAACAAAATGGTATCTAAACTGGAAAACAGTTTAGGTGCTTGTTGAGAAAATACATTAAACAAAGCTGTAGTGATAAACATTATATTGATGTTTTCACTTTTAACGAATGCTTCAAAGCCCGTTGGCGATAGCAACGTATCTTTATCAACGCCAACTAACACTGCGCCATTTAATAGCGCCCCCCAATACTCAAAGGAAACGGCATCAAAAGAGACGTTAGACACATGGGCAAATCGATTAGAGCTATTAAACTCCACGTAGTTAGCATTCTGCACCAGCCGCACAACACCCAGATGCGGTACACAGATCCCCTTAGGTTTGCCGGTAGAGCCAGAGGTATAAATAATCATCGCTATAGCATCTGCACCATCATCAGGCCGAATGGACTCAAACGCTGAAGAATGATTGGCAATATCATTACCAGATAAGTCTACGTTAACTAATGCCTTGGATTTCTTACCCAAGAAATCAAACAGACTGCAGTGGGCATTATTGGTAATTACCACTGCTGCAGAGGAATCTTCAATCATATAAGCAATACGATCTTCGGGGTATGAGGGATCTATTGGCAAATAGGCACCGCCCACCTTCATGATTGCGAGTATGCCAACAATCATTTCACGGGATCGGTCAAAACAAATAGCTACTGGTTGATTGGCAGACACACCTTCTTTAACCAAATAGTTCGCCAGTTTATTCGCTAATGCATTGAGTTCAGTATAACTGGTATCTTCATTTGCAAAACGAACAGCAAGATCATTCTCACTTTTTGCCACTTGTTGTTCAAACAACCCTATTATAGTTTGCTCATCTAAAAACTCTGTAGATGTTTGATTCCATTGTGTCGTTACTTGAGTCACTTCATCTATTGTGATTATCGGCAATTCACCAACCAAAACGTTCGGATCTTCTGCTACCGCTGATAGCAAAGAATGTATGTGCTGAAGCATGCGATCAATGGTTTCATTTTCAAACAAATAGCTATCGTAAGAAAACCGTAGAACCAACTCTTTCCCGGGTATACAGATCAACGTTAACGGAAAATTAGTTTGCTGAAACGCTTCTACTGAGCATACGTCCATAGACGCCTGTGAATCTTCGAGGGATTCATCAATAGGATAGTTTTCAAATACCAAAATGGATTCAAATAACGCTTCTTTACTCGGTACCTCGCTATATCGCTGCACATCCACCAGTGAGCTAGATTCAAACCGCTTCATCTCAACTTGTTTTTCTTGAGAAGAACGCAGCCAATCGACAAAGGATTGGTCGTTATCAATCCATAGTCGCATTGGTAGGGTGTTAATGAAACACCCTACCATTTGTTCGATACCCGGTAAGTCCACCGAACGACCGGAGACGGTAGTACCAAACAACACCGATTCTTCGCCACTATATCGATGCAGGAGAATACCCCAGACACCTTGTAGAATGTTATTCAAAGTAAATCTGTTCAGCTTAGCCATTTTCTGTAGCGGAACGAGCTTATCATCGCGAACTACAATTTCCTTTTCGCGATACCGATCAGAACCGCCATCACTAACAAGTTTCTTTTGCGCGACAATAGCTCCGGAATTTTTTACAGTGATGGGGGTTGGTGCATTAAAGCCCTTTAGATATTCTGTCCAAAACTCTTGCCCTTCTTTGCTATCCTGACGTTGCTGCCAATCAATAAAACTTTGATATTTGGGCGCAACAGCAATATCCAGAGTTTGACCTTGAGACAAGGCTTCGTATATTGCAAACAGCTCACCAAATACCAATGGCATTGACCAACCATCCAAGAGAATATGATGAAAACTCCATACCAACTGAAAACGACTATTCGGCAACCGTATCCAGGTAAGACGTAAGATGCCAGGTTGATTAAAGCTAAAGCCAAGATTACGATCGTCAATTAGATATCGCTCTAATTTCTCTTTAGACTCATCTAGAGAAAAATCACTCCAATCATAGGTAGTGATGGATAGGTCTATAGTGTCATGCACTACTTGTAATGGTTGAGGCACGCCTTCCCATACAAATCCTGTGCGCAAAATCTGATGTCGTGAAATCACCTGGCGCCAAGCATCAAACAACACGGTTTCATCGACAACCCCACCAAGACTTATATTAACTTGATCGAAGTACACCCAAGAATCAGGTTCATATAACGTATGGAAGAGCATACCTTCTTGGACTGGTGACAATGGATATATTGCTTCGATGCCACTGTTTTCAGGTACAATCTCATCCAGCTGTCCCTGTGACAGGTTAGCCAGTGGAAAATCACTCGGTGTATAAGCGCCATTCTCTGCACTGGTGCAATGAGAGATAACCGCTTGTAAATTCTCCAAGTATCTTTGCGCCATACTTTGGATGGTCTTTTCCTGGTGAATGGCAGTACTATAACGCCAGGTCATGATTAACTTGCCACCCTGAATACGACCACTTACGTCTAATAGATAGCTACGGTTGCTGACTTGGGAAACCTCGTCCCCAACAGACTCAGAAGATTGCGTAAGTAATGCGTTCTCATCAAACACTTGATCAAGCTGACCCAAATAGTTGAAGCTTATTTGCGCCTTTGGCAGCAGTGACAGCTCATCTTTTAGGGATTGGTCATTAGAAAGATATCGAAGCACTCCATAACCTAAACCTTTTTTGGGTATGGCACGCAATTGCTCTTTGATTGATTTTATATAATCACTTAACCCTAACAATCCATCGCCGCAAAGCAAAACCGGAAATATCGACGTAAACCAGCCAACTGTTCGAGAAATATCAACCGTATCAGAGATAGGCTCTCGACCATGCCCCTCTAAATCAACCAACACATTGTCACATTGTGTCCATTTGGAAATAGTTAACCCAAATGCTGAGAGTAATAGTTCGTTAATTTCCGTCCGATAACATTGTGGCGCTTGCATCAACAATTGCTGTGTTTCGTCCTCAGATAATTCCAATTCAATCGTTGCTACACTGGCAATCGTATTGTGACCTTTACTATCGCGAGGAATTTCCGACACTTCAAGCGTTTGTTTAGACCACCAATAGTCAACATCCTCACGCATCAAATCAGACTGAACAAAGCTTTGTAACGCTTCACCCCATTGTTGGAATGACGTGGTTTTCTCACCCAAATCAGGCGAATGCCCTGCAATGCATTGCTGCATTGCTGTTTGCAGATCTTCCAATATAATGCGCCAAGAAAACACATCGATAACCAAGTGATGCACGGCCACAAACATGCGTGAGGACTTGCCCTCACCCAAATTAAAAGAGATCACTTTGATCAACGGACCACTAGCCAAATTCATTTCGCCCTGAACTTGGGCTGCCAAGGCTTCCACTTGTTCAGTTTGAACTGCAACAGGAAATTTCGCTAAATCAACAACTTCGTACACTTGATCTAATAATGACTCTACATGCTCCGAAGCTCGAAAGCGTTGACTCCAACCACCGGTCTCACTTTTTTCATACTGCAAACGTAACGCATCATGTTGCAGCAATACAGACTCCCACGCCTCCATGAGATGTTGATCATTAACACTAGCGTCGACAGAAAACATCACTGATTGGTTAAAATGATGGATATCAGCGTTATTTTGATCAAAAAACCACTGTTGCACAGGTGTTAATAGTGACTCTCCTTCAACCAAGCCTTGCTCTGCGACAATCACATTGCTGAGATCAGTTGCTACCTCGGCTAATTCAGCAATGGTCTGGCTTTCGAATACCTGCTTCGCGGTAAGTTGCAGACCGTCACGCTTAGCACGAGATATGATCTGGATACTGAGGATAGAATCACCGCCCAGATCAAAGAAGTTATCGTGAATACCTACAGTATCCGCTTTTAAAACCTGCTCCCAGATATCAATCAATGCCGCTTCATTTGCATTGCGTGCGGCAACGTATTCATGCTGAGCCTGATCTTCGGCTGTAGGTTCTGGCAACGCGCGCTTGTTTACTTTTCCATTTTCCGTTAAAGGGAACGCTTCCATAACCACAAACGAAGACGGAATCATGTGTTTTGGTAAGTGTTTGGACGTTTCCTTGCGAATGGTTGCACCATCCAAACCAGGCTCTGCTATAACGTACGCTACCAATTGCTTTTGGCCTGGATTATCTTCTCGTACGATCACAACAACGTCGGTAACCCCGATCAATTGAGTCATGCTCGCTTCAACTTCTCCCAACTCAATCCGGAATCCGCGTATTTTTACTTGGTCATCTGCACGACCAAGAATTTCTATCTGACCACTTTCTGTGTACCTTGCTAAATCACCGGTTTTATACAGACGATTATCTTCATAAATACCGCCAAAAGGACTTTCCACAAATGAGGCAGCGGTTTTCTCTGGATCATTGAGGTAACCCAAAGCCAAGCCATCCCCGCCCACATATATTTCACCCGCCACTCCTATGGGGACGGGGTACATCCTTGAATCTAGTACATAAGCTGTCGAGCCTGAGACACTGCGGCCAATGGGTACCGTTAACACGCCCTCAGGTACCTCTTGAATATCATATCCGGTTGAATAAGTAGTATTTTCCGCTGGGCCATAGATATTTATTAAATGATCAGGTTTGTAGGCTTCAACAATTTTCCTAACTTGCTGGGGATCACAGATTTCGCCACCAAATAGTACGCATTTCATCTTTTCAAAAACATCGGGGCAGTTGATCGCAAACATGTTAAATAGCGCGGTTGTGATAACCATGATATTTGCTTTTGTCCGCCTCATCTCGGCGACAAATTCTTCCGGCGTTAACAATATCTCTTTGGAAATACCAACAAGCGTCGCGCCGTTTAGTAACCCTGCCCACACGTCGAAAGTGAACGCGTCAAATGAGACGTTGTTGATATGGGCAACTCGATCTTGCGGAGTGATTGTCAAATAATTGCAATTCAAGACAAGGCGAGCCACCCCTAATTGATGACAAACCACGCCTTTTGGTTTCCCTGTAGAACCGGAAGTATAAACAACATAAGCCGCTCTGCGACTATCACCAAAAATGGGTTGATCCAGATTGGTATCATACTGCTCGTTAATGTACTCAATCTCTAAATCAATCAACACGGTATTTAATTGCATGTCGATATTATTCGTTATCGGCGCTAGCGTATCTTGATGCTCAGATGTTGTGACCAGAACAGGTGCTTCAGTGTCTTCTAACATGAAAGTTAAGCGTTCTTGTGGATACCCTGGGTCCAACGGCACATAGGCGCCCCCTACTTTCAGCGTCGCCAATATAGCAACAATCATTTCCACCGAACGACCTAGTGCTATCGCGACGAAATTTCCATCTCGCACCCCTCTAGCGATCAATACTCGCGCCAATTGGTTTGCRCGACGATTTAGTTGATCAAAAGTAAGCTCTTGTTGACCAAAGATAATCGCCAWAGTATCTGGAGCAGTTGCAACCCGATCCTCAAACAACTCATGTAAACATTTATCTCTTGGGTAACTCGCTGGTTCCGGATTCCACTCTGAAACAACACGCTGGTAGTCTACGTCACTTAATAACGGTAAACGAACTAATGCGACCTCAGGCTGTGTCAGCATCCCTTGAATTATAACCTCTAGATGCTGAAGCATTCTTTCGACAAAGGGCTCGTCAAACAGAGAGGCGTCATAAGAAATCTTTAACCCAAGTGCKTCAGCTGGYTCAACAATCAATGTTAAGGGGAAGTTGGTATGTTYGACACTTTTCACATGCCCAATATCCAACAGCTGGCTACCACTCTTCACAGCCTCACCGACAGGGAAATTTTCAAATACCAAAATACTGTCAAATAACGATAGATCACCAGGCACATCAGAATTATGGTGAATATCGACAAGAGGTGTCGCTTCGAATCGACGTAAATCAACTTGTTCGTCTTGCATCGTTTTAAGTAACGGACCAATACAGGTACTGTCAGACACATGCATACGAAGAGGTAATGTATTGATAAACAAACCTACGATACCTTCAACACCATGTAGGTCAGCAGGACGACCAGATACAGTCGTCCCGAAAACAACATCTTCCTCACCACTATAACGCGAAAGCAATACGCCCCAACTTGCTTGTATCACGGTATTGAGAGTGATGTGCTGTTCTCTGGCAAATTTTTGCAAGTCCGCTGTAAATCTTTCAGAGAAATACAACTCCTTATCAAAATATTCTTCTTTCCCACCACCAGCCTTTATTCCCGCTAATGGTGTTGGCGCTTCAAACCCGTGCAAATAATTCTTCCAAAATTGCAATGCATCGGCTTTATCAAAATCTTTTATCCAGTGTATAAAGTCCTCATATCGACCCGCTGGTGCCAACTTAGGCTGTAAACTTTGAGCAAAATCAGCATAAACCTGAAACACCTCTCCCATCACCAACGGCAACGACCAACCATCCAATACAGCGTGATGAAAACTCCACACTAAACGAGATTTATCATTAGGAAGATCAATCCATGCCAAACGTGACAAACCGGGTATTGAAAAATCAAAACCTCGATTTCTATCATGCTCTAACCAGGATTCTAAACGATGATCTATCTGTTGTTCCTCAACGTCGCGCCAATCAAACTCACTGATTTCGATATCAAAAGATTTATGCACAACCTGCAACGGAATATCCAACTCGTCCCACAAAAAAGCACTTCGTAAGACGGGATGCCTGTTTATCACATAGGTCCAGGCACGCTTCAAAATCTCTCGATCTACACCACCAATAACCTCTACACTCAGTTGTTCAAAATAAACCGCTGATTCAGTATCAAATAAACTATGGAACAGCATGCCTTCTTGCATAGGTGACAAAGGATACACAGATTCTACTGTCGGGTCTGCGCCAAACAGTCGATCGACATCTATTTGATTAAGCAATGACAGTGGGAAATCTGAAGGTGTATAACCAAAGGATGAAGCCTCTGAACAGTGATCGATAATCTGCGATAAACTAGCGAGATAGCTTTCTGAAATTTTCTCTATTGTTTCATCACGGTAGATATCACTACTGTATATCCAATCTACTTGCAGGCTTCCATCGACAATATGACAATTTACACTAAGAAGGTGTGGCTCATCTGCATCCGCGCTATGTTCGCGCCCCCTATTTTCCGTTGCCAGCGAAAACCAAGTATTGCCATCTAACATGGAATCAAATTGACCTAGATAATTAAATACCACATCTGCTTTAGGAGCATCAGATAGTGCCTGACGTAACGTCTCATCATTTGCAAAGGTTTTCAGCGCACCAAATCCAAAGCCCTTATTTGGGATTGAACGCAGCTGTTCTTTAACACGCTTGATGTTTGATGCCAAAGGGAGGCCCACTTCAACATCCAGCCGCACTGGATATACCGATGTAAACCAACCTACCGTTCGACTTAGATCTATACGGTCATCAAATGATTCGCGACCATGCCCTTCTAGATCAATCAGTATTTCAGAATTGCCACTCCAATCAGCCATTGTTTTCGCAAGGGCTGTTAATAGCAAGTCATTGATCTCCGTTCTGTAAGCTTGTGACGAATCTCGAAGCAACGCGGCTGTTTTTGATGAAGACAGGCTTACCTTTTTGATTTTTGAATAAGAGACAGCGCTGGAGCCCGCGGGGTTATCAATGGGAATAGTCGGTTTCGCTACTTTTGTTTGGGTTAACCAGTAATCTGCCTCATCATAAATCAACGTGTTATTGGTATGAGTTACCAACGTATTTACCCATTGCTGATAAGAGGTTGTTTTTACTGCGAACGAGATTTCCTTGTATTCTGCAACTTGAGCCAAGGCAGAACTAACATCATCTAACAATATACGCCAAGAAACACCATCAACCACAAGGTGATGAACAACCAATAACATCTTTCGCTGTTCATTTGGTAAATTAAATATTGTTACCGCAAACAGTGGGCCATCAGCGAGATTCAAACTTTTCTGGCATTTATTTGCATTAAAACTAATTTGCTCGGCGAGTCGTTCTGCGCTGAAACCAGTCAAATCTACACTTTTTAATGAGAACGCCGGTTGGCCTTCGTTATTCTCTTGATGAAATTGACAAACCCCATCAGTGGATCGATTAAAACGCAAACGTAACGCGTCATGATGTGTAACCACGGCAGTCAACGCATCCTCAAGCTGATTCTTAGTGTGGATAAAACCCGGTTTCAAATCCAATAGGACTGATTGATTCCAATGCTGCTCTTCTACAAAGTTGTTATCAAAAAACCATTTCTCAATAGGAGACAATGGTACAGCCCCAGTCACATTGCCCTGCTCCGCAAGAATTGGTGTTTCTACCTCACTTGCAACCGAGGCCAATTCTGCGATGGTTTGATTCTCAAAAACCTGTTTTGTCGTTAAATGTAAACCCAACAGCTTGGCGCGACTAATGATCTGAATACTAAGAATCGAATCACCACCAAGCTCAAAAAAGTTATCGAAAACACCTACCGTTGCAATCGACAACACTTCACACCAAATGCTCGCCAACGCTTGCTCTTTGTCATTGCGTGGCGTGACATTTTCGCTTACTAACGCGGAATCCGTTTCAGGCTTCGGCAACGCATTTCTATCCAATTTTCCATTTGCCGTTACAGGAAAACTCTCCATCATTACAAAAAATGAAGGAACCATATAGTCCGGCAACGTTTGCTTTAATTCTGTTCGTAGATCTGACGCTTTTGGATATAATCCTTCTTGCGGAACAATATATGCTGTAATTTTCTTTACACCAGGCACGTCCTCTCGAGCAACAACAGCAACTTCACGCGTAGTATTAATATTGCTGATGGCTTCTTCAATTTCGCCAAGTTCAATTCGATAACCACGAATTTTTACCTGCTGATCGATACGCCCCAGATACTCCACAGTACCATCACTACAGTAACGAACCAGATCGCCCGTTTTATACATGACAGGGTCGCCGCCCTCATCGAAAGGGTTAGCAACAAACACGTCTTTTGTTAAATCATCTCGATTTAAATAGCCGTTGGTGACTCCGTCGCCGGAAGTATAAAGTTCACCAGGCACCCCAATGGGCACGGGAGACCGTGAGCTATCCAATATATAGATGCGCGTATTCGCTATTGGTCGCCCAATCGGCACAGTATGCCGAACTTGGGAAGAATCTAGCATTGGGTAACAACAGGTGAACGTGGTGTTTTCAGTGGGGCCGTAGCCGTTAATGAGACAAAGGTCGTCAACTTCATCTAGTACTTTACGTACTAACAAAGGAGATAGTACATCCCCTCCAGCAAGCAACTGCTTCACACCCATCAATTGATCGATATGATATTCTGCAATGTAGTGAAACAATGCAGCGGTTAACCACACTGCGTTGACCCGGTGTTTGTGTATAACACCACCAATCTCTTCTGGACTTAGTTGACCTGCAGGTGCAATAGCCAAACAACCACCGTTTAATAACGGAGCCCAAATTTCTAACGTGGAGGCATCAAATGAAATTGGCGCATACTGCAAAAATACTGTGTCACTATCCAACGTCATAAAGTCGATATTTCTTACTAAGCGCACAATATTTCGTTGTACGACTTCAATACCCTTGGGTTTACCTGTTGATCCTGATGTATACATCACATACGCAGGTGCTGTTGCACCCACCTTGATGTTCGGTTCCGGCCATAGCTTTTCTTCTTTCGAAAAACGCTCAATCAATAAAATATTTTCATCGGCCACCGGCAATCGATCACGATGACGCTCATGAGCAATAACCACTGCCGCATCAGAATCATCCAACATAAAGTGTAGGCGGTCTTCGGGATATGACGGATCCAATGGCACATAGGCTGCGCCAGATTTTAAAATACCCAGCATGGACGCGATCATCTCTATTGACCGTTCGGCGCACAAACCTACTCGCTGATTTGGTTTAACTCCCTTATCAATAAGCGCATGCGCAATATTATTCGCTTGATTATTTAGTTGCTGATAGGTTATAGAATCTTCATTAATCTTAAGTGCAATTTTATCACTAAAAATCTCTACCTGATTTAAGAAGACTGAAGCAACATCTAAATCACGCTCATACTGACAGGCAGTATCATTCCATTCTTTCAACAACAACTGCTTTTCATCAGAATTCAATAACGAAATTCCATCAGCATGTTTATTGGATTCTGCTGCTACGTTACGAAGCACTTCAATATAGTGCTCCTTCATTCGCTCTATGGTAATTGGTTTAAACAAATCGGTACGATATTCCCAATCGCCAACGATGCAACCATTTTCCTCACGAAGGTTTAACGTAATATCAAACTTTGATGTGGTTGATTCTTCTGGCATCAATTCAATGTTGACACCTTTTAATGCTAAAGAATTTGTCGGTGCTGCATTTTGCAATACAAACATCACCTGAAATAAAGGCGTATGACTCATTTCGCGAGCAACACCTAATTCATCTACTATGCGCTCAAAAGGTACGTCTTGATTATCGTAAGCTGCCGTCAAATTTGTCTGTACTTGAGATAGCAGCGAGGTAAAGGTAGGGTTACCACTCAAATCATTCCTTATCGCTAGAGTATTTACAAAGCAACCGATCAATGGCTCCAATTCCGGACGCACACGATTGGCAATGGGTGTACCGACACAAATATCGTCTTGTCCGCAGTAACGGTGTAATAATACCTGTAGCGCTGTAAGTAACGTCGTGAACAACGTCACTCCTTGCGCTTTGCACAAGGTATTTAGTGATTGCCGAATTTCTTTATCGATGCATATGGGTGTACTAGCGCCCTCATAGGTTTGAATGGGCGGTCGAGAGTAATCAGTAGGCAGTGCTAACACAGGAACATCGACCAGTCGCTCTTTCCAATAACGCAGCTGTTTATTTAGACGGTCCCCAGACAACCACTCTCTTTGCCACTGTGAAAAATCTGCATATTGTATTTTCAAGGCCGATAACGGTGAAGGGGCATCGTCTGCATACGCCTCGTACAGAGCCGCCAGCTCACGTATCAATACACCCATCGACCAACCATCGGCGACAATATGATGCATAGTAACAAACAGCACAAAATTAGTTTGAGATAAGCGAATCAAACGTGTGCGCAGTAGTGGACCATTGACAAGATCAAATGCTGTATGTGCATCACCGGCAAAACGCGCTTTAATGACTTCGTCCTGCTCCTCTGGCGACAGAGGCTCCAAACTAATGGTGGGCAATTCCCATCGTTGCGGCTCCATAATAACCTGACGGCCTTGTCCATCTTCCTCAATAAAAATTGTTCGCAATGCTTCGTGACGCAAAACAATTTCTTCAAATGCTAATCGCAGGGCTTCAATATCCAAATTGCCATCAAGTTTTAATGCAGCAGATATGTTGTAACTTGAAGTGCCGGACTGTAACTGTTCTAAAAACCACAATCGTTGTTGCGCGTAAGACATTGGCAATCGATTGTTTTCACGCGGATAAGGTTGTATTGAACCAATTTTAGGCTGAGCGCTCTTGCTCTTTTTTTGTTGAAGTTGCTTCAGTAAAAGCTCACGTTTTTCAGGTGATAAACTGGCTAAACGTTTTAATAACTGCTTGTCACTCATTCAGAACTTTGCCTGTGTTGGTTCTTTTATCATGTTTATTCAATGAAACAAGCTTTGAATTACAACTACACAGCCACACTGCTCTGTGTTGTCATTATCCATATCGATACACTTTCTACTGATTATCGATGGGATAGCCTATAAACCTCAATAACCCTATTTAACAATAACTTTTAGTATAGTGCTTTACGCTGCATGTCATTAAGCTTTTGCGTTATTGTTCAGGTATTTAGTGGTTCAATGGAATTAAATTAGCTTATTTGATAAGTGATTATTGTTGACTAAATAATTCAACAAATCGGCTTTACTCGCTAACAATCATATTCGTTATTTTTATTATCATTTAGGGAGCTTTACAGATCAAATAACACGCATAACAGCCCCATAGCTGGAGAATTATTGTATAGGAGACTGTTGACTATGCCCAGCCCTAAAAACGATTGGGCTGGACAGAATTAATGAATAATATGAACCGGTTACAATAGCCTACGATCAAAACAGAATGGCGCAATAGAACTTTAATCAGGCATATCTTCGAACTCAGCTAGCAATGCAGCCAAATCATCGTCGCTACCTTCAATTTCAATCTGTAGCAAGTGTAATGCAATAGCTTCGATGGTAGGATCCTCAAACATTGCACTTAGTGCCAATTCCACGTCAAAATGCTCACGTATACGCGATACGACTTGGGTAGCAAGTAACGAGTGCCCGCCAATTTCGAAGAAATTGTCTAATACACCAACTTTGTCCAACCCTAGGACGGACGACCAAATACCAACCAATTCTGATTCAGTGTCATTCCGGGGCGCCAAGTAGGAGGACGTTGCTTTGACCCCGCCATCTGGGGCTGGCAAGGCCTTTTTATTGACCTTTCCATTACTAGTAAGCGGCAGCTCTTCCATTAATATATAGGTCCAAGGCACCATATATTCAGGTAATTTCTTTCGGATGGAGGATTTTAATAGCGCCAAATCAATATCAACATCTTTGGCAACAATATACCCTACAAGGCGCCTATCGCCAGGCTGATCTTCGCGCGCCAATACCACTGCTTCATGCACCCCTTCAAATTGGCTAAGCGCAGATTCAATCTCACCCAGCTCAATCCGATAGCCTCGAATTTTCACCTGGTCATCCAAACGCCCCATATATTCAATTGTACCATCCGGTAGATAACGACCTACATCTCCAGTTTTATACAATCTGTCATACAGACCACCAGCCCTATCGATAGATGGCACAAACGGATTATTAATAAAACGCTCATCTGTCAGTGCAGGCTGGTTCAAGTATCCATGACTCAAACCCTGTCCGCCAATATGTAATTCACCGGCAACACCAATGGGCACAGAATTGTTATATGCATCGAGAATATACAGGTTTAAATCTGGGATTGGTCGGCCAATTAAACTTTGGCGCTTGTTCAAATCCGTTTCTGTCACTCGATGATAGGTAACATGAACCGTTGTTTCAGTGATGCCGTACATATTCACAAGCTGAGGTTTCTCAAGACCTCGCCTATCACTCCATGCCTGAAGTGCCGCAAAATCGAGGGCTTCTCCTCCGAAAATCACTAAACGTAACGCTAACGCGCCATCCCCTTTCGTTAACGCGTCTGCGTCAACACGAATAAACTGGGTGAATGCACTGGGTGTTTGGTTAAGCACCGTGACTTTCTCTTGTTGAACAAGCTGATAGAAATTCTCGGTAGATTTGGCCACATCTTGAGGCACAATCACCAATCGACCTCCATGTAACAAGGCGCCCCAGATTTCCCAAACGGTAAAATCGAAAGCAAATGAATGGAACATCGTCCACACATCATGTTGATCAAATCCGTACCACTGATCCGTGGCCGAAAACAACCGAATCACGTTGCTATGGGGAATTAATACGCCCTTTGGGTTACCGGTTGTACCTGAGGTATAGATCACGTAGGCACGATTGTCTGGTCCACATGGAACGCCAGGGTTATTAGTCGGTAGTGCCGCAATCTCTTCTACTAACGTGTCTAGACAGTAAGTTTCATAGGTACCGTCGACTATATGCTCAACGACCGAAGTATCGGTCAAAAGTAACTTAACGGCCGCGTCTTCAAGTATAAACTTAATCCGCACTTCTGGGTTTGTCGGGTCAACCGGTACATAAGCGCCACCAGCTTTCAAAATACCCAGAATTGTCACCAACATTGAGGATGATCGTTGTAGACTCACTCCTACTAGCTGATTCTCAACCACGCCTTTGGCAAGTAACCAATGCGCCAGCTGATTTGATTGTTCGTTTAGTGAACGATAACTAACACTTTCACCATTAAATGATAACGCGATTGCCTCAGGATTCAGCACCACCTGCTGTTCAAACAGGGTGTGTACGCAATTATTGAAGTCAAACGTTGTATCAACATTATTCCATTCTTCTAACAACAACGTAGTTTCTGCTTCTGGCATCAAAGGCAAATCAGAGATTCTAGTATGCGGGTGTTCTACCGCCGCCTCTAGAACCGACTCTAAGTGCCCAACCATACGGTGTATGGTCGACGCATCAAATAAATCGGTGTTGTATTCAATAATGCCATCTAAACCATCATCTTTTTCTGTGAGGTTTAACGTTAAGTCAAACTTGGCTGTCTTCATTACCGAAGGTAACAATTGCGAATCCAACCCTGGCAAACGCAGCTCGTGGTCAGCTGAGGCATTTTGCAAGGTAAACATCACTTGGAATAATGGCGAATGGCTCTTTTCTCTCGCCACACCTAACTTATCAACCAAACGTTCAAATGGAATGTCTTGGTGGTCGTATGCAGATAATGTGGTGTCTTGTACTTGCATCATCAAATCTACAAAGCGTGGATTACCAGAAAGATCTGCGCGCAGGGCTAGGGTATTAACGAAACACCCAATAAGCCCCTCAAACTCTTCACGTACCCGATTTGCCACCGGTGTGCCAACACACACGTCATCTTGGCCGGTGTATCGATACAACAGTGCATAAAAACCCGACAGCAACGTCATAAATAACGTGGTACCTTGGTTTTGGCTTAACTCGTTCAATCGCTGAGTAAGTTCCAGCGACAACTTCACATGCTCGAACTCACCGGCAAAGGTTTGTATCGCTGGTCTAGGTCGATCTGTTGGCAGTTCAAGAACGGGAACACCGTCTAGGTGATTTTTCCAAAATGCCAATTGATGTTCAAAAACAGGTCCTTCCATCCATTCTCGTTGCCAACTGGCGTAATCAACATATTGAATACCAAGCGGCTGCAAATTTGCTTCCCGACTTTCAACAATTGAACCGTATAACTCTGCTATCTCATCAATGATGATACCTAGTGACCAACCATCTGAAATAATATGGTGCATGGTAAGTAGCAACACATGCTCCTGCTCTGCCGTTTTCAATAATCGAGAACGTATCAAGCGAATCCTACGAGCCTTATTCAGTGGACCGAGAATCAAATCAAACGATCGAGAGGCTTCATCATCTGCTAGATTAATAATCTCTGTTTCTCTTTCTTCATATTCGAGATGACTAATATCTCGAATATCCATAAACCACTCAGAGGGCTCTCGAATAACTTGTGTCGCAACGCCATCGTCTACAAGAAACGACGTACGCAATGATTCATGCCGAAGTACTAGCGATTGAAAAGCCTTTTTCAAAGCATTGGTATTTAACGACCCCTTAATCCTGATAGTGGCAGGCATGTTGTACGAATTACTAATATTAAACTCGGAATCGCCTGTCTCCAATTGATTCAAAAACCACAAACGTTGCTGTGCAAAAGATAACGGAAGCTCTTGGTCTCGGCTCACTCTCTCGACTTTGGGTGGCGTCAAACCAGATATCTGTTTGCCATCACCCAAACGTAAAACCAACTGCTCTATTGTTGGTGCAGAAAACAACGCTTTAACTGGCAAATCGACATCAAAGGTATCACGAATACGCGACATGCATTGCGTCGCTAATAACGAGTGGCCTCCCAACTCAAAGAAATCACTAGTAACACTTACTTGCGGCAAGCCAATTACAGACTTCCAAATTTCACCCATCTTGGTTTCGTTAGCGTTTCTAGCTTCAACAAACTCACCAACAACTAACATATCGGCACTGGGTGAAGGCAAAGCTTTTCGGTCAACTTTACCATTGGGTGTTAAAGGGAATTTTTGCAATACAATAAACGCTGCAGGCATCATGAAATCGGGTAATTCTGCTCGGATAGCGTCGCGTAAAACAGGAGTGAGTTTTTCCACCGACTGATTTGATACCACGTAAGCCACTAGCGACTTATGCCCCGCCACATCATCACTGGTCACGACTAAACTTTCTTGCACCATTCTCACAGAATTAATCGCGGATTCAATTTCCCCCAGCTCTATTCTGAACCCTCGCACCTTAACCTGGTGATCAATACGACCAAGATATTCAAGATTGCCGTTAGGCAAGTGCCGGGCTAAATCGCCAGTCCGATACATGCGAGAATATTTCTCAACCGAAATACCGGAATCTTTTCTGTTTTTTTCAAATGGGTTATCTAGGAATCTTTCTGCCGTCATTTCCGGAAGATTCTTGTAACCTTGCGTCACTCCCGTGCCAGAAAGATAGAGTTCACCAGCGATACCAGGAGGTACCAGCGCTCCATGCTGATTCAACAAATAGGCTCGGGTATTACTAATAGGTCGACCGATTGTGGCAACCGCATCTTTCTCACGCAAAGTGAAGGTAGAATAAGTAGTATCTTCAGACGGCCCGTATAAGTCATATACACGTTGCACCGCTGTTGTGTCATACAGCAGATCCACCAAACTGGCGGGCAATGCTTCACCGGCCAAGTTAATGATTTTTATGCCTGTTGGTATGGCATTCTCTCGTTGCAGCGCTGCGATTGCTGAAGGCACCGTATTTATCAGCGTTACTTGATCAGCTGCTGGGATATGTGGCAGCGCCAACACATTATCTGCAAGAATAATTTTACCACCAGCAGATAAAGTGACAAATATTTCCCAAACCGACAAATCAAAACAAATCGATGTTGCTGCCAGCACTCCGGCCAAGTCTTCGGTGCTGTATACTGTATGCGCCCAATGAACCATTGCTGTAGAGTTGCCATGGGAAATCATCACACCTTTGGGTTTACCCGTAGAGCCAGAGGTATATATCACATAACTTAGTTGTGTATTTGGTACGTTTAACGACAGGTTTGAATTTTCATATCCATCCAATACGCCACCTAAATCATCCAATGGCAATACAGTAAAGCCCTTATCAGGCTGGGATATTGGTAACATGCCGATCAATGCTTGCTGGGTCAGCACTACGGGTGCAGCCGCATCGTGTAGCATAAAGGCTACACGATCCGCAGGATAATTTGGATCAAGCGGAACATAGGCTGCCCCGACTTTTAAGATTGCCATCATACCAACAATCATCTCAGGACATCGGTGCAAACAGACACCGACCAGGGATTCCTGGTTCACACCCAGCGTCTGCAAATGTCTCGCTAGAGCGTTCGCTTGCTCATTTAGATTCTGGTACGTTAGGTTTTCGCTATCAAACACCAACGCTATATCGTTCGGTGTTTGCTCTACTTGTGCCTCAAACAACCCATGCAATGTACTATCTGTGGGCAGATCAATATCAAGATCATTATATCGATCAAGCAGTAAGGATTTTTCCTCAACAGACAATACATTGAGCTCACCGACGGAAACCGAAGCATCCGCTAAAACGGCATCAACCAATACCATGTAACGATTGGCGAACGCTTGAATTGTTGACGCATCAAATAGATCGGTGGCATATTCTAGGTCACCATAGAGTACGCCAGACTCTTCGCTAAATTGTAACGTCATATCAAATTTAGAAGTGCCTGGAGAGGTATGAACACTCTCAACGTTGACACCCGCTAAGTTAAACGCCTCATCAATGGTTGAATTTTGCAGCACAAACATCACCTGAAACACAGGTGAATAACTCATGTCTCTGGAAATATCTAGATTCTCAACCACTCGTTCAAAAGGCATATCTTGATTGGCAAATGCACCCTGAGTCGTTTTTCGAATGCGGGTCAATAACTCGGTAAAACTTGGATTACCAGAAAAATCTGAACGTAACGCCAAGGTATTTACAAAGAAACCAATCAGCTTCTCTAACTCTTCGGTAGACCTATTGGCAATTGGAGTACCTACACAAATGTCATCACTTTGGGTATATTGGTGTAGCAGCACCTTAAAAGTAGCCAATAACGTCATATAGAACGTTACACCTTGAGAGCGGCTTAATTGTTTTAGCGCACTAACTTTACTTTTAGGCAGAGAGAAATAATAATTTGCCCCCGCAAAACTTTGCTCCGGCGGCCTAGGGCGGTCCGTCGGTAGATCCAATACAGGAACACCTGCAAGGTGTTGCTTCCAATACTCTAACTGACCGTCGAGTAACCGGCTATCAAACAGTTGCTTCTGCCACATAGCAAAATCAACATACTGAATCGGCATTTCGCGCAATTGTGGAATCTCGTCACGCACTTGCGCTTCATAGGCTTTAGCGATTTCTTCGGTAATGACACTTAGCGACCATCCATCTGCAGCGATATGGTGGATGGTAATCATCAATAGATATTGTTCTGTGCAGCGCTCTTCGCTATGAGACTTAGCCTGCCCTTTACTCTCGCCACCATTATCAATTTCTTCAACAATTTCATCGGGCAGCCGAACTAGTTTGGTGCGAATTACCGGTCCATGCTCTAAATCGAATGGCCTTTTTGCTTCAGACAGAATCACGTCATTGACAGATCGACTCAAAGCAGGTTCCTGCAAATATGTCATATCCTTTACGTCAAACGCCCATTCCGCAGGCGCCTTGATAACTTGCAGTGCGTGACCGTCCTGCTCAATATAAACGGTTCTAAATATTTCATGGCGAGTCACCATGCTTTCAAACGCCTTGGCTAACGCATCGATATCTAGCGCACCTTGCATTTTTAACGCAAAAGGTAAATTGTAGGCCGCATTACTTTCATGCAATTTGTCAAAGAACCACATGCGTTTTTGAGAAAATGACAACGGCATTATTTCTTGCCGTTCGACAGCGACCAGTGGCGGCAAAGTCGACTTTTTAGCATCGGTGATCGCGCTCGCAAGAACGGCAGCCAGCGCATTAAAATCCTCGGCATCAAACAACGCAGGCAATTCAATATTCACGTCAAAACGTTCTTTCATACGCGTTAGAAGTTGAGTAATTTGCAAGGAGTCTATACCCAGCGCGATTAAGCTCCGATCTTCCTTAATTCGATCTATATTTTCGCCAATCTCGTTGGCTACCAACGCTTTAAGGTAGGTAATAAGGCGTGGTTCTTTTTCGCCGTCCGGCATCCCCAACCAATCGTCCCGGGTTAAAGCCAAACCTATCTCAATGGCGTCTTTATTGCTGGCACTATTATCTAGCAAGGAACTAACATCAACGACGTCATGGGTACCGTCAATGAATGCTTGTTTATTGCCCCGGCGCTGAATCTTACCGCTAGAAGTTTTTAGTATTTTGCCTGGACGTAAATACACAATAGTGTGTAATTGTAGTTCATGATTTTCAGCTATAGCTTGACGAACGGCTGCTGACACCACTTCGGTATTTAATCGACGTCGGAAACGACGTTCAACCTCTTGCACTACGATTAAACGTTCTTCGCCTTCGACGTCAATTGAGAATGCCGCGCCTGCATCTGCTTTTAAGGCCACATTAGATGTTTGAACTGTGTGCTCTATATCCGAAGGGTAATGGTTACCACCGCGTATAATAATTACATCTTTCATTCTACCGGTGATATAGAGGTTACCATTGATGATACAACCTAAATCACCGGTACGCAGAAACGGACCATCACCCGCGTCAGTGAAGCCTTGAAAAGCTTCTTCTGTTGCCTGCTCATTTTTCCAATAGCCTTCCGCGATATGGCCGCCAGAAGACCAGATTTCGCCCACTTCATTTTCGGGTAATTCGACACAGGTCGCTGGATCGACAATAACAATTTTTCCATCCAAATACGCGCCACCGTTAGAGACAAGTTCTACGGATTTATCCGCAAAGCCTGCATCTACTGTCACGATGATGTTTTTTTCAAGATCGTTGGCGCTGACTCTTTCGTAGCGAGGCGTATCGCCTTTTGGTGCACAAGAAATTACCAGAGTTGATTCTGCCAATCCATAAGTAGGGGTAAATGTTCCACGCACAAAACCAGTAGGTTCATAAACCTCAATAAATTTCTCTATTGTCTGGGGGCGCACGGCTTCAGCGCCAGATAGCGCATGGCGAATGGTCGAAAGGTCAAGTTCCTCCCGTTGTTCATCTGATATCTGGTGGATCGCCAACTCATAGGCAAAGTTCGGTGCACATATCACTGTACCTTTGTAATCTGTAACCGCCTTTAACCAGCGCAATGGTTTTTGTAGAAAGGTTGCCGGAGACATGAATACACAGCGCACACCCAAAAACATCGGCTGCAATATCATGCCGATAAGCCCCATATCATGAAATAAAGGCACCCAACTAACAAATATTTCAAAATCACTGAATTCAAACCCATGTTGGATTTGGGCTTCATTGGCGATCACGTTGCGATGGCTCACCATAACCCCTTTGGGGTTACCTGTGGAACCAGAGGTATATTGTAAAAAGGCTATCGACTGGCGATCAATATTGGGATAGGTCCAACCGCTACTTTCTGTTGATTCAACTTCATCAACCGCGAGCCACTTAAGATCATCGAGGCCACCGGTATCGTGAAAAAGAGGCTCGGCAACACGCATCACCTTAGACGTGCAGAGAACTAAGGATGGATCACAGTCATCAATAATCGATTGTAGACGCCCAAGGTTTTGATTTCTTCTTGGCGGATAAGCCGGAACCGCAACCATGCCCGCATACAAGCACCCGAAAAACCCATAAATAAATTCTAGGCTAGATGGAAATAACAGCAGCGCCCTGTCACCTTCATTGCCTAAGGTCAATAATCGCTGTGCAACTGCCTTGGCCTGGATGTCTAGCTCCCTAAACGTGACATCGACACTCTCTCCTTCTCCGTCGGAAAGATAGGTATAGGCTATGTTATCTGGGTGTTTTTCCGCTCGTTCTTGCAAAATAGCAACGAAGGTTGGTTTCTCGGCGGGAATGACCTGGTTCAAGCAAACAGCGCTGCACATATTTTTTTGCTAATCCTAAGTTCTATTCTTATCATTTACTGATTATCGTGATATTTTCAGGCCAAACTCTATTAGCTAAATTGCTGACAACACCGGAAAACAGTGGGCTTCACAATGCTTCGATGACCTTTAAATATTAGATGTAGAATGCTGTATTTGTTAGTTTTTTTATTAAGCACGTGCCATAACTTAGGCACTTATTGAAGTCCTGATCTTGTGGGGCATTGATTCAATGCCGCAATTTACAAAAATCAAGAATGGCTACTTTATTGAAAAACGCCACACATTTAAAGTAGACATGGAGTTTACAATATAGTTATACAGAGGTATATCTCTGTTTTTATGGAATTAAATGTCTCAATCTGGAAAAAAAGCTGCAATAATTCACGCAGAAACACAAAATATGGCTAATAATTAAAGCCTATGTTTTGTAGATGCTTGTTATATAAACAGATGGGTTATACAAATTGATGATATCTCGAATTCGAAAACTTCAATCTGCTGTACTATTGGCCGCCACCTTTGCTTTTACGTCAACAACATTCGCCGCAAATCTACTGGAGATTTATCAGTTAGCCTCACTAAATGATCCAGAGTGGGCCGCGAAAAAAGCCAAGTTTTTGGGCGATAGGGAGTCAGTGGATCAAGCATTTGGAGGGTTGCTGCCCACGGTCGGTGTCTCAGCTCAATATGGGCAACAGGAATATAATGGTGTTAGTACGGATGCTATGTCGAACGACGCAGATAGCTGCGCAGATTTCATTACGGATGTTACCAATGCAGTCAACGACCTCGGAAATAATGTTATACCTGATCAGATTCCAATTGAAGGCATCTCAGGCTGTAGAAACGTATTTGGAAACACCGCCACTTCGACACAAACCAGCACCACCCAAAGCTATAGCTTCCGCTTAAGCCAGCCTCTATTCAGGGCTGATCGCTGGTTTAAATACAAAGGTGCGCAAAGTTATGAGAAAGCCCAAGAGTCGAAACTAGCCCTGGCTCAACAAGACCTGATTCTAAAGGTTGCCAAAGGCTATTTTGGCGTACTGAAAGCAGAAGAAGAATATCGCCTAGCTAAAATGGAAAAAAACAGCCTAGAGACGCAATTAACTGAAATTAAAAACCGTTATAAGCTGGGACTAGCTCGTGATACTGATCTGTTTGAAATGCAGGGGACCTACGACCTATCGACGGCTGCCGAAGTGTTCGCCCAAGTCACCTTGGACAACATCAAAGAAGATCTCGCACTGGTAACCGGCCAAGATAGAGTTATGGTTACTCCTCTACCTCACAACATCCCGGTTGACGCCCCAAAACCTCTCGATATAAAAGACTGGGAGAATTTTGCCAAACAAAATAACTACCAAATTATTGCAGCACGATTTGCCCTTGAGACTGCAGAAAAACAAGTACAAGAAAAGCGCACAGGACATTATCCCACGGTGGACTTCGCTATAGACCACACCAATTCCCAAGGTAGTAGCGGATTAGTGGGCGATACAAAAATCACTACCATTGGCCTAACAATGAACCTGCCTCTTTTTTCAGGTGGCATTGTATCCTCTCAAGAAAAACAAGCTCGCCACAAAAAGGCAGAAGCAAAACACAACCTTCAATTGGCCACACGCAACGCAGTCAGAGAAACTCGACAATATCACAGAAGAGTATCGGCAGACGCTTCAACATTCGAGTCCAGAAAGCGTGCGGTAAAGTCCAACAATAGTGCCTTCAAGGCCATCAAGGCTGGGTATAAATCTGGTCTTCGCACCCTATCGGATGTGCTCCGCTCCCAGAAAAAGGTATTTACCGCTAAGAAGGAGCTTACAACTGCACGCTTTGATTACATAACAAACACACTTCACCTGAAAAAAGCCTCGGGAATTCTCAATCCTAACGACTTAGAAGTACTCAATGGCTGGCTTGATACCGACGCTCGCAATATATCAAATAGCGAGGAAGACCTGGACCTAACTGCAAAAGAAATTGGTGGCATCGAGTTAGATCGTGGTGTCCAGTTACGCTCGTTCGATGACGAGAAAGACACTCAACCAACAGAAACAACTGGAAAGAGTAAGACAGGTAAGAAAGTGCACAGAAGCCTATTTGATGCCTACAAAGAGTGGGCGAATAGCGAGTAAGGTCCTGTGAGGCTCGTCAATCATTAGCGAGCATCAACAGCGATCCGAATCAATGCCCAGCCAACTTAACATTAAGTTAATGCTAACAGGTTTCAATTGAGGACATATTGCTGTACTGTAGCGTCTTTGTGAAGGCCCCCTCTTGGGGTTAAATGGGAAGTCAGGTTACATTCCTGCGCTGCCCCCGCAACGGTAATTGATTGGCACATGCTGTTCATTAGTCCGGAACCAACCTTCTCGAGATAAACAGTAATATTTAAAACAGCTACACAACAAACACATTATTTGCGCACGGGTGTGTGTGCAGGAGAAAAAAATGCAATCGCAAACAATTTCAAACTCTACCGAACAAAGCAAATCACTTACTCTCTCTGCAGCTCTGCAGGTATTTAGCGCAATTGCCGTTGGCGCTGCACTTCTTTTTGTCGTTGGTTTTGCACCGATGGACGTCGCCCACAACGCGGCTCACGATGCTCGCCATTCATTTGCGTTTCCTTGTCACTGATCTTTTAGACAACCGAAAACATTTGAATTGGGACACAACCAAACGCTGTGCCTTAGCAAACTAACTTCACGCTCTTCGATGATGACCATCGATAGAATGTAATCCACCTTTCTTTATAGGAGCCAACTCAATGGCTTTTCGCAATATTCTCTTGTCTGCAATTATCGTTGGTATATGTACTGGCCTACTCTACGGGCTTTTTCAACACTTCCAAATTAGCACTATTATCTATGCTGCCGAAGTCTATGAGGTAAGCGAAGAAACTGCTGCGCCCCACCCGCACAGTGATACAACCACTCATCACGAACACAGTACAGAGGCTTGGGGCCCAGAAGATGGCGCTGAACGCATCGGATACACCATCGGCGCAGATATCGCTGTTGCTATCGCATTTGCGCTATTCATGATATCACTCATGGCTTTACACAACTTAAAAGCAAACAAACCCCAGATAACGCCAATGACAGGTGCCGCATGGGGCGTCGCGTCAATGATCGTATTTTTTGTGGCACCCGCAATGTTCGGTTTACACCCAGAAGTGCCGGGTACAGAGGCTGCAACCTTAGAAAACCGACAGGGCTGGTGGTCACTTTGTGTGGCACTAACCGCTGCGGGCATCGCTGTTTTATATTACGCACCTGCAAAGCTAAAGTTAGGCGGTGTTGTTTTGGCAGCCGTACCACACTTAATGGGCGCGCCTATGCCAGAGCATCACGGGTTTGCAAATACCGATCCTGTTGCAATTGAGGCACTAACTCAACTCACATCCCAGTTTTACCTATTGACCACAGTCGGCATGGCAATTTTCTTCGTAGTGCTAGGCACCCTATCTGGCCTGGCTGTACAACGCTTCGTTAAGTTAGACAACTAACAAGCCATATCAAACAAAGGGAAGCCATAGACTCCCTTTGTTTATGAACAATGGCAATAGAAACAGATGAGCTATGTTGACCAACTAATCAGTGTCTTTTCTCGATTCCTGGAGCAAGAGGAGGAATTACTCCTCCTGCTGACTCTGCACCTCTTCACTCATAGCCACACACAATGGCAATTCGAGCTGCCCAAGTTACACCAATTTCTTCTCGACACAGCTTTGCCTTCCACCCCTGTTAACTATAAAGAATTTCGCCATTGGCTGTTTAATAGCCCTATAAACCAAAGACTGGATGAGCTTGGCGCAGAAATAGCGATTCATAACAATCAGCACAACGTTAATCTAACAACCTATATTCTTCGCTACCAACAACCCAAATAAACGGCCCAACCCCGTTGATACAACCTGCCCCGCCATTTACCCCTTAACAACTTAGCTCAGCGCGATAAACTACTGATATTTAGGTGATTTCTTACACCCAACAAATTATTAAGCCAGACCCACTATGGCGTAGTGCTTATCTTTTGTGGCATAATCTAACAAAAATTTACTAAAGACTTTCCGATCGCCATTGTTCGTTCCATAAAAAAACGTACACTAGCAGGTACTTAGCAGTTTTCATGGGTTTTACGCGTCAAATTTGCAGAACTCGTAATTGCTTTTAACGCCTGTAAAAAAGAATAAAAACAAAAATAACACTAACAATACATGGGGGATCCAAGCCATTGCAGCCGCTTACAAATACGGCATTGGTAACACGCAATGGCAAGGTAGCAATCTGATGAATAACAATTCAAGTCACTCCACACACACGAGCAAAAGCCCGACCTCCAGATTAACTCTTTTGATTGTCGTGATCTCGACACTATTTGCTGCTACCGCCAACGCACAATTACTGCAAAACATCACCATTGGTAACCCAAAAGCATTAGGGCTAGCGCATGCGGTAACCGCAGATCCACCGGGTATTGATTCGATACACTACAACCCCGCTGGGCTCGCTAAGATCAAAGGTCGGCAACGTATGATTAAGCTGTTTGGGGCTCATATGTTAATTGAAGGGGAGATCGGACCACACACAATACCCGATCAAATCGACGCCAACCCTAATGATGACGTCCCTGCATTGACTGCCGATGAGATGAGGACCTCATATTGTAACGTTATTTTCAGCAGTCACCCTAAATGTGCTGACCAAACTTTCGCCAATGCCAATTGGGACAACCGTATAGGTACCGATGAAGGCGTTGCCGGCGAGAAATCATCGACCAGCACCCCATTAGTAATGCTGCCATTTCTCGGCATCACTGACGTTCCATTTCTGCTTGCTCCAGTTGGCGGCATCGCTATCGAAGACCCAAGCTCCGGTTGGACCTTTGCAACAGCCGCTTACACTACGCAGGTCATTGGCTTCAGCCGAGAAAGCAGTGACCGTGAGACAGTCCTCTCCAGCGTCCTCGATGACAGTGGACAACCCTCATTTGGTACTGATGGATTGCCAGTAACAGTCGACCTTGGAATAGGCAAACGCGTAAACGGCGACCCCGGTGAACTCCAAGGCCAAGATGTTGCGGTCACCAGGATCACCTATTTTTCTCCATCAATCGGAGTCCAAATCAACGATGAATTCGCCATTGGTGTCAGCCTAGGCTTTTCTTGGCAAGGAGTTGGTATCGTTACCGACTTTAGGGCTCCACTAAATACCTTAGCATTCCTTGCGGACGCTGAAACCATCCCGGTCATAGGAGAGCTTATTAGCGTTCACAACCCTTATGATTACGTTGGCGAGCTCACCATGGAAATGTCTGACGCACTATCCCTTAGCTTTAATATTGGTGCACTATGGGAGCCTACTGACTGGTTAGCCTTTGGTATTGTTTTCCAAAATGAGTCTACGGCCGACCTGGAAGGTGACTATAAGATGAAGAATACCGAACGATTCCAAGCCACCACGACCTCATTAGCAG
>NVVG01000030.1 GCA_002402125.1 Moraxellaceae bacterium
ACTTGGATTTCCTACCAGAAAGCCATACTGATTTTATTATTGCGGTACTGGCTGAAGAATTTGGCTTGTTAGGCATCTGCTCATTATTAGTATTATATTTTCTCATTATTAGCCGCGGCATCTTCATTGCCATGAACGCCCAGGACACTTATTCTAGGCTGCTTGCTGGTAGCATCACCTTAACATTTTTTGTCTATATCTTTGTGAATATAGGCATGGTTAGCGGTTTACTGCCTGTTGTCGGTGTACCCTTACCTTTTGTCAGTTATGGTGGTACCTCTATCGTGACACTATTTGCAGGTTTTGGTATTTTAATGTCAGTACAGACACATCGCAAACTACTCTCTGGCTAGAAATAACTAAACAGGTATTTGCTCTTGTAACTGTAATAATTTGAACGCCTACTGCTATACTGAGTCTAATTTTTAGAATTATGATTAGGCACTGCGACATTACTGCTGTACTGCTGTTAACGGAAATAAAATAAAGATTATGCCCATTATATACCGAACCATTCGCGTCATTTCACACATCACTATTGGTATTTTCGTCTCCTGCCTACCTCTATCTTTACACGCCAATACACAAAGTGACTACTTACAGCATGAGAAATTTAAAACCTTCTTGGCCACCGTGGTTAAAGAAGACGGTCATGACAAACAAACCATTCTAACGCTATTCGAGGACGCTCAACGCAAAGACAGCATTTTAAAAGCCATTGCCAGACCCGCAGAAAAGCGCCTCACCTGGAATAAATACCAAGATATATTCCTCACCAAAAAACGTATCGAAAAAGGCATCGCTTTTTACAAAAAACATAAGGCCACTTTCAAAAAGGCCGAAGACATCTACGGTGTTCCACCAGAAATCATACTGGCCATTATTGGTGTAGAAACACGTTTTGGTCACAACAAGGGCTCATACCGGGTTATTGATGCCTTATCCACTCTGGCATTTGATTACCCCCCTCGGTCAAAATTCTTTACCAAACAACTCCGTCAATTCCTACTCTTGGGCAAAGAAGCCGGCATTGACCTAAAAACAACCACAGGCTCCTATGCGGGTGCCATAGGCTTCCCTCAATTCATTCCCTCAAGTTACCGACACTACGCGGTAGATTTTGATAACGACAATCAGACCGATCTAATTAACAATCCCGTTGATGCCATAGGCAGTGTAGGAAATTACTTTAAAGAGCACGGCTGGGTCAGCAACGCCCCCATCACCAGTCCTGCCCGATTCTTAAAAGCTGGCAGCAACGAATCTGAACTGGACAAACTCGTCAACCAAAATCTAAAACCCTCTCTAACCGTTGCGGAAATCGCCAAAGCGGGCCTCATTGGCGACCAACCTTACAGTGCAACAGCCAAAGCAACGGCCATGCGACTAAAAGGCAAGCAAGGTAACGAATACTGGATTGGACTCAAGAATTTTTACGTAATTACTCGATACAACCACAGCAAACTATATGCAATGGCCGTGTATCAGCTAAGTGAATCGTTCAAAACAAAAATCAAACATCTTTAGGTCAGCACTAGCAACTTGAATACCCTCCCGCTAAAGCACGCTATATTCATGCTAATGCTCTTGTTTACCATTAGCGGCTGTGCCGTGCATCAAGCTAAAACAAAAGCAAATACACCCGCCGACTTCGACCTACCAGATGGACCTCCCAAGGTCATTCAAGACATGTCACAAATCTCGAATGCCATACCAAAATCAGAACCCCTAGCCCGCTACGGCAACCACAGCCCTTACACCGTGCTAGGCAAAACCTACCATGTAATGAAAACCAGCGCAGGTTACCAAGAAGAAGGTATGGGCTCATGGTATGGTGAAAAATTTGCCGGTAGAAAAACCTCAAGTTTTGAGCCCTATGACCCTTTTGCCATGACCGCCGCCCACAAAAGCCTACCGCTACCCACCTACGTTCGCGTCACCAACCTTGAGAACCTCAAAGAAATCATTGTAAAAGTGAACGATCGTGGCCCCTTTCATGGAGGCCGCATCATCGACCTATCCTATGCCGCTGCCGCAAAACTGGGCTATATGAAAAAAGGCACTGCCAGAGTGCGAGTAGAAGCCATTAACATTCCTAACGCCACTACCTACACACCCCGTGACACCACTCACAGGACCTCAGCGTCCAAATCAACGACACAAGCAACAAGGACAGCTACACACATCAAGCCATCATTCGACTCACATATCTACTTACAGGTTGGCGCATTCTCCCAACTCAGTGCGGCCCAACATCTACAAACCAAGCTAATCTCCGCGCTCTCTTCACCGGTAACTATCAATAGCGCGGGCAACGCGGGGGACACACACCTTCAGCTGCATCGAGTTCAGGTCGGCCCCTTTCAAAATGAAATGAATGCCATTCTCGTCAGCGAGCAAATAAAAAAACAAAATATGGGCGACCCGCTGATTATTCACCGCTAACGTTTAGTGTTATCATCATTCTGCTTATTTCACGAGACGTGCACACCAAACCCAAATTATTAAACATAACCCACAAACGCCAACACTTCATACCAAGCAAACACAACCGACGAGGCCAATTACAGGAATGAGAACCATAGCCATTTTACGGACACATGCCATTAGCACCGCGATACTCGTTAGCTGCTTGCTATGTACCATTACAACTCCCGCTCATAGTGCACAACGCCTTATACCTCAAGCGCCCAACTTAGCAGCAAAAAGCTGGATTCTAATTGATGCTCAAAACGGTCACATCATCGCAGAAAACAATGCCGATGAAGTCTTACCTCCTGCCAGCCTAACGAAAATGATGACCAGCTATATTGCCGCAGAGCAAATCGAAACTGGCAACATTTCACTCAGCGACGATGTTCTAATAAGCAAAAARGCCTGGCGTAAAGGYGGYTCAAAGATGTACATCCGCGAAGGCACTCGGGTGCAAYTAGAAGACTTACTCAAAGGCRTTATCATTCAATCCGGCAATGATGCCAGCATTGCGGTAGCRGAACATATTGCAGGCAGTGARGACGCATTTGCCGATCTAATGAACCAAACCGCTGTCACCCTTGGCATGAACAACACTCAATATATGAACGCCACGGGCTGGCCTGCAAAAGGTCACAACACAACGGCTAGCGATCTATCAACATTGGCACGGGCCATTATTCATGAACATCCTAGCCACTACAGCATGTACGCTGAAAAAGAATTCACCTACAACAATATCCGCCAGCCCAACCGCAACAAGTTACTCTGGCGCGATAGCAGCGTTGACGGCCTAAAAACCGGCCATACCGAAGCGGCCGGTTACTGCCTCGTCGCGTCAGCCAAGCGCAACAACATGCGTTTGATCTCCGTAGTAATGGGCACCAAAAGCATCGACTCCCGTGCGGCAGAAAGCCAAAAGTTACTCACCTACGGCTTCCGATTCTTCGAAACCGTTAAAAGTTATAGCGCCCAGGAAGCCTTAGTAACACCTGACTTATGGATGGGTGACATCGATACCGCACAACTTGGCACCGTCGATGACATTTGGCTCACCATACCCAGGGGAGCCCAAAAGGATATAAAAGCCGAACTCGACTTTCCTAGCGAGCTTCGCGCACCTTTATCCGCCGGGCAACAAGTAGGCACCATTAAATTATTACTCGATGGGAAAATTATTCACGAATCTGCTCTATCGGCCCTAGAAGACATTGAAGAAGCCGGTATCTTCACACGACTCTGGCACATGATCTTACTATTCTTCACCAATCTCATCGGCTAACATTCGAATTGAGAGGGGCAATTTACCGATTATTGCCCCTATCCGCCCCATTTTCTTACGCTTTCCTCTGGTTTACCTTAACCCGACATAAACGGCTCTCCCCTGCCACCAAAACAACCTCTCAACACTATTATCTAGCATGGCCATCTAGGTCCATTTTGCGTAGAATAAGCACTAYTCAACTATTAATCTCAAYTTTCACAGAACCTAACGTATTTTATTATGAGCAATGGCATCAACGARTCGCTTTGGGAATTCCCTTGTGATCACAATTTCAAAGTWATGGGGCTAGCCCAATATCCGCTAATCGAAATAGTTACTGACATCATTAAGGCTCACGCTCCGGATTTCGATGATWCTAGGRTKTCAGTCAAGAACAGCAGCTCTGGCAAATATATTTCGGTTACTGCCCATGTGCACATTAAAGACAAACATCAGCTCGAAGCCATTTATATAGCACTTGATAAGAAAGACGAAGTGWATTGCACACTATAAAYCTCAACATAAACCTCAACACAAACCTCAGTATAATCCTCAAAGCCCCGGCTAGCTGACTAGGTTTCTCCCGTGACAGATATMAATCACCAACTTATCATTCRCCACCTCGACAGCATTGATTACATTCCTTGTTGGCACKCCATGCAACGGCTAACRRATGGCCGCACAGACGATACGATAGATGAACTTTGGTTTTTACAACACCCCCGCATCTTCACCCAGGGCCAAGCCGGCAAAGCGGAACATATTCTGGCAGCTGGCGATATTCCCGTTGTGCAAGCAGATCGAGGGGGTCAGGTAACCTATCACGGCCCAGGCCAATTAGTGGTGTATCTGATGGTAGACATCAAGCGCAAAAAATTAGGCGCTCGCGCGCTGGTGACACTGATCGAAAATGCTATCGTCAATACCCTCAAGATCAACGGCATTGACGCAGCACCGCGAAAGTCTGCACCCGGAGTATATGCAGACAATAAGAAAATCGCCTCAGTTGGCCTGCGTATTCGCAAAGGCTGCTCATTCCATGGCCTAGCGATTAATATTGATATGGACTTAGAACCTTTTCGCCGCATCAATCCTTGCGGGCACCAAGGGCTTGAGATGTGTCAAATGAGCGACTTTATCGTAAAACCAGATTTCGATGCAATTCTCCGCCAACTCCAAAAACAACTTCAATCAGATCTAGGATATACTGCCATACAGACTTTGACCGAACCTTTGGAACCGTCATGACAGATAAAAATATCGATTCTGGTAGGCGCCTTAAAGCAATCCAAGGGGAAAAACTACGGGGCGCCGATTAATTCGCCATGACAGAACTTACCCAATGGCTTAGCGAGCACCAAGACTGGATATTGCTTGCCACCCTACTGCTGGCATTTTTTGAGTCCCTCGCTCTAGTCGGCATTATAATCCCCGGTGTCGCACTGTTATTTGCCGCGGCCGCCGCCGCTGGCAGCGCCTCAATAAATTTATCCAGCGTATTAATTGCGGGCTTTATTGGGGCTGTATTGGGGGACGGTATCAGCTTCCTGTTAGGTCGTCATTACCATGAAACCATTACCAAATTACCGCCATTTAACAAACATCCTGAATGGATTAACAAAGGCGAGGTGTTTTTTGAAAAATACGGCATCGCTAGCATTGTCATCGGGCGCTTTATTGGACCTATTCGGCCAGTAATGCCTTTGGTAGCAGGCATGCTAGAAATGCCTGCCTATCGCTTTTTTACCATCAATATAATGTCGGCCCTAGCTTGGTCGCCTTTTTACCTACTGCCGGGTTATTTTATTGGTGCCGCAGCAGAGACCCAACAACTATTCAATCAGCAACACGCCGCGCTATTTGCCACGCTGATACTCATTCCCTGGTTTATTACTTGGTGTATTATTTCTTACCGCAAACGATTAATCCGTTACTCCCAGGCCAATTCTCAAACCATCCATCAAACTCAAACCACTGCAATCGCAATATTTATCGGCGCAATGACCGTCTTTATTTTAACGTATTTATTGAGGAAAACGGGGTATTCCCAGCCAATCGACAGTTTCGTATTAGAAACGCTAATAGATTTACGCCGGCCTTTTCTAGACTACTTTTTTGTCGGCATCACCTTGCTGGGTTATGCACTACCCATGGTAATTTGGGCCGCGGCCATCACCCTGACACTGCTTATCCAAAAGAACATCGTACTAGCGACACTGTGGGTAAGTGCCACGCTAACAGGGTATCTCAGCACTTCTTGGCTCAAAAATGCAATCGCATTCAACCGACCCGATATAGTGCAACTCCCCCCCACATCATTTTCTTTTCCCAGCGGGCACACCACAATGATCATTATCTTTACCGGAATGTCATTCCTGCTCGTGCACAAACAACTCTCAACACAGTCTTATAAGTACACCCTTCTCGCCTGCAGCTCAGCCTGCGCGTTAGTTGCCTGCTCCAGAGTCTACCTGGGAGTACACTGGGCAACTGATATCCTTGCGGGCATTTGCCTTGGCCTGATGGTCCTGGCATTTTTCTATGGCTTATCACAACGAAAAACCCTATCCACAGCCATACAACGGTCCAGCTCACCAAAAACACTATTGCTAGCCAGCGGATTGGGGATTTTTTGTGCATACGTATTCACCATTGCACCCACATTCGGCGACGACATGAACCGCTACACATTACAAACCCTGCCCAGTCAACATGAATGAGCGTAAACGCAGTTTATTATTAGTCCATGTGGCTATTGTATTTCTTGGTGGTACCGGATTATTTTCCAAACTAATTGAACTTCCCGCAATTGATATAATTGCCTATCGATCACTATTAGCGGCTATATGCCTATTAATTATTCTAACCGTATCCAAAAACACCATCCGCATCGACAACATTAAACACTTGGGATTAATGTTGATAGCAGGGTTGCTGCTCGGCATTCACTGGGTGTCATTTTTTCATTCCATGCAAATTTCAGGCATTGCCGCAGGCATGATTGCCTTATACACCTACCCCGTGATGACCGTATTTATCGAACCGTTATTCCACGGCAAAAAACCCCAGCCCCCCGATATTGCGTGCGGTTTTGCCGTACTTTTGGGTGTTGGGCTAATTGTGCCCGAGTTTTCTAGCGCCAATGACATTACCGTAGGCATTCTCTGGGGGGTATTTTCAGCATTATTTTTTAGCTTACGCAACGTTATGCAAAAATATTATCTGTCCTCATATGGCGGCCTCACTTCGATGCTTTATCAATGTTTTATTGCCGGCCTAGTCAGCCTGCCATTTATCACCACCACGCCCAATCATATTACTCCTGATCACTGGTTGCTGCTCATCATCTTAGCGACGATATTCACAGCCCTACCGCACAGCCTATTTACCAGTAGCCTACGGCACCTAAAAGCAAAATCCGTTGGCTTAATTGCCAGCCTGCAACCACTGTACGGCGCTCTTTTTGCCTTTTTGATATTGCAGGAACTACCCACCGCCATGACAATGGTAGGGGGGGCGATTATTCTCGGCGCCGCAATTTACGAGACCTACTCGGTATAAACTTTTGAGGAATAACAAAGAAGGTTTTAATACCTTTAGTAAATAAGCCGAAGTATTACTGGCTAGTTGGCTTAACGTTATTTACTATGCGCCCACTTCCTCGGGTCAACGCTAAGAGAATTATATAACGTTATAAAATACTTAGCTTTGGCGTGAGGAAGACCAATTTTTTAGGGTCAGCCTAAGCTGAAACAAGACAAGCAAAACTGCACACAAATCAATCAGCACAGATATAAATCGAAAAATTAGTGCAAAATACGACAACTTGTGTACATATCACGTAATTACACTGCCATTTCCCTAATTATTGCTATAGTATCTACCATACTCGGTAATAGCTTTTAGAAATTCCTGAGAATAACAAAAATAATAATACGGTTTTCTGGATTCATTCCTGACAGCCACCTAAAACGACACAATTCAATGCGCGTAGAAACCAAAAAAATACCCGTTGATATATTACAGATCGGCATGTTTGTGTCTGGAACGGATCGTCCCTGGACGGAAACACCATTCCCCATTCAGGGTTTTTATCTAAATTCACTCAAACAAATCGATACACTACAACAGCTCTGTGAATTTGTCTGGATTCACGTACGCAAATCTCGCCACAACCCCGACGACATGGGTAGCTTTACACATGTCGCGGAGATATACGGTCAGGAAGAAGACCTAAGCAATGGTCGCGAAGTTATAAACATTAAAATCCGCACCATTCAAAATCCATACCCGTACAAAGCAACCGCATCAAATTCGATCAACAAAGAACTCAAATGCGCCCGCAAAGCTCACAAACGCATTCAAGATCGAATCGCTCGTGTTCTTCGACAAATGGCCGGTGGCGGAATTTTAAGAATTGACCAACTGCGTATAGCAACTCACGACCTCGTTGACAGTGTCATTCGCAACCCTGACGCATTCGCGTATCTTATTCATGTCGATAACCACCACCAAAACTTATTGAACTATTCCATTCGCGTTGCCACCTGGGCAGTACTTACCGGTCGACACTTAGACATTACTCGTGATGCATTATCAGACGTTGCCATCGCCGCACTACTTTGCAAACTTGGTTACACCACTATGCCAAAGGGCCTTCTCATTACCCAAGGCACCCCTTCACCACAAGTTGAAGAACTGTTTAAACGCTCACTTAGCAATGGCGTCAAGATGCTCCGCTCAAGTAAAGACATAAACAGTCGTATTGTTAAGATTGTTTCCTACCATTTAGAACGTCACGATGGCTCAGGCTACCCGCGTGGCAGCACCGGCCGCCAAGCGCCTTTTTTAGCGCAACTTGTTGGCCTTGCTGATTATTATGAAAACCTAATTAGCCACGACTTTCGCGACAAACCTTACGCCTCAACCGATGCAATCAGAGCACTTTATCGACAGCGCAATGCATTATTTGAAGGCAACCTGGTAAATGAATTCATTCAAGCCATTGGCCTATATCCCTCAGGCTCGATTGTGCGATTAAATAACAACCGAACTGCAATTGTGGTTAATCAAGAAAGCAATGCTCGACTAAAGCCCACTGTGTTGGTTGTTAACGATAATGATCGCAAATGGTGGCAGTTTTATAAAACTCGCATTGTCCACCTCAACCACCCAAATAGCCCAGACTTTATCACTGCCAGTTTACCGGCACTATCCCCCGAAGAAACACAAAAAAACAGTCGCTTAGTCAAGCGCACCTCCTCTCTTTAACTGTAAGTCATTCTCTATTCCCACCGTCAAGAACTAATAAATCATATCAAATAGACTTCTTAGACAAATGTAATTATTACCCAAATATCACCTCGCGCACTTCCCACTCTCACGCTACAGTGAATCCATATTAAAAATAAATCCGTTACCGCAACGGGTAAAAACTTCGGTGTAATTCATACAATTTGTATGAACAAATTCACCTCGGCTGTGCAACTATTGACCAAGAAGCCTGGAGCGCATTTAGGAATGTCCTCGCCTTATACAGGAAACCTTCCACCCATCACTGATCCCGCGTTAAAAGGCGAGATCAAAGACATTCTTGTGTCAGGATTTTACTTCCTCACTTTCCCTCGCTTCCTTGAAAGCTTTTTTCAAAGTACCAGTTTACGATCGGCGCTAAAAAACCTAAAACTCAACGGATTATATATTGCGATCACTTATGCATTGGTAGGCGCCATTCTCTTTGTGCAAACCCCCCAGGCTGAACTCAGTGTTTTCCTTATTCCCTACACTGTCGGCGGCTTTTGCCTAGGCCTATTTGCCTTATTGTCCAGCATTCGCGCCATGGACCATCTATATCATTGGTATGCCGGTCCCATAGCAACCGTCGGGCTGGTCACCCTGCTTCACGTTGCTAGCACGGTTGCTAGTAGCACTGAAATAATGCTCGCAGCCTATGCCTGCTCTATTTGTGCCATCATCATTTTATACACCATGTTTAAAATGCGTTTTTTTGTGGTGGTTTTTTGGGGCCATTTTGCAGGTTTACTCCACCTAGCTTTACTCAACCTTACCTCTCATGAGGTATCATTTATCGCCTTTCAAGCTTACTTTGTTGCCGCCAATATAATCGGCATGTGCATCGCCTACACCGTTGAATACCGAGAACGCACCCTATTCTTACAAAGCCTGCTATTGGATGTGGATAAAATCCAACAAAAGAAATTATATGCTGACTTAGAAAAGCTCAGCAGAGAAGACTCGCTCACCGGCCTTGCTAACCGTCGCTATTTCGATGAACGACTAACCCAGGAATGGAACCGCTGCCGCAGGGAAAAACGCCCTCTTTCTATTGTTCTTCTCGATGTAGATTTCTTTAAACAATTTAATGACTTCTACGGCCATCAGGCTGGCGATCATTGTTTAATGAATCTGGCAAAAGCGCTAAAAGAGGAAGCTAGCCGCCCGGGAGAATTAGTCGGTCGCTATGGCGGGGAAGAATTCATCATCCTTTACCCCAACATCGATGAAAATCAAATCCAAACGACCTTACAACGCATCCTAGAAAGAGTTCGCAGCCTCAACATTGAACATCAAACCTCAAAAGTAAATACCATGGTAACCATTAGCCTTGGAGCCGCCACAACCTACCCCGTACGCAGCATTCCAGCCGAGCGCATAGTTACTGCCGCYGATAAAATGCTCTATACCTCAAAAGAAAATGGCAGAGATCAATGGCACAACACCAAGGTGTCGCACTGTGAAGCTCAGCCATCACAATTAGRAATATTGCCGTAACATTCCTCTCCCCGACAACCCYCCAACAAGCCCTAATCTGATTATTTTTTGACCATTTCGTGGACAGGCGTACAACTTACGACCTATAGTATTTAGTTCACACACCTTATTTCGACAGGTATCTAAAATGAAACCACAAATATACTTAGGCTGGATCGTAGCAGGGCTAATGCTAGTAACYAATGCATGGGCGGATACCAAAAYCTCTCCAATGAAAGTCGAAGGTGCCACCACCGTCGATGCCGTTAAAGCAAAAGCKCTCTTTGACAAGGGGGTTATATTTGTCGACACKCGCAAAAACAAAGATTGGGAGGCCGGAAGAATACCTGATGCCATACATATAGAATTAAAGAAGAAGTTTAACGAAACCTCCCTCTCCGCAGAAGTCAAAAAGACCGAGGAGGTGGTCTTCTATTGTAACGGCGAAAGCTGCATGCGCAGCTCAAAGGCAACCGCTAAAGCCGTCTCCTGGGGTTTCACTAAGGTCTATTATTTTCGTGATGGCTTCCCTGCCTGGAAAGCAGCCTCATACCCGGCTGAATAATACTTTCGCCGCATCTTAGGATACTTATGTTACTAAGAACACAGATCACATTAGCAACGATACTAGCAACGCTGCTTGTTGTGACCATTCTTCTTGCGATGGTAATTCCAGCTATGCAACTCTACGAGAGTCGCATAGCTGAGTCGGAAATTCGTGGTAAAAGTATCTTATGGGAAAAGGTGATTGACGGTCAATTGGAACGACTACAAGCCAATACAACAAGCTTGATGCGAGACCGAGCAACACGCAAGGCACTGAAGAAAGGCGACAAAGAAGCACTAGCCGAATCGGCCCAAACAACCTTCAATCTACTTAGCGCATCAGAAGTTTTGGACCGCCTACAATTAGCTAATTTGAACTTGCAAATTCAGTACTCAGCACCCAATCCATCGAATGAAAAAATGGCCTATCCTTTGGCCGCTCGAGCACTTGCCGAAGGAAAAATAACACAAGGACTCAACCGTGATATTGATGGTAGCTTATTAGCTATCGTTGCCTTTCCTCTCCACACTCGCGGCAAGGCCATTGGGGTTGGTGTATACGCACTGCAACTCGACTCGGCTATTGCCAACTTTAAAGAAAGTGATGGCGCCGATATTTTTATATTAAGCGATCAGGGCATGGAATATAGCACCGACGAAACATTATACGCTGAACTAACAAAGGCTGGATTGGCATTAGATATGCCTGAGATGAGCACCCTAAAACTAGCAGACAAATATTTCCAAATTACCAACAAACCCATAATCTCCGCTAATGGTGATAAACTGGCACAAATGCTAACGGCCACAAATATTACCGAAGTTCATCTTAAACAACAGCGTATGTTATGGTTATTCTTTGCCGTAATTGCAGCCGTACTTATTCTTTTTCTAATTACTATCCCATATTATCTTAGAAAAAAACTATATCCCCTCCAAGTTTGCGCAGATCAGCTAAACAAAATTGCAAATGGCGACCTGACTCTGTCCGTCACCTCCAGTTCAAATGATGAAATTGGACAGCTGCAAAAAGCCATGAAAAACATGCAAAACTCTATGCATGAACTCATCCTGCGCATTAGCACTGCCAGTGACCACATATTAAAAGCAGTGACAAACTTATCGCAAATAAGTATCGATGCTCAACAGGACATGGATGCACAAAAAAGTGAATTCAACCAGCTCACAGAAGCCGTCAATCAATCACAAACCACCTCAACAAACATTGCCAAGCTTGCCGCACAAGCAGCTGACGCCGTACAACAGGCAGAGACAGGCACATCGAGCGGTTCTGACACCGTATCAAAGACAAGCGAAGGTATTAAGGAATTAATACGCTCACTGGAACAGACCACCGATATAGTCAGCGCCCTAAAATCCGACAGCGAAACCATTGGCACCATATTGGATGTCATACGCAGCATCGCTGACCAAACAAATTTACTCGCCTTAAACGCAGCCATTGAGGCGGCGCGGGCCGGCGATCAAGGCCGAGGTTTTGCCGTTGTCGCCGATGAAGTCAGAGCCCTTGCCGCCAGAACACAGGAATCAACCGAAGAAATTCATTCTATGATTGCATCACTACAACAAAGAGCCTCCACTGCAGAGGATGCGATGATAGATTTCAGCAAAAAAGCTGAGCATAGCGCCGACGACTCTCTCAGCGCCGCCGAAGCTCTAAATGATATTCATGTGGCAATTAGTGAGCTATGCAACCTTAATATGCAAGTCGCCAGCGCTGCAGAAGAACAGTCAACAGTGACAAATTTAATTAATAATAACACCGAAAACGTCCACCAAATAGCCGACAAAAGTGCGCAGGGTGTACAAAACCAAATCACCGCAACCACAGAACTGCGTGAATTATCCGATGACCTATGCGCATTGATGGCTAAATTTAAAATCTAACGTTAGCTCCAAAAAAGACGGCTGTTAACGACTCTACCCGCAACCTATGGGATAGTCGCAAACTCAAGCTCACGGGACCAGGGAGCGACTGGCTGACAACGCCCTATGACAAAATCAATAAACGACACCAACTTTGACGGCGGTTGTTTACGGCTTGGGTACACTAAATACATCATCCTTTCCACGATTGGAAAATCTAATAACAAAGGCACAAGCTCACCCTCGCGAAACTCTTCCACTGCCAACGCACCCGGCACCAGACCCACCCCCATACCACGCTTAAGCATTTTTTTAATTAGCGACATATCATTGATGGTTAAACGGGATTTAAACTCTAACATTTCCACGCCATCGGGCCCTTGCATCTCCCAGGGAGCTGTTGGGTGTCTCACGATGCTGTGCTCATGTAATTCTTGAGGATTACGGGGCACCCCATGCTTTTCCAAATAAGCAGGACTGGCACAGATAATCATTTGCGCATTACCCAACCCCCTTGCGACAAGGCTAGAATCAGCCAGYGGGCCGACACGAAACGCYACATCGTATTCGTCCTCCACTAAATCCACATTGCGATTATCAAGCATTAGCTCGATAGATAYCTGCGGGTGTTCCGACAAAAACGCCTCTAACAGTTCCTGCAAGAATGGCTCACCGAATGCCAAAGGAGCGCTGACACGTAACTTGCCCGTTGGCTCGGCCTGCATGTTAGTAACAATGCCATTGGCATCATCCGCCTCTTCAACCATTTTAGCGCAATGAAAATAATACGCTTTGCCGGTTTCGGTAGGCTTTAGCGCGCGCGTMGTACGATTAAGCAGTCGAACACCTAAACGCTCCTCTAATTGGCTTACCTTTCGGCTCACTGTCGAYTTTGGCAGACCTAATTTGTCAGCCGCCTTGGTAAAACTTCCAGTATCTACCACCTTGGCAAACACCGCCATTTCATTAAGATCAAACATGCATTACCACTCTAATAGYTCTAARCATTARTCCTAAACATTAGYCCTAAACTTTAACCCTAAACATTAACCCTAAACATTAGCCCTAAACATTGCTTTCATCTATACCTAACACCACCTTGGTGGTCGGATCAGGTGAAAAACCGCCATGCACTGCTATCGTTTCAAGTTTCATCGTTATTCCTTAGTAATAAATTGATCATTTGAACCGTTAACCTACAAAATCATTGATTCTCAAGATATACCGGCAACTCACGCACCAAGGTGATTTCAGTCGTGGATATATCTGCTTGCCACGCCATTATTTCTACCCCTGCAGCGGCTGCTTGCCTTATTGCTTTGCCATATTGGGGATCTATATCATCCGCTGGCACGACGGAAGTGACGCCGGTATGCTGGACACAAAACAATAACACCGCTCGCTCGCCTTTTTCTACCACAGAGATCAATTCCCTAAGATGCTTTCTGCCGCGCTCAGTCACCGCATCGGGAAATGCCGCAATCTTGCCTCGGCCCAGGGTGACATTTTTCACCTCCACATAACAAGGTGGACGAGCTGAATCTTCCAGCAAAATATCAATACGGCTCTTTTCTTGACCATACCCAACCTCACGACGCAAACCAGCATAACCCGACAGCTCAGGAATAACACCAAGCTCTATAGCCTCCTGGGCAAGCTTATTCGCTAAACCGGTATTGATACCCGCGAGCGCCCCACCCTCAACCGCCACAATTTCCCAGGTATGACGGTACTTACGTTTTTCATTGTGGCTATCGGAAAACCAAACAGCGCTACCAGGGTCTGCACAATTTTTCATCGACCCGGTATTGGCACAATGAATGGTTATTTCTGTTCCATCGTTCAATGTGACATCGGCAAGAAAACGCTTATAGCGCTTAACCAACGTTCCAGTTATAAGTGGCTCAGGGTATTGCATTAAGGCTGCATCCTCTTCAATAATCGTCAGTAATGCGCTATTCGGGGTCAACAATAATACCCTAAGTAGCTCTTATCAAACCAAATACCTCAGAAATACAGCATTAGACGTGACACATAGACAATCCTAATAGCCGTAACGCACCAAAATAGTACCTTTCCCTCAGCAAGTAACAAAGTGTAAATTAAACTATTCACAGGCTTGATAAATGAGTATATGATCGAGCGCTGCTGAAGAACTCTGTTAAACGTAAACAACGTCACATCAGCATGAGAATAATAAGACAGCTCATCGACATAGCGTTATTTAAAGCCAGTTTTAACTGTGCCGCTTGTAACTTTGCTGTTTTTAACAGTGCTATAAAAACAAACAAAGCATTTTGCCATATTGGCGCTATACTAAAAGGCTAATACGTCAAACAGCAAAACATAGAGAATTTGCCAATCGCAGTGGTTTTTGCTATAGATCACTGATTAATCGGTTGCGAGGAATTACCAATGGCAACAAAGAAAACGAGTAAAAAAAATTCAGTAGACCTATCCCGTTCTAGCTTCACCCCTTACCAAGAAAAAAAGGGCGAAGAGTATATGAACGAGAAGCAACTTGCTCATTTCACTGAAATTCTGACCGCATGGCGGCTTGAATTGATGGAGGAAGTTGATCGCACGGTTCACCATATGCAGGACGAACCCAACAACCTACCCGATGCTGCAGATCGCGCCACTCAAGAAGAAGAGTTCAGCCTTGAACTTAGAACTCGAGACCGTGAGCGCAAACTTATTCGTAAAATCGGCAAATCTTTAGAAGAAATAAAATCTGGCGAATATGGCTGGTGCGAGCAGTGCGGCATCGAAGTTGGCATTCGCCGCTTAGAGGCGCGGCCAACAGCGACGTTATGTATCGATTGCAAAACCTTAGAAGAGATTAAAGAGAAGCAATGGGGAACCTGATACTTCTTGAAAGAAAATAAAAAGGGGCGCTTTCGCGCTCCTTTTTATTTTCTCCCCATACGGTTACTTGTAATGACCTTTTCTGAATCCCCGAATTCTATACAAGCCTAACCCTAAACCCACCCAACCATTCCTAACGGTACCCAACCACACCAAAAAGCCATACTATGCCCAACAATGCCTAACTACACCGGCCGCTTCGCCCCTTCACCGACAGGGCCTCTGCACTTTGGATCACTGGTAACCGCCGTGGCAAGTTACCTTGATGCTAAACAACAAGGTGGCAAATGGCTGGTCAGAATGGAAGACCTTGACCCACCGAGAGAGATGCCGGGTGCCGCAGATGCCATTTTAACAGCCCTTGAACTTCACGGCCTACATTGGGACGACAGTGTCAGCTACCAAAGCCAACGGCATGAACACTACGAAACCGTCATCCAATCACTACTAACAAACAACCAGGCTTTTTATTGCACCTGCACTCGCAAACAATTAGCCGCACAGCACAATATCCACCATATTGACACTTGTCACAAACGTCCATCACCACCCAACGAACCCTACAGCATCCGCTTAACTGCTCAAGATACCAGCATCTGCATAGACGACAAATTACAGGGGAGTTTCTGCCAAAACATAAAACACGATATCAGCGACTTTATTATCAAGCGCAAGGACGGCCTTTACGCATACCATCTTGCCGTGGTGGTTGACGACCAATGGCAACAAATAACCCATATCATGCGTGGCATCGACCTATTAGACAGCACACCACGTCAGTGCTTTCTCCAGCAACACCTCAACTACACCACACCTGAATACAGCCACCTACCCGTTATCGTAAATAGCCAAGGACAAAAACTCAGCAAACAAACCTACGCCAAAGCCATCCCAACAACCCATTGCAATCAAAGCCTGTGGACCGCACTATGGGTACTAGGGCTAAACCCCACCACCGAGCTCCAACAGGAAACTCCGGAGCAAATACTGAATTGGGGCATCCAAGCATGGAATACCGATAAACTTATCGGTCTCTCACGCATAGACTCCACCGCCATAGCATTCGATGGTTAATCAACCCAGCAGCATTTAGAGGGCAGCTACCTCCCCATGTATATTGATCGATTAGTGCTATTACTCGTTGCCGGCGGATTTGTTCTTTCGCCTTCGATTATGCAATGGTGGACCGAGGGTGGCATCGCCTGGTATCGGCCTTACCTTGTCTGGGCCGCACTCATCGCTCTAACCTTTTGGATAACAAAAAGCCGAGACCTCGATGAGCTTTAGTCTTACCCAAATATTCCTTATCGGCATCAGCTACCTTTCATTCTTTTTCTTGCTGGCTTATTTCACCGAAGAAGGTTTTATACCAGCCAAATTTGTTCGCCACCCTTTGGTTTATGTTCTGTCGCTGGGAGTTTTTGCTAGCGCCTGGGCCATCTATGGTGCAGTCGGTTTTGCCCACCAACTAGGCTTCAACTTTATAGGTTATTACCTCGGTATCTCGGCGGCATTTATGCTGGGCCCCATATTGCTCGCCCCCATTCTAAAACTTGTCAAAAATTACCAACTCGGCTCACTGGCCGACCTATTAGCATTTCGCTATCGCAGCCCGTTGGTTGGCGCCTTGGTTACCTTGTGTATGCTAATCGGCATCATGCCGTTACTCGCCCTACAAATTCAGGCCGTTGCCGATACCATTCATATACTCAACCAAGAAACCTCACCCAATATTTTGGCATTCACCTTCTGCTGCGTGATTATATTATTCTCCATTTTGTTTGGCGCCCGCCACATTTCAACCCGGGACAAACATGAAGGCCTAGTGGTTGCTATCGCCTTTGAGTCACTGATCAAACTTATCGCCATGGTAAGTATTGGGATTTTTATTTTATTTAATGTTTTTGATGGCCCCGAAGGGTTACAACAATGGCTAATAGACAACCCTAAAGCCACCGAAACACTTTACGCACCTCTCAAAGAAGGGCCTTGGCGTAGCATTATTGCCGCATTTTTTGTATCGGCCGTTGTGACGCCACATATGTTTCACATGGCTTTCTCCGAAAACTTAAATCCACGGGCGTTACTTACCGCTAGCTGGGGACTGCCGCTGTATTTATTTATTCTTGCCTTACCGATCCCTATCATCCTTTGGGGGTCGATGGTCGTTGAACCCAACGTGGCCGCAGAATACGTAACACTGGGCGTGCCAATGGCATTAAATTCCCCCGTCTTTTCTCTGATGGCTTTTATTGCAGGGCTATCAGCTTCCAGTGGTGTAATCATCGTATGTACACTGGCACTATCGGCGATGTGCCTGAATCACCTGATACTGCCACTGTCTCCCGTCAACACCCAAAATAATTTATACAGCTGGCTGCTGTGGACGCGGCGCGCACTTATCGCCTCCATCATTCTGGCTAGCTATATCATTTACCGGGTGATGGCGGGCAGGCACTCGCTGTCGGACCTAGGTTTTCTCACCTTTGTTGCCACCACCCAATTTGCACCGGGTATGGTTGGGGTACTATTTTGGTCAAAGGCAAATCGTTACGGCTTTATTACAGGGTTACTGTCTGGCTTCTCTATCTGGATTTTTCTGTTGCTACTACCCATTCTATTTGACTACCAAATTGCTATCGACATACCCATGATAATCACCGATAACTTCCCTAACGATGAAAACAAATACCTTGTAGCCACTATGGCAAGTTTCATTAACTTTATGGTTTTTGCCGCAGTATCGGTGGCAACCAACGCAACCGCATCGGAAAAACTCGCCGCCGAAACCTGCAACGTAGACAACCTACGCCGATCCTATCGCTGGGAGCTGTCCGTCAGCAGCGCAAGAGAATTTATCGGCCGACTGACCAACCGACTGGGAGACTCAACGGCTAAACGAGAAGTTGAACTGGCATTGCACGACCTTGCCATGAGTGCCGATGAGACCCGCCCCTACTCCCTGCGCCGACTGCGAGACCAACTCGAAACCAATTTATCGGGCTTGCTGGGTCCATCCGTCGCCCACGACATAGTGGATGAAGCAATCCCCTATGTTATGCATTCTGATCAATCAGCCATTCAAGACATCCACCACACGGAAAGCCGCCTAGAAGAATATCACAACAAACTCACCGGCCTAGCAGCGGAACTGGATAACCTACGGCGCTTCCATCGCCAGACCCTACAAGATCTACCGATGGGCGTTTGCTCCCTGGGGCTCGATGGCGAGGTGTTTGGTTGGAACCATATTATGGAAAAAATCACCCACATCCCCGCCGATGACATTGTTGGCTCCAGTTTGGAGCACCTGCCGGAACCTTGGAGCCGTTTATTAATACAACTCAGCACCGAACCTGAAACCCATAAATACAAAAAAGAAGTGGAATACCAAGGCGTCACTCGCTGGCTTAACCTACACAAAGCATCCATCCAAGCCGAGAATAAAAGCCAAATTCACGGCGGGCTGGTTATCGTTGTCGAAGACCTTACCGAAACAAGAATGCTTGAACACAAGTTAGCCCACAACGAACGACTCGCCTCCGTTGGCCGCTTGGCGGCGGGGGTAGCCCATGAAATTGGTAACCCCATCACCGGCATCGCCTGCTTAGCACAAAACCTACAATACGAATCTGACAACCCCGAAATCGCCGAGATGTCCGATCAAATTGTTGAGCAAACCAAGCGAGTCACCCGTATTGTGCAATCATTGGTAAACTTCAGCCACAGCGGTACCGGCAAAAGCATCCAAGAACCCGTCTCACTACACCAATGTGCCCAAGAAGCATTTGACCTATTAAAGCTCAGCGGCGACGAGAAAACCGTAAATTTTATCAATAAAATATCGCCAGACCACATCGCCTGTGGCGACCACCAGCACATCACTCAGATATTCATCAATTTATTCAGCAATTCCAGAGACGCCTCAGAACCCGACTCCCCCATCCTTGCCCGCAGTGTTACCCATAACCACAGGGTAACAGTTGAAGTCGAAGACCACGGTAGCGGTATCCCCCAAAATATTAAAGACAGCATTTACGAGCCCTTTGTCACCTCCAAAGACCCCGGCAAAGGCACAGGGCTCGGTATGTCCGTGGTCTACAGCATTATTGAAGAACATTCAGGACAAATTTCTATTGAAAGCCCAATCGATTCCGATTCTCGCGGAACACGTGTTACCATAACGTTACCCTGTTACCATGAAGATACACACGCGTCACCCAGCAGTAACAGTTAGACAGTAACCAGTGAGGATAACAACAGCCTATGAGCCACATTCTAATTGTTGAAGATGAACCGGTTATCCGCTCTGCATTACGCAAATTACTAACCCGGCACAATTATAATGTCAGCGAAGCAGGCTCTGTATCTGATGCAACCGATCAATACAAGCTGGTAGATTTTGACCTCATCATTACCGATCTACGCCTGCCCGGGGCACCAGGCACCGACATCATCCCCCTCGCCGCCGAAGTTCCGGTATTAGTCATGACCAGCTATGCCAGCCTCAAATCTGCGGTAGACTCAATGAAAATGGGGGCTGTAGATTACATCGCAAAACCGTTCGATCATGACGAAATGATTTTTTCTGTCGAGAGGATACTCAAGGAACGCGCCCTAGTACGGCAAAATGAGGCCTTAAAATCCGACCTTAATCGGGACTACCCTATCGCCGGCATGATCGGCGATTGTGAGGCAATGCAATTACTGTTTAAACGCATCAAAAAAGTCGCCCCCACCGACAGCACGGTACTCATTCAAGGAGAATCAGGCACTGGCAAAGAGCTTGTTGCCCGAGCCCTACATGATCAAAGCAACCGCTGTGATGGGCCGATGATATCGGTCAATTGCGCCGCCATACCGGAAACACTGATCGAATCCGAATTATTTGGCTATGAGAAGGGAGCCTTTACTGGCGCCAATGCCAGTCGCAAGGGGTTAATCGAGGCCGCTGATGGCGGCTCACTATTTTTAGATGAAATTGGCGAATTACCCCTAGAAGCACAAGCTAGGTTGCTACGGGTATTGCAAGAAAAAGAAATCAGACGCATAGGCTCTGTGCAGTCAAAAATAGTCGATGTTCGGCTCATGGCGGCAACCCATCGAGACCTTAAAGCCCTATCAAAAATCGGCCAATTTCGCGAAGATCTATATTATCGCCTGCATGTGGTGGACCTTAAACTGCCTCCACTGAGAGATCGCGAAGGTGATATTCGTCAGCTTGCAGAGTCACTGCTTGAACGCACCAGCAAACGCATGAACACGCCCAACCTGCACTTCAATGACAACGCCTTGCTCGCGATTAACCACTATAGCTGGCCAGGCAACGTGCGTGAATTAGAAAATGCCATTGAGCGAGCGGTTATTCTCTGTGAATCAACCGAGATCTGCCAAGAACTATTGGCCATCGATATCGATACCAACCAACTTAACCAGGCTCAACGCTCAAGCCAGGGTAGCCCTTCAAACCTCGCTTCAAACACTAGCGCCGCCACCAATACAGATCCCGATATCGACCTACCCCTGGAAGACTACTTTCAACACTTTGTGTTAGACCATCAAGACGCAATGACAGAAACCGAGCTCGCGCAAAAATTAGGCATTAGTCGAAAATGCCTCTGGGAAAGGCGCCAACGCTTAGGAATCCCTAGAAAAAAACCTGTCACGAAACAGGCCTAGCAGTATAACGACAATTTACCGTCACAAAAAGAGTCCAGAAAAAGCGGTCGAGACGTCAAAAACATTGTTTTTTCCTCATAATGCCGCCTGCAACTTTGACGTTTAGCCTCAATTCGCCTCATCAGCACCGCAACTTGTCGAAAATTAACACAATTCCGTTGCCGCAAGAATCCTTCCATATTCCAAAAGGTAACAAAAAGTGCCCGCGATATTGTTACTTTGTTACCGCAAGGGAAACACTTTTCCGAAAAAAGGTAACAAAATATTGGCAATTTACCCGTGCCGGCAAAAACCAAAAACATAAGCGATTGAAATATAAGGAATTATCTTTTTAAGATGTAATTGGCATAAGAAATGCTTTATATATTGCGTAGTTGAGACGCAGCGATACAACAACAAAAATAAACGCTTTGTTTCAACCGCCTAAAAATAATAAGAAACAATAATAAAAATATAGTAAATAATAATAAAAATAGCTCAAAACAATAATAAAAATTAGAACAATAAAAACAGTCGGCATATAAAGAACCAAAACCTCGGTTAAGGTTCTATAAAAAATACCCATCTGCAACAATAATAATAAATAGCAGATTATAAGAAAGGAGAGTTTAACGACTCTCCTTTTTTTATGCCTGGAGTTTCTCCTWTWATKCYTNNGSSGYTTMWYNTWCMNCTCTTWMSNNCCSCTTNAACTTTCCCTTTAACTACCYCATTCACTCCCCCASCCTWTGCAGCACCTCAAGCGCTTGAAAAAATAGACGTTTTGTAACAAGGCTGCCAATGCTAGACTATATTCCAATAGACCAGCCCACCCACCAACCCGATGAACGAGCGCAAACAATTCCATGCCAAAAAGGCTGATAAATAAAATCAAAAGCATTGTAAAAGCAAGCCGCGCCCCCAAAAGGCTTAAGGCTGTCATCATTCACGCCGACAAACACTCTTTTGATCCAAATTCTGCCAGCCCTGGCGCCATTAAGGTCGTCAATACATTAACCGATGCGGGTTACGAAGCATACTTAGTCGGCGGCTGCGTCCGCGACGGTTTACTGGGGCTGACACCGAAAGACTTTGACGTCTCCACCAATGCTCACCCAGAAGAAATCAAAGCGCTTTTCAACAGAAATTGCCGCCTAATTGGCAGGCGATTTCGTTTGGCTCATATTCGCTTTGGCCGCGAGGTCATTGAGGTAGCTACCTTCAGAGGACATCACAGCACCTCATCAGACAAACAGCAATCCTCAACCTCTGACCACGGCATGTTACTTAGGGACAATGTATTTGGCTCACTCGATGAAGACGCAATACGCCGTGACTTCACCGCTAACGCCCTCTACTACCGCCCTAAAGACAACGCCATCATCGATTATGTCAATGGTTTTGAAGACATCAAAAACCGCCATCTGCGCATCATTGGCGACCCCAAGGTTCGCTACCAAGAAGACCCTGTGAGAATGATTCGCGCCATTCGATTCAGTGCCAAACTGGGTTTTCAACTGAGTCCCGAGTCAGAGGCACCGATCAAGGAGCAATCTGAATTATTAGGCCTAATACCCGCCGCCCGCTTATTTGATGAAGTACAAAAGTTATTTATGGCAGGGGTCGCCGTCACCGTTTGGGAACGGCTACTGCACTATGACCTAGCCCAATGGTTATTCCCTCTTTCCGTGCCCAATAAAAACCTCCATCCGGGCGCAAACGCCATGATCACCCAGGCAATGATCAACACCGATGAACGCATTGCTAGCGGTAAATCCGTTACCCCGGCATTCTTTTACGCGGTCATGTTATGGGGGCCGCTGCAAGTTAACTGGCACCAGTTACAAAAAGATGGCATTCCACCGGTGCCCGCACTACAACAAGCCGCCCAGCGCGTCCTACAACAACAGGCGCAACGCACCACCATCCCCAAGCGATTTGTCGCGACTATCCGAGAGATATGGGAATTACAACCACGCTTAACCCGCCGCCATATTAAGCGCGCCCAACAGCTCATTGAACACCCGCGCTTCAGGGCCGCCTACGACCTCCTATTATTACGAGAAGCAGCCGGCGAGTCGGACACTAACCTGGGTGAATGGTGGACCGAATTCCAACATGCCGACGCAACAACCCAACAAGCCCTTGCCGCCGACCACAGCCAACCGAAGAAAAAACGTCGCCCGCGACGTCGTCGACCGGCCAAATCGCAACCCCAATGAGTGACGCAGAAAAGATAACTGCCTTTGTTGGCCTAGGTAGCAACCTAGACCAACCACTACAACACATACAACAAGCGGCAACTGCGCTAGACCAGATACCTGACACCGAACTAATAGCGTTATCCCCGCTGTACCAAAGCAGCGCCATTGGTCCCGGTGAACAACCAGACTACATCAACGCCGTCGCCGCACTAACCACCTCACTGTCTGCTCACCAACTACTTCACCAACTACAATCTATCGAGAACCAACAAGGACGCTCCCGCGGCCCTGAACGCTGGACCGCCCGCACCCTGGATTTAGACTTATTGATGTTTGGCAATGACGTCATAAATACGGCAAAATTAACCGTACCCCACCCAAGAATGACCGAACGTAATTTTGTTCTGTACCCGCTACGAGACTTAGCTCACAGGCTAAATCCAGAGCTGACATTACCCAACGGTCAACGTATTATTAGCCTCGCCGACCAGTGTAAAAATGACGGAATCTCTCCGGCCTAAACCCGAGGAATCACAAATGAATATCACCCTAAACACCCTCAGCAAACTTAAGGCTGAAAACAAAAAATTTAGTTGTTTAACCGCCTATGATGCCACCTTTGCCAATATTGTCAGTGGCGTCGGTGTCGAAGTGATCTTGGTCGGGGATTCATTAGGCATGGTACTGCAAGGCAAAGACAGTACCGTACCCGTCACCATGAAAGAAATGATCTATCACACCCAATGTGTACGTCGTGGCAATCAAGGCTCACTCATCATGGCCGACATGCCTTTTATGAGCTGCGCAACCGAGGAACAGAGCTACAAAAATGCTGCGCAATTAATGCGCGCCGGCGGGCATTTAGTCAAAGTTGAAGGTGGCAGTTGGTTCACTAACACCGTGTCAAAATTAACCGAACGTGGCATTCCTGTCTGTGTTCATCTGGGTTTAACACCACAGTCGGTTAACAAATTTGGTGGCTACAAAGTTCAAGGCAGAGATGAGGAAAGTAGAGCAGCCTTAATTAACGACTCTATTGCCGCAGAAAAAGCCGGGGCGGCAATATTACTGTTTGAATGCATTCCCAGCGACCTAATGGCAGAGATCATGACCAAGGTCACTATCCCGGTGATCGGCATTGGCGCCGGCCCCTCTTCCGATGGCCAAGTATTGGTTTTACATGACATGATTGGTGCAACCACGGGAAAAGTTGCCAAATTTGTACATAATTTCATGCCCGATGGTGACGGTTCAATTCAGGGCGCGATAGCGGCTTACCACCAAGCGGTAACCAATGGCACATTTCCCAAACCAGAACATGGTTTCGACTAAACAACTGCCAACATGCTAGGAAAGCACACCATGCAAACCGTTAACACCATCCAAGCACTAAGAAGCGCCATTGCCGAACAAAAGCGCGCGGGCAAAACTGTCGGGTTTGTACCCACGATGGGCAATCTGCACGAAGGCCACATCAGCCTATTACACGAAGGCCATAAACACGCCGACTTTATGGTTTCGAGTATTTTTGTGAACCCCACTCAATTTGGTGCAGGTGAAGACTTTAGTTCTTACCCTCGCACACTTGAAGCCGACAGCGAGAAACTAGCCGCTGCAGGTTGCCACTTATTATTCGCCCCTAGCGCCGAAGAAATGTACCCAGCAGAAACCAGTGGATGGGCAACCGTACAAGTCCATGACATCACGGAGAATCATTGTGGCGCCGACCGCCCTGGCCATTTTGACGGTGTATCAACCGTGGTTTGCAAATTATTCAACATCGTTACGCCAGACATCGCCCTATTTGGCAAAAAAGACTTTCAACAACTTGCCGTCATCCGTCGCATGACAACGGCATTGTGTTTTGCCACTCGCATCATCGGTGTTGAAACCGTACGCGAAAAAAGCGGCCTGGCCATGAGCTCTCGCAACGGTTACCTCACCCAAGAAGAAAAAAGCAAAGCCAGCTTGTTATATCAACAACTGCGAATAGCAAAAGAAAAAATCACCCTGGGTGAAAAGAACTTTGCCCAAATAACCAAAGACGCAAGAGAAGCGTTAACTCAAGGGGGTTTTGGTGCGGGTTACTTCAATATCTGTAACGCAGAAAACCTTCAACCCGCAACAGCAAACGATATCCACTTTGTGATTTTGGCTACCGCTCAGATGGGTGGCGCACGTTTAATTGATAATATTGATTTTGAAATATAGACCATTAACATTCGCTACAGACAATAAAAAAAGCCCAACTTCCAAGGAAATGGGCCTGTTTCATTTGCCTTAAAAGTCACCAACAATCAGTGCCTGCTGAACCTTTAGCGCCATCTTGAGCCAAGGTCAGCGTTCCGCAGGTATCACTGGTTTGAGCCCCTGTCGGGGTTGCGGTTACTGTAAACGTCGTGGCTGTCGCCACCAGCGTTAAATTATACGCGGTAGTACCATCAAAAGGGGTTGTTGTATGCGCAAACACCGTTGACACTGGCGCACCAGAACTCCCACCGCCAGAAGCACCGGTTCCAACATAAGTATAATTCACCCCATAAAATCGTTCCATAGCCTGGGCCAGTTGCATTAATCCAGACTGAGCATCGCCTCTATTCGCTTGCCGGACACTTTCTGAATACGATGGAAACGCGACCGCCGCCAATATCCCAATAATTGCGACCACGATCATAAGTTCTATCAATGTCATTCCAGAATTATTTTTCATTTACACCTCTCTCATTAGGGTAGCGGGCGATTTATACAAATCACCACTGCCCTTTCTTCTGTTTAGTTCAAACACTTACTTTACCCCAAGCGCATTGTGCTATTTCACTTCATTATTTCACTTCACGCCAGCTAACCCTACCCCTGCGCTTGGTGTCGGGCGTCATTATTGATACCACTCCCGCGGTAGACGTTCCCAAAATCATAACTTCCTCACCGCTCTCATTAAGAGTAAGTATCGCGGGCACCGAAGGAATTCCGCCATCGGCTCCACCAGGCTGAATACCCCCAACTGCCGTTAGCGTTCCGTCGGTATTCAACGGATCACCCTCTAATGCTCCCCCGCTCGCTGCATCAAGCAGCATTAACCAACCCGAACCGCCCGCGGCGCAAACATCCGTTGAAGGTACTAATGTTGTGAAAATAATTCGACCATTCCGAATAATCGCATTACTAATTTGACGCTCACCATAATTGTTGGAACCTGAGCTATTGAGCAAATCCATATACCAACCTCTTTTTGCTGAAGCGCCAGTCCAAGGTACTTCATTCGTCGTTATCTCTCTGAAATTACCGATAAAGGTACCACCCGAATCACTCACTGACGACTCGCCGGTTATTTCTTGCTGCACTAAAACTGAACGCCCCGTAATTACACTGCCATTATCCCAAAGGCCATGAAATGTTTGGGTTAACTCGCCAATACCTGAATTATCACTTCCCTCTAAGTACTTTCCAGTTCCAAAGTAAATCATATAGTTTTCCCCGGTTTGATATAGCGGGTGAGTACTAACCTGAAGCCTTGAGGTGATAGGAAGCGCATTACCCAACGCATCTTTGGCGCTGTAAAATGGCGTAGGGATGAGGCCAGAACGATGATAACTTTTCCAATTCGACACTGAATCGGATGACACATCAAATTTCCAGATATTCCCAAACAGATCACCCGCATAGATATAGTCAACAATACCATCACCATTAACATCCACTGGTGCAGGCTCGCTTATTCCATTCGGGCGATTTGCTGCAGTAGGATCATCTGCAAACCCAACCTCTGTATCAAACTTTTTGATCAGGCTGCCATCTTCAATATCAACAATATAGATTACGGCATTACCGGTAGTACTAACCGTACCATCAGCATAGGTATTATTAAATCCATTCCCAAATATAGCTGCCCACTTTCCATTTGCCATCCTGACAATAGAAGACTTACCAAAGGTATAACCTAAGTCAGCATCATCCGCATCGGTGAATTCCCACAACACTATTCTCTCAGCATTATTTTCATCAAAGGTAGGGTAACTAGCAGAAATACCATGAGGGTCAGAAACATCCAATGCAAAAACACCCTGACCGCCACCTCTCAACGTACCGACCAATACGGTATGCCACAAGTTATCAGAGCCATCAAAAAATGCATCGACAGAAACCGAGGGGCCATCAACATAATAGTTATGGCTATATGAGGGCCGCGATAATTGGCGCAAATTGGTATACATAGGGGTAGGCACATAAGCTAACACCTCATTGCCCGCACCCGACGATCCTTGCCATGCATTAACACCATGGAACATGCCGTCGTTGGCGCCAAAATATAATACGGGCTTACGGTCTTTAAATATTGCTCTAAAGTCACTGTATTTTTGACTTGCACTATTTTCCGGAGCCGTTGCCGAGCCAATGGTATCCCAAGTATCTTCATAGAAAAAACCTGGCTCAGGCACATAAACCGGATCAGAGTGAACAACGTCACCTAATACATAACCATCCCTTGTTCTGAACGCTCGAGAAGCACCCAAGACCCCCTGCTCTTCACTTGCATCGCCGCGAATATAGTCAATCACATCAGCACCATGAGCCTGCTGATCAGAAGATACACCCACCAATAACGCAGTAATCTCTGCAGGAGCAAGATCATCCGTGCCAGGGGCAAGATAATTAGTAGGCCAGCGGAACGGGATGCCTTTGCTATCCACACTATCGTAAGTCAAAATATGACGGCCGGTATCAAAACCACTGCTTGCAGCCTGCGCTTTAAGGGTATCCCTTGCGTTCCATACCTCAGTACCACTGACAACCGTACCATCCGCCTGAATCGGTAACGCCAACACTGATCCAATCCAGTTTTCCGCATCAAACAATGCTTGAAAAAGTAAGGTGTCGCTACTAAGAGAACCGGAATTTACCGTAACTGCGGCAGCCGATCCGTTACGAGCCAAAATTTCATCAAAGGCATCTCCCAACTGGTCAGCAAGTCCTAATGCATTGGTTACAAGAAAGTAGTTGTCCGGATCGCCATCCATATCCTCATCCCATTCGGCATCAAGATCGGGCATATCATTATCATTTTGATCGATAAATCCACCCCATTTTGCGGCATACCATAATGGGTCTTTTAACAAAGTTGCGCCCGTTGCGGAGCCGGGGGTGAACGTACGCGTAGAAGTATAACCTAACAAAGTTGAACCTCTAGAATCACCCGCCCAAACCCCGCTTGGCGTATCTAGGTAATAGACAATATCGGCTCCACCAATGTCCTTAACCTCAAGGTAGACACCGTCTTTTGTGGTTCCAGAAATAACATAGCCCATATGCTGATCAATACTACCYGCGGCATATTGTGAATCCACCGTGATKGTCACCGTATYATCWSCGTTCARRRTGTAGCTATATCGAGCAATAGCATCCATATCATGRTCCGCGCCTTGCTCAACGTCCTCAAAATTAATCAAGAAACTACCCGAKGTGGGCGTCAGTGACTCAACATAAAAATCAACAATCTGATTTGTTGGCTGAAAGTCAGATGGACTGGAACTAATGCCACCACCCGGTGATTTTGCGAACGGCACCATGGTGACCTCACGGCCGCTTGCTAGCGGGATTTTGATGCTGGGCAGTGGCGACGCCAGCGCAACCGCAAAGGTATTMGGSCGCTGTTTATAGCGTGAAYCTTTCTCCGCGGCATAGGCTGCGGGCTCAGCGGTTGTATTACTGATATCGGTTAACCAGCCATGATAAGCAACCGATGCTGAATAGTAACTGCCTAACTTGGTAGGCTCTTCTGGAGATAACCCTCTTATAGTCCCCAAACTTACTACTGTTTTTGGTGCCGGGGAAGAGTCAG
>NVVG01000031.1 GCA_002402125.1 Moraxellaceae bacterium
CTTACTCGCGCGCAACACAAACTTAGCGACATATTGAATCAAAGCAAAGAAGGTCTTACGGGTCTAATCACCTATGCTGGTACAAGCCACGTGGTCTCCCCTCTTACTGACGATACCCACACTATTCTCAGCATGGTCACATCCCTTTCACCAGAGATCATGCCTATCAAGGGCAGCAGCCCCGCCCTAGCCGTAGAAAAAGCGGTTGAGCTTTTGCACCAAGCCGGCATCAATAAAGGTCAGCTGTTGCTCATCACTGATGATGTACCCTCGGACTTTGTCACTAAAGTGAAAAAATTCCTTAATCCATCGTTAACCCCAGTATCTATTTTTGCCATCGGCACTAATGACGGCGCTCCCATACCCTTGTCCGAAGGGTCCTTTGTGAGGGATGCAAACGGTGGCATCGTCGTGCCCAAACTGAATCCACAGCGACTTAAAACCGCAGCCAAAGCCCTCAACGGTCGCTTTTCGACGTTAAGTAGCGATGATGAAGATATCAATTATCTGATGGGAAACTCGAGCAGCTTACTCAACGACGATACCACTGAAACCGATAGAGACTTCGACACCTGGGAAGAATCTGGCCTGCTATTTGTTTTGCTATTGCTACCTCTCGCCGCCATGGCCAATCGTCGCGGCTGGCTTAGTATGTTATTGCTGCCGACACTGTTAACCCTATCCCAACCTCCTTCCGCTGAAGCTGCCGAATGGGATGATTTGTGGCAAACAAAAGATCAGCAAGGACAAGCGGCTTGGAGAAACAACCAAATAGAACAATCCGCCGAGCTGTTTAATGATCCTGAATGGAAAGCCAGCGCCCAGTACAAGAGTGGCAACTATCAAGAAAGTGCCGATACCTTGCAACAACACATTACAACGAATGACGGCAACACGGCGGATAACCATTACAATTTAGGCAACGCTCTCGCCAAGCAACAGAACTTCGACGGTGCTATCGATGCCTATGACCAGGCATTATCCCTTGACCCAGACATGCAAGACGCCAAAAACAACAAGGAACTCGTCAAAAAAATTCAGGAACAGCAACAAGAACAAGAAGGTGACGGGGAAAGCAAAGACGACGACAAACAAAAAGGCGATCAAGATAAAAAAGACCAGGAAGACAAGAAGTCCGACGATAACAAAGACTCAGACGAAGAAAAATCTGAGCAACAACAGAACCAAGAAGAGCAAGACCAGAAGAATCAGACCAACAAGATCAAGATAAGCAAAATAAAGACGACGAAGAGAAAGACGCTAAAGACAAAGACCAGGAAAAATCCGAACAAGAAAAAAATGCTGAAGAAGAGTCGAAAAAGAAACCTTCTCCGCAGGAAATTGAACAGAGCAACCTAGATAAAGAAGACAAACAAGCATTAGAACAATGGTTACGCCGAATCCCCGACGATCCAGGCGGACTATTAAGACGTAAATTTGCCCAAGAATCCAAGCTACGTCGCAATCAGCCAGTTGAGGATAAACAATGGTAGCCCGGTTATTACACATTAGCGTTTTCATTCTGCTGTTGATGCCGTTGACGACCGTCAACGCGCTCAATTTCACCGCCTCAGTGGACACGAAAAAATTGCAAGTTGGTGCCAGCTTGTTACTCACACTCAAGGCCGACGAGCAGGCCTATAACAAGAACCCCGACTTGTCACCACTCAAACAAGATTTTGAAATATTGAGTAACCAGCAAACCAGCCAAGTGCGTCTCATCAATGGGGAAATCACCTCAGAAACAAAATGGCAACTCACACTGCTGCCCAAAAGCGAGGGCTATGTTGTTATTCCGCCGATAAAATACGGTAAAACCAAAACCAAAGCCATCACCATAAACGTTGCCAAACGATCCAGGGCTGCCACCGGCAAAAAGAAAACACAGTTGATTTTTCTTGATGCAACTACTGACAAAAAAGAGGTCTACGTACAAGAACAAGTCATTTTCTACCTCCGAGTCTATCAGCGTTCGCAATTGGCCAATGCATCCCTCAGCAAGCCTGAAGTAGAAAATGTGGTCATCGAAAACCTAGGAGAACCCAGGTCTTACACTGAAAAATATAATGGCCAACCCTATACCGTGACGGAATATCGCTTCGCAATCTACCCTCAAAAGAGCGGTAAACTTGTCATTCCACCATCAAAATTGACCGGTGCTATTGCATCCAACGTCCAACGCTTTTCATTCAACCCATTTGGGAATGCGGGCAAACAAATTCGTCGTCAATCACAAGCAATAACCATCAATGTTAAAGCCATCCCCGCTTCATACCCAAAAAATGTACCCTGGATTCCAGCCCATAAACTGTCACTATCCGAGCAATGGTCTCCAAATAATCCGCAGTACAAAGTAGGCGAGCCCACAACACGTACCATTACACTAAGAGCCACCGGCATTGCCGCGTCACTACTACCACCACTACCACAACCCGGTGGTAAAGACATCAAGGTCTACCCTGATCAACCACGCTATGGCTCCACCCAAGGCCCCGATGGTGTTGTCAGTGAACGTATAGAATCCTATGCTGTCATCCCAAGCAAAGGCGGCACGGTGCAGCTTCCTGCGATTAATGTGCATTGGTGGAACACCCAATCCAACAAACTTGAAATAGCAAAAATTCCAGCTAAAAATATCAACGTCACGGGAACCCAACGCATCCATCAAACTGACGCCACTGTCAGCGCACCACCACCCACGCTAAATAGCGCCAATTTCGCACCACCTGCCACGCCAATAACTGCATTACCTGAGAACTCAACATGGGTATGGATAGCCGCTGCAGCCACGACACTTTGGATATTGACAGTCATCGCGCTTGTTTGGGCTCTTCGACGTAAAAAGCCCTCAACAATCACCGAAAATGTAGCACTCGAGTCGCCGTTCTCTTCGCAAAAGCTAAAAGAAAATTATCAGCATTTTGCTAAAGCGTGCAACAATAAAGAACCGAGGCACACAGAGAAGTACCTAGCCTTATGGGCCGCACAAATGCTGCAAGACCGCAGCATACGCTCGTCCGCTGCCATACTGCAGCACATCGACGACAAACACCTTAGAACCGCCGTGAATGATTTACAGGCGGTACTCTACCGAGAAAAACCTATCGACGAATGGGATAACCAACTATTACTCGACGCCTGCGGAAGCATCGAAAAAAAGGCACAGGCCCCACAACAATCCAACGCGCTGGCCGACCTCCACCCCTCTCTTAGTTAAGTCATCTATAGACAGAACAACCTACCAGGCATAACTAATCACTCATTCCCACGCATGGGAATGAGGATGGCGAGGGTGGGAGTTTTACTTTTTAGTGTTGCTCTGTGCTATTCGTATTAATGACTAACCCGATACCTTAATGATAGATTAGTACTGGATTCGTACTATAGTTGATTAAACAATGTAATTCGTATTGTTTTCTCTCATTTGGGATTCGTATCATGTTAAACAAACGACCTAACACTCTGATATTAATTGGATTAACAGCCTCACTAGGTTTGAGTTCGTGTGGCGGAGGGAGTTCGAGTAATAATACGACCAATGATAACAATACAACCGATTCAGAGACTCAGACCATTGATTCCGCCGCATCTATTTGTAATGGGCAGAACAATTTTGAAAACATCCCTAGCGCCTATGTCACGGCATTAACCAAGTACACCACGACAAATTCCCAATACCTAGTAAACGTCTGCACGCAGGATATCAATAGTGATGGCAGCGCAGATTTTATCGTGGTGGAATCCACTAACCTACCGGAACATGAGTCGGTTTATTATGAGACCGGCCATCAACATCAAGAAGATTTCGACTTCGAAACCAACATCCATAAATTTAGCCCGGTTTATGATGGCAGCCAAACCGCTCACTCGGCGGGTAGCAATATGATCGAAGAACAAGCCATCATTATGAAAATGCCTATTGCACCTGCATCAGCAACAATTAAAACAGCCACCACTTTCGCCACCATTGGCATTGCACTGAATGGCGTTTCCTTTTTTAACGAGAATGCAGCCCCAGGGGATAATATCACCGATGAGCTTTTCACCTTTGACCAATGTTCTGGGCATCCGCAAAATACCGGCATTTATCATTACCATGTAGACCCAGTATGCCTGATAAGAGATTTAGGCGGCAGTATCATTGATCAAGCCAATACCGAAGGTGACTCCGTATATACCTGGATAGAAGATAGCGGCAACAACGCGGGATTATTGATGGGATTTTTAATGGATGGTTTTCCCGTTTACGGCCCTGTGGGCAGCAGTGAAACCGATTGCAATAGCGCTGCCGTACCCTCTATAGACAGCTACAATGGACATTCCCACTGCACCGGCGACTTCTCTACGGCGATTTATCACTACCACCTAAAGACCGCTAATATTGGCGGAACAGACAGTAGCGTATTTTGGATAACGAACCAGTTCTATTATGGCGAACCTGGGGAAGTCAGCACTAATTAGTACTTACCAATACCACGCGATGGTTGGTTGCAAAGCATCCCTCTTTGCAACCAACCATCTCTAGGGCACCTCTAGATAAGATTATCTCTACGATGCTTTTTGCCCACAAGAAATTCTGCCAATGCAGGTAACAACCAAATCGCCCCGATCATGTTCCAAACAAACATAAACGTCAGTAATATACCCATATCCGCTTGGAACTTAATATCAGAGAAGATCCAAGTACCAACCCCAAAGCCCAGGGTAATACCCGTAAATACAACAGACTTACCGGTAACACGTAACGTCTCAAAGTAAGCATCTTTCACGTCTAATCCGCGTTGCATGTGAAAATTCATCTTGGCATAGATGTAGATACCATAATCCACACCAATACCCACACCTAGCGCAATAACCGGCAACGTAGCCACCTTGACCCCAATACCCATGATCGTCATCAATGCCTCACACAAGATCGATGTCAGCAGCAACGGCAATACAATGCAGACCACTGGCCGCCATGATCGGAAGGTAATAAAGACCATGGTACATACCACTAAATAAACCAGCGTTAGCATCGTCACTTCAGCTTTAGCAATGGTTTGGTTGGTAGCTGCTTCAACTCCCGCATTGCCCGAGGCGAGCACAAACCTGGCAACTTCAGGGTCATCATTTATCACCGCGAAATCAGACACGGCGGTAACAACCCGCTCGAGTGTTTCCGCTTTATGATCATCCAGGAATAAAAATACCGGCGCTAAGCTGCAGTTCAAATTCATCAACCCACTGGGCAACTGACCCATAGAACTGTTCAAAATATCTTGAATTTTAGATATTTCTCGCCATTTAAGACTGCCCTCGTTATTCCCGGTTGTCACTAACTTAGACGCGGTAACCAACGATAATGATGACTGCACTCCAGGTACATTTTCCATATGCCACATAAAACGATCGATGGCATTCATCGCTCCATAATTCGAACAACTCTCGTCAGGTGTTTCCACCAAAACCACCAACACATCGGCACTGACGGAATAGTTAGCAACGATAAAACGGTCGTCTAGATTATATCGAGAATCTGGTCGAAGCTCTGGTGCACCAGGGTCCAAATCGCCTATTTTCAAGTCTTGCTTAATATTGATGCCAACGCCTGCCAGAATCACTGCCACCACGATAGAAATCACCGCTACCTTTGGGTCGGCAAAATTCGCAAGGTACTTCCATATCTTTGGTGGATTCTTTTGCTTGCGTCGCACTGACTCAACGCCCGCCTTCTCCACGCCAATGAATGACAGTACGATGGGTACAAAGACCAACTTAGTTAAAATTATTGTGGCAACACCCACACTAGCAGTGATCGCTAACTCTCTGATCACACCAATATCAATAAACCACAAAGTAATAAAACCAATTGCATCACTGGCTAACGCTAAAATACCTGGGATATATAGAGCCCTAAAAGCACCCGAGGCTGCAGTAAAATTATCATCGCCATTGGCAGATCTTACGGTCATTTCATTAATAATCTGCACACCATGGCTCACCGCTATGGCAAAAACCAAAAATGGCACCAACATAGAATAAGGATCAATGCCAAACTGTATGGCTTCAAAACTTGGAAACCTTTCCACAAAGGCAGGCCAAGCTCCTGAAGCCTTTAGACTTTCAACCCAGCCATGCAAAAGGCTGACAATACCCAATTGCCAAACCACGGCAAAGATAGAACCAACCACAACAGTAACCGAACTTTTCCAGCATCGTGTATCAAACAACAATAACATGGTGGTGATGGCGATAGTGATCAAGAAAAATACTGCGACTCCTTGGGCACCATCAATCAAATCACCGACTTTTTTTGCAAAACCGATTATATGGATTTTTATTTTATCGTCTTGAAAGCGATCCCTCACTTTTTCTTCTAAGTCTTTAGATAACCGGGAGTAATCAAGCTTCTCACCTTTACTTTCATCCAGATCCAATAAAGGTACATAAACAATGGCGGATTTAAAATCATCGGAAACCAGTCTTCCCACTTGACCAGACTTTAAAACATTTTGTTGTAATGTTTCTATGGCTTCATCTGAACCATCATAGGTAGCTGGAATAACCTCACCACCAATAAAGCCTTCTTCTGTGACTTCTACCCAGCGTACATTGGGGGTCCACAGTGACTTGATCTTGGATTTATCAACACCCTGTAGATAAAAAACCTCGTCTGTAACATCTTTAAGAACTTGCAAAAATTCTTTAGTAAAAATATCCCCCTCGGTAACTTCCACCGCAATCCGGAGATCATTACCAAGACTTAGCTCATCCTTATGTTTTAACAGGTTCTGTATATATTCATGGTTCAACGGCACCATTTTTCTCATGCTGGTATCCATGCTGATTTGCATGGCATTAAATCCAAGAAACACGGTGACAAATGTGAAAATGATTAATATAGGGATACGATAGGAAAAAAGTACTTTTTCAAAAATAGAGGCTTTATCTGACATGGTATGCGTTAACCTTAACTGGCTTGACTATTGATTTAAACTGGTGAGTGATTTATTAGGTGTGGCAAGCTTCACCCCGCCCTGTCCCACCAACAACAGCTTGTCGCCATCTACTTGCACAATGCCAGCAATGGAATTTCGATCATCAGTCACGTGTTTTACGAAACTATCGCCGCCATCGTTACTAAACATCATGACCCCCCCGTTTCCAACCACGATAATGCCATGCTTGCCAACCAAGGTTGCTGCCATCAGACCGTTCTGATTTGCAGTTTCTATTTCACGCCAGCTATCACCACGATCTGAGGTTTTGAAAATATGGCCTTGCAAGCCAAACACTAGGGCTTCATTTGTACCAGGACCAACAACCATCCCAAAGAATGAGCCGTCATATGGGCTTTTTAACGCAATCCAAGTTTCTCCGCCATCAGTAGAACGAAACAACACACCCTTTTCTCCCGCCACATAGATCAATTCATCATCCGGTGAAACGATAGCATTAAGGTGCCAACCATCTTCATTACCCAAACGTCCGGACCAATCGGCCCAGGTTTCACCACCGTCATCGGTGTGCAAAAAATATCCGTACGCTCCTACAGCAAAGCCTTCTTTTTCATTCTTAAACCAAACATCGAGTAATGGCGAACCCGAACGATCCATAAAATATTCATCTTCCGCGCTATCATTCATCATCTCGTCACTAGGGCTATTAGGCACGTCAACACCTTCCGGCATATAGGGTGCGCCATATTGAAAGTCCCAATTTTCACCACCATCACTGGTATGTAGGACAACCGCCTCATGACCTACTGCCCAGCCATCTTTCTCGTTGGCAAAATACACACCAGTAATGAGGTTTTGCGTAGGTACTTTTGCCTGCTTCCAGTTCTTCCCGCCATCCTGAGACACCAAGATATGACCGCGAGTACCCACCGCCACAAGCTTGTCATTCACCGCTATGGCATCAACCAATAAGGCTGTCGCTGCTTTCATGGACATAATGGAATATCGTGTTTCCAACATACCTTTATTGTTTGTTGCATCCACAGCGGTACTAAATGACAGTAAAAAAACACAAACCCAAAGCAATGACGTCCGAAATTTCGTCAAGCGAGGTGCACAACCTACTAATAATCGTATCTTTAGCATAAAAACAACCATCTAAACCTGTATAAAGCTATCTAAACGTGTGAATAGGACGCCACTATAACGTAACTATCAACTCAAAAATAGTACGACTACGAGTCTAGTATAACCCAACACAAGGTACTATCGTTCATCTTATGCTCAACCACATACCAATCACATATCAACTACATCCCAACTACGGCACAATTCCTATTAACGTCCACGTCGACGCAAGGCGGCAGGTTTAAAATATTGTGGTGGGGGCGCCTTATCGTCAAACACCATTGATCGCTCTACGTCAGCATCAAGCAGCGATGCAAAGTAACGCTCTGAGACCAAATCATGGTAAACATTCATCACAGACCATAACGCTGGCACCTCATAAAAATTCATCAAATACGCAATCGTCGTGCGCCACAAGCCTCCTTGAGCGTCATATTGATCAACCAAGGCAATACTCCAACTATCCTCATCTACATAATACATTCTGCGGGAATAGAGATGAGATATATTATCTTTTACTGTCGCCTCTATTACCCAAACTCGATGCAATTCATAACGAGTACTCGCCGGATCAACATGCCCCTTCATCAACAGCGTTTCATGTTTTAAGCTCGGGTCATCGAGTGCATAATTATTATACGGAATTAGCATCTCCCTTTTACCGACAAACGTCCAATCAAAGTGATCTGGCGAACCATTAAACATGCCAAGATCATCTATGGTGACTAAGCCTTCTGCTGAAGGGGTTAGTGTATCATAGGTCAAAACAGGCGCTTTTCTAACCCGACGCTGCGTAGAGCTATAACCCCAAACTCGTCGAGAATCCTTTAACTGATCGATGGTCTCTTGCACCAACAGTGCTCCACCAGCCATACGTGCAGGGCTTTTTATAAACAATAAAGAGTTATACAGCCGATTAGCTAAACCATTAAAATCACCATCTTCATGATAATACAAAAAGTCATATTCCCGTTCGCTGGTCACAAGAGAATATGCTCCATTTTTTTGTACTACAACATCGGCAGAGCGACTCTTTACATAAACGCCACGCCACCGGGTCAAATGATTCCAAAGAATCTTTAAGGGTTCGACCTCACCTGATTCATTATAGGGCAGAGGAAAAGCCACCCCGCCAAACGCATTACTAATACCCGACCCTGCATTAGTTAACTCTGCAGTCAGCCTATTTTTGGCGATATTGTCATATATTCTCTGAGGTGCAGAAGCGCTACGCCGGGTAGCATACACAGGCACATAAAATGTCTTCGGGTACGTCTTAAGCAACCCCTGCAAACCAACACTGAGTTTCTCTGTATGCAGCTGCATATTGTCCGCAGTGATTTTATATAGAGGCTTATCATCCTTGTATGGGTTCGGGTGATACTGGCCAGGTTTACTATATTCTTTGGGTATATCGGATTGAGTAATACCCCCGGTCCATTCTGGGATAGTGCCCTTTTTATTACCTTTTCGCTCGGCGCCATATGGGGTCAAAATAGAGGGTGTCAAAATAGAGGGCGTCAAAATAGACGGCGTCAAGACAGCTGCCCCCCGTTCGGCTGCCTTACTGGTGTCTCTGGCATTCGCACTCTGGGGCAGCGAAAACAACATCGCGGCGAGTACTACCGACGAACAAATTACCCTAGAGCTATATTTCCAAAAGCTATATTTCCAAGAGCTATGCCCCAAAGAACATTGCCCAAACCTCGTAGCCAATACCAAAATTTACACCTTAAATCGCGGACTTGGCTAACTCTAACAGCAATAAATTTTCTTGGTGTTGCCTAGTAACAAAACGAAACAAAAGGCAATTATAGGCTTATTATAAAACCTTCTTTTTATAACTAATGGCTCTATAACAAATGCTTCTATCAAGTCCCATGCCGTATGAAATTGATAGAAGCGATAGCGAAATTTCAGAATTTAACCCACGATAAAAACACCGTCACTACTTTAAGCTTTTTGACACAATTTCATATACATCAGGAGACAGTGGTGCCGCAAAAATACGCTCTAGCTCAGTCTTCATGGGGTTCGCATAATCCGGATGATACTTTTTCCAGCGGCTCAACATTCCACATAAGCGCGACGCTATTTGAGGGTTCAATGTGTTCAACTGAATAATCCTATCCGCTAAATACCGGTACCCCGAACCGTCTTTGTTATGAAAGTTAACCAGGTTGCCATTACAAAACCCACCAACAAGCGCTCGAACTTTGTTAGGGTTTGTAATTTCAAATGCTTCGTGTTCCATCAACGCCTCGACACGAGCCAACCCTCCAACACTGGGAGCACTAGCCTGAACCATAAACCATTGATCAATCACTAACGCCTCATCTTTCCACTGACCATAAAACTGATCAACCACCGATTGTTTATGTTCGGATTCAGAATGCGTAATAGCATGAAATGCGGCAGCTTGATCCGTCATATTTGACGCCTGGTTATATTGCTCAAGACACAACGATTCCATCGCGGAGTCATCTAGCAACATCAAATAGCTCAAACAAGCATTCCGTAATCCTCGTTGAGCAATTGCTTGCGCTGAAAATACATAACTTGATTCAAGCGGTATCGCTTGATACACCGCTAATAATTGGGACTGTAGATTCTCTCCTAAGTCTTGGCGTAAGGACCGTCTAACACGGTGTATTGCACCAGGATCAACTTGCTCACTTATTTGTGCCATATAAGCTTCGGACGGCAATGACATCATGCTAGTAATCATCGCTTTGTCTAAACTGTCATCTTTTAACAATTGACCATAAGCACGGTTTAACACCTCACTACTTTCAAGTGACAAGCCCGCTGCATCACGTTCAATCATTGATTGCATAACATTCACCGCCAATTGCTGACTGGCTGACCAACGGTTAAAGCCATCACTGTCATTGGACATTAAAAATGCCAACTCATCATTAGACTGACTATGCTCTAATTTTACTGGCGCAGAAAACCCTCGTAATACCGAAGGTACCGGCTGAGAAGCAACATCAACAAAACGAAAAACCTGCTCCTGCTCGGTCAATGACAATACCAGTGATTCCGAACTGGGTTTATTTTCATTGCCTTCTAGGGTTAAAGGCAAATCATTGCCTAGCTCATCCAGCAACCCCACCGCAACAGGAATCTGCAGTGGTACCTTATTGGTTTGTCCTGGGGTATCAGGAGTACGTTGCGTTAACGTCAGCTCATAGGTAGAGGTTGCTTCATCATACTGCCCGCTTACACCAACTACCGGTGTACCGGCCTGGCGATACCATTCTTTGAAATGAGAAAAATCCAATTTACTCGCATCTTCCATCGACGCCACAAAATCATCACAGGTTGCCGCTTGGCCATCGTGGCGATTAAAATACAGATCACAACCTTTACGAAATTCACTTGCGCCCATTAAAGTGTGAAGCATACGGACGACTTCTGCGCCCTTTTCATAAACCGTAACCGTATAAAAGTTATTAATCTCCAGATAGCTATCGGGGCGAATAGGATGAGCCATCGGCCCAGCATCTTCAGCAAACTGCACTGTTTTGAGCATGTTCACGTCTTCTACCCGCTTGACGGTTCTGGAACCCATATCGGCGGAAAATTCTTGATCACGAAATACCGTAAAACCCTCTTTCAAACTTAACTGAAACCAATCTCGACAAGTGACCCGGTTGCCACTCCAATTGTGGAAATACTCATGAGCAATAACTGCTTCTACTCGCTGAAATCCAGCATCAGTGGTAGTTTCCGGTTTAGCCAAGACACAAGATGTATTAAAAATATTGAGCCCTTTGTTTTCCATCGCGCCCATATTGAAATGTGATACCGCGACAATCATGTAGATATCAAGATCATATTCACGACCATAAACGTCTTCATCCCAACGCATTGAGCGCTTAAGAGAATCCATAGCATGATCGCATTTATCCAGGTCATGGGGTTCCACAAAAATCTGCAGATCGATGGTTCGACCTGTCATGGTGGTAAAGGTGTCTTTCAACACACTTAGATCACCAGCAACCAGGGCAAACAAATAACAAGGTTTGCTAAACGGATCCTCCCATTTTACCCAGTGACGGCTGCCTTCTTCCCCTTTACCTACGGGATTGCCATTTGAAAGTAGTATTGGGTACGAGGCTTTATCTGCAATAATTTTGGTAGTAAATCGGCTCATCACATCGGGGCGATCGAGGTAATAGGTTATCTTTCTAAAACCTTCCGCTTCACACTGGGTACAATACATTCCTTTGGATAAATACAAACCTTCTAGCGAAGTATTCTCCTGTGGTTTTATCCGGGTATGAACGCTCAACTCAAATTGATCCGGCACGTCACTAATACGCAACACTTCACCGTTAACCTGGTAACGCTCCTGCCCCAGCTCTTCGCCATTAATGGCCAAGCTTTGCAACTCCAGATTTGCACCCACCAGCTCTAACACAGCATCATGAACATCGGACGCAGGATTCTTATTCACTTTAAGTAACGCTGTCACATCAGTGTATGCTTCACCTAAATCAAACACCAAATCGGTATTTGAKATTAAATAGGGCGGCACCTGATAATCAGTAAGATAAATAGCTTCTGGAGCGCTTTGTACGATAGATGTGCTAGACGTGATAGACATGATATTTCCTAAACAATAGATGTGTTGAGCGCACTCACTATAGGTGCACTCGCAAGAAAATTTACGACTTAATAATCTTTACCGGGCTAATATCTGACGCGCTAGTATCTGGCGTATTGTGATCATGGCTATCACATACTTCGCCTTCTTCCTTTTTGCCCATATCAATCTGCCCTACCCTTTCATCTTCAGAAAGATGCTTAGCGTCATAAGCAATCACCGCTTGCATGCACTGCTCTCGCTGATCCTTACTTAGACGCTCACCGTCAGGCCACTTCCCTAATTCTACTGCGCGCTTAAGGTTTTGATACGCTTCTGGGGTAATGGTGTTAATCATTTCATCGAATTGCATGAGGTAATCTCGAAAATGTAAAGACCATAGTATATCACAGCATCTAAAGGGTATGAGCAGCGCCTGTTTGGTGAAACCCTTAAGGTATCGGTGGATAGCGCTAAGAGAGCTCGTCAAGCCAAAAACAAAAGTGGGGGCTACTGTCCGTAATTTACGTTAAATACGGCAGCATTAGATTTTAGCATCTCGCCCTAGTTTCTCTGCCAACTCGTCAGCAGGCATTGGCTGACAAATAGCATAACCTTGGCACAAAATATCGGGCACTCGCTTCAGCGTATAAAGTTGTTCTTCTGTTTCCACGCCTTTAACAACTACTTTTACCCCCAAACCAGCAGCAAACAGAGCCACACCCTTGATAAAGGCCACCTCTTTTGGTTCACTAACAATACGGTCAGCAAAGGACTTGGCTAGTTTGATTTTCTTCACCGGTAATCGCTGTAAATACATTAGCGACAACCGGCTGAGACCGTAATCATCAATACAAACTGTCACACCTAGCGAGATTAACTTATCGATGATGATTATGGCTTGATCAATATCTCTTGCGAGCGCATATTCTTTCACCTCTAGCTCAACAAACTCAGGTTTTAACTTTGCATTCTTCAACGCATCACTAAGCCAGCCGATGAGATCAGGATCATTAAACTGCGATAAGCTTAAGTTAATGGATACTGTGGTATGCCCAGGTCCTTTCCCGTGTGCTTTCTTAATATCATTACAGGCTCTGGTGACCATCTGCTGACCAATGATCGCCATCTGACCAGATTTTTCAGCTAACGCCATAAAGTCAGCAGGCTCCACCACCCCCAGGTCTGGATCGAGCCATCGACATAAAGCCTCGTAACTAACTATCTTTCCTGTTGCCACATCAGCCACAGGTTGATAATAAATATCTAACGTTTGACGCTCAACAACATCACTTAACTTTGCCACCACATCCAATGACTGACGCAAATCATCTTTATCATTTTGCACCGCGCCCGCAGGAGTAAATTGCGCAGCATTAAAATCAAGCGCACTGTCCGCTTTTTGGTCAACTCGCCCCAATAACTCCGTCGTAATCAGATTAGCCTTTGCCATCAGGTTATAGCTGTATTCCAATGCACTCACGACAGAATTATAATGGCTTACCAAGTCATTTAGCTCATCATTACCGCGCAGCTTAACCCTTTTGCCATAATCCTGTGAGCCTCCTATCACATGGGCCTGCCGAATAAAGTCGCGTAATCTATTCACCATCAATTGCCTAAACACAAACCAAATCAATAACGCCCCCACTAAACTGGCGCAAATAACACCCGTCAATGCCCAAGATATAGCGCCTCCCTTCAACGAGTTTTTATCCATTATCCAAACATCGATAGGTGCGGTAACCAGGCCTTGAAGTTGGCTTTTTGTCCGAATAACACCCTCCTGCTCTAGTGGGTCCGCCAATGGCCTAAGCCCTGCTTCAAATTCATAGATAGCATTCAGTTCGCCAAATAATGATGATAAATAGTAACCCGCAACTATATAGCGTACACCTTGATCATCACCTTCAACTTTCTCAACGCTTAGATAGAGGGGCTCTTGCTGCCAATAACCCACTCCGGTAGTTTGCCATCGCAACCCCACAACCTGATTAAAAAGCGCACTATCAAGCGTTCTCAAAGGTTTAGTAAATTGCGGGAGAAATGCATCTTGAGGATGAAAACTATCGATGACGTGGCCCCCACTTGATAACACGTAGAAAAAATCCAAGTCGTGTTTTGCCCCAAGGTCGGCCAACATTGCATCTTTTACCAATAGATCTGTCTTGGATAGGCCTCTATCCATATATAAGGTAGATACACTTTTTACTGCATTGTACGAATCACGTTCTGCCGCTATAAAGATTGAGGAAAAGGCTTGTCGCATCAGTTGTTTGATTCGATTTTCCGCATCTCCCTCACGACCACCCTGCATCTGCCACTGTGCAGCAAGCACTGCAAGAAACACCACAAGAATATATATCGCTCCTAAAATAGCCCGAAAACGCAACGTCACAATTTTATTTAACCCACCATAATTTAGACACATCCAACCCCTTGTCACCATCATCGAACCGATAGGCAACCAATTTACCTTGTTTGACGGCACTATAATCCAAACAGACAATATTTGAACAAATCAGACGAGGTTTACCTTGTCTCCAATAATGGCCTACAAATAGAGGTTTTTCATCTTTCTCATAATAAACTAGGTGCTTTTTTTCTTCCTCCGTCAATTGCTGACAATCTACGCCCTCTGGCAACCTATCGGGCTGAAACACTACATCATGGTAGGTTTTAGGTGAATGCGTCCAGAACTTGGTTCTAAATCGTTGTCGAACCACCCCGTCATCACCGGTTAACGTCAGCCCATCCGCCAACTTCAGATCTGTTCCCCGCAACAAACGCTCTACGATTATGTTCTCCGGACTACCAAAAACAGTAGATTGCTGGAGAAAAACCGCATCGTTAAGATGCTGTGAATATGACAAAGCCGCCAAATCATCTACCTTAGTTTGATCCCAACAGGCATGTACAATCCGAAAATCGTCAAATTCCAAATGCAAAGGTAGTGATTTAAACCAGGCCAACGCCTCTTGCCAACACTCGGGGTGGTTTTCATATTGAGATAATGATTCAGCGAGTAATTCACCCAGCCTGTCTCGACGGGCACTTTCCACACCATTGGAAACCAATAAATCATAGACCAGCGCATTATACTCATGGTTACCCACCACTGCGTATGCATTGCCATTCTCCACCATCGATTTCGCAATCGACACAACCTCTCGAATAGCAGGTCCTCGATCAATTAGATCACCGAGAAATATCACTTTTCTTAAAGGGTGAGTGAAACCCTCTGCGCTTTCTTGATAGCCCATTTTAACCAGAAGCCGGCGCAGTAAATCAGCGCAACCATGCACATCACCGATAACATCAAACCCCTCTACGTGCGGCAGGGTTTGACTCATAAAACTTCACTCCAACCTAACTTAGAACGACAACTTTCATAAAAGCTGTTATTTACCGGGTGCAACAATTTCATTTTATGAGCCTTTTTCCTCACATACACCACATCACCAGGCTCAATCGAAATATCACCCTGGCCATCACTGGTTAATCGAGGGTTGCACTCATTATTCTTACTTACCACAATTTTTATTTCGTCGTTGCCACCAATGACCAGCGGCCGGCTACTGAGAGTATGAGGAAACATTGGTACCAAAACAATTGCATCCAACTTAGGGTGCATGATTGGACCTCCACCGGATAACGAATAGGCCGTGGAACCCGTTGGAGTTGATATAATCAGTCCATCAGAGCGCTGACAATAAACAAACTCACCCTCAACAAACAGTTCAAATTCTAGCATGGTAATGGTGCTGCCAGAGTGGAAAACAACATCGTTGAGAGCACTACTTTCACCGACGGGTTTACCATCGCGTGTGACTACCGCCTCAAGTAAGAAACGCTCTTCCACTAAATATTGACCGTTCAATACGTCAGTGACTAGGGTGCCAATATTCTTCGGGGAAATATCCGTTAAAAAACCCAAGCGCCCACGGTTAATACCCAGAAGTGGTACCCTGGAACGAGCAAAATCTCTAGCGGCGCCCAAAATACAGCCATCACCACCCACCACAATAATAAGGTCACAAATCTCCCCCATCATTTTTCGGCTGCCATTTTGATGGCTATCGCCTGGCAACATAGTGGCGGTCTTTTCTTCGATAATTATGGAGAGCCCTTGATCACCAAGCAACTCGATTAACTGGTGTAACGACTCAGTCACTAATTCGCTACCCATTCGACCAATTAAACCGATAGTGCGAAACTGCTCTTTTGCTTGCATGTCATACGCCTTGATAGAAAAACCTTATCACTACAAGATCTTTTGTCTTATATATCACCTGAGTGTAACATCAAAAAGATACCCAAAAGTTAACCGTGCCGAAAAATCCAGATAACGCCACACGCGACCCGCAGGGAGCTAGCTGGCACATTGATAACTATTCACAGCCACTGATAGACTATTTATTGATCGCGCCAATGCTAACAATATTACCAATTCCCTGCAGGCGCTTATGCTTATCACAGCGATCTGACTCCGCAATCACATATTGGCTAGGCACATCCACTCGAGCCACCTTACAATCACAGGTCTTATTGGTAGCCAACGACTGATTGCAAACGGGCTTTTCATAATGCTGCAACCAAATATTGTAGTGCTCTATTGATACCAGACACTTATCCGCTGCGTATTTAATCGGATTGTCCATATACTCAGGCATTCCCGACAAAGGAATGGATATATGGCCCGCGCCAGGATGAAAGGCAATAAAACTCACCCCCAGGGCCTCTAAACGTTCAAGAAATTTATCTCCACCACCCTGCACCATACGCAATTTATCTTTACGTAAATCCGTTAACTCTTCACGCAACTGCTTAGCAATTTCGTGGCGGTGCATCAGTTCCATATTGCGTAATTCAATCTCTTCTTTTAACTTTGCGCTTTCTTCTGTCACACGCTCTTCAAGCATTTTTTGATATTGCGACTTCAGCTCATCCAGCTGTTCTTGCTTACTTGCTTCAGCTTGACGAGATTCGAGTGTTTTGGCCTTTTTAAGGGCATCCAACTGTTTACGTTGCGCCTCATTCTGTTCTCGCAACGCCATATTTTGCCCATACAGCGACTGGTGCTGAGATTTTAGACGAGACACCTCTCCTTCTTCCTTCTGAAGACGTTTGTCATAGTCTAATTTAAACGCCGCCATGTTTTGCTGCGATTCGGTTTGCAAACTCTTAATATGAAAATGTTGGGCTTTTAGCAAACTGGATATTTTGCTGCTATGTTCGGATTCCAATGCGTTTATTTGGCTATCCATAAGACCAAAGCTATTGCCACTGACATCAGTATTTAAAACTGGCGGCACTACCCCTGAAGAAGCTGGTGACGAAGAGCCTGGTGACGAAGAGGGTGACAATGAGCCTGGTGGCAAAGTTGTCTCTACGCCAAATGAACCAAAAGAACCAAAAGAACCTGACGCCTCAGGTGATGAATCAGCCACCCCCCAATTACTCTGTTGTGCATCGGCAAGCATAGGTGCCGGCGCTGGACCAGGAGCGTTTCTAGAGGTAGGTAAACAGAGCTTGTTGGCTTTTGCCGCATCCCTGATTTTTATAAAGGTATTATTCCCAGAACTCATGTCTGGGTCCCACATTTCGGCATGGTGCCAAGCGACGGAACACTGGCTCTTACAAGATAATCGAATCGGGCCAGCACCCAAGTTTGGTCCAGATCCTGCGGTTTCTGCCAAATGTCGTAATGGTAAGTTCCATGAGGTACTCGCATTGCCTTGCCGATCAAATGGAATGGTGAATAACACACAAGATTCAATCTGATGAACACCGTTAATAGCAACATAAGCAGCTTTGATGGTGTCACCCGCGAAATCATTTAATCCAACAACACCGTCGAGAATAGCCTCAAATTCGGTGTACATCATTTCTTTGCACACACCGGTATCTTCAAAAAAGTAAATTGCTTCTACTGAAGCTTGTGTATCAACCATACTTTCATCAACTCTGGAATTACCACTCGCCAATACCGTTAATTCATTTAGGCAAGATTTGTTACATTAAAGAAAGTTATTGTAGTTAAGGATAGTCGATTTGAATGTGATGGTATTGGCAATTCGGCAGTGATTACGGATTAATCACAGGGTTTTCACCAAAGAAACTGGCCCACATCACACACTGGAACAAACAGACCGCTACCGGCGCTATCGACTGAAGTAAATTAGGTAAAATGACGGAGATAAACAGGGAATTAGACAAAACGCAATTGGCGGAGCGGACGGGACTCGAACCCGCGACCACCGGCGTGACAGGCCGGTATTCTAACCAACTGAACTACCGCTCCAATTGTTGCGCTTCTTCTTGGTGGGTGGTGCAGGGTTCGAACCTGCGACCCTCGCCTTGTAAGGGCGATGCTCTCCCAACTGAGCTAACCACCCCAGAAGAGCTGCGTATTCTACGGTTTTCTTATAATCTGTCAAACACTTGTTTGTATTTTTTACGATTTGTCCATTAGCTGATCAATTTTTCCTTTTGCTTCATCCATTGTGAAGGTTCCTGATTCCTGGGTTCCATCAGGGTAAACAACCAAGTAATGATGCACAATAAAAGCATAGGTCTCTGGGTTTATCTCACCCTCCTCCAAAATCACATAACCTGTATCGCCATAGGGGTGGCCATTCGCAATCATCTTAGTACCTTTGTTTTCGTCTTTTTTTTGCAAATCAATCACTTGCTTGTTAGCGTATTATAATCAAAAGTGCTGGAGCAAGTTCGTACTACAAGCATTCTACAGCGCAACACAAGAAAAGTACTTCACACAGGAAATTAACCCATGGGATATTCATCAGTACTCCGTCCAGACATATTTAACAACCAGACAATGATTGTTACCGGTGGCGGTAGTGGCATAGGTCGATGCACCGCCCATGAGTTAGCCGCCTTAGGAGCCCATGTAGTGATTCTTGGCCGAAAACCGGAAAAACTCATCACTGTCGCGGAGGAAATTAGCGAAGACGGAGGCTCTGTGAGCTATTACAGCTGTGATATCAGAGATGAAGAGAAGGTAAAAGAGGTGGTTGCTACTATCGTGCAAAAACACGGTCAAATTCATGGCCTGGTGAATAATGCTGGCGGCCAGTACCCCAGCCCCTTAGCAATGATCAATAAAAAAGGTTGGGACACCGTCATTAGTACCAACCTTACCGGCGGTTTCTTAATGGCCCGTGAAGTCTTTACCCAATGCATGAACACCAAGGGCGGTTCTATCGTCAACATTGTTGCCGATATGTGGGGCGGCATGCCTGGCATGGGGCATTCCGGTGCCGCGCGTGCAGGCATGGTGAATTTCACTCAAACCGCCGCGGTAGAATGGGGGCCTTTTGGCGTAAGAATAAACGCGGTTGCACCAGGCTGGATAATGTCGAGCGGCTTAGATACCTATGACGACTACACCAAACAGAAAATCAAAGGGTTAAAAAACCATGTGCCTCTGCAGCGCTTAGCAACCGAAGCTGAAGTGAGTTCTGTGATTAGCTTTTTACTCTGCGATGGTTCTGCTTTTATTAATGGCGATACGATAAAAATAGACGGCGGCGCACCGTTGGGAAGCCCCATATTCCCAATGCAGAAAACAAAACCTTCGAAAATGTATAACGGCTTTCACCGCTACTCCATACCAGACGTTCTTAAAGATGACTTTGAAGATCAAGATAGTTAAAGAATAATCAACATTTGTTGATGGCTTGCATGGCCTCCTACAACTGGGTATGTTACACCTCTAACGCATTGAAAACAGAGCTTGCATACATACAGTCAGGGCAAGTGAGTTAATTATTTCTGTTCTTTTAATCTGATTATTTCAAACAATGAATACAAACTAACCGCCGAGGGTTTCATGAGTAGCAGCAATACCGACATGATCACGTGGAGCATGGTAATGAAGAAGGTTCCCTCTTTAGTGGAACGACTTCCCCGCATCATCAAAGGTTACAAATTCGTCAATTTCAATAATGCAAAAAAACCCTGCGGACTTGGTTGGACTTTTGAACAAGCAGCACAAAAAAACCCTCGCGGCCCCGCACTACTTTATGAAAACGTTCGTTTTAATTATGACGAAGTTAATCAGTGGGCAAACAGAATTTCCCACTATCTGATGAGCCAAGGCATTCAAAAAGGTGATGTTGTTGGCATCCTAATGGAAAACCGTCCAGAGATTCTTGTTACGGTATTAGCCGCCACAAAAATTGGCGCTGTTTGCGCAATGATTAACACCTCACAAGCACACAACGTTTTGGTACATAGCTTTAACCTTGTCAAACCCAAAGCCGTTATTGTTGGTGAGGAATTAGTTCAGGCATATAACGAGGTTCGCGCAGAGGTCAACATTGATGACAGCCAAACCTATTTTGTCGCTGATACCGATACAACAAAAGACCCAGGCATAGCGCCAAAGGGATTCCTAAATTTATCCACTGAATCCGCTCGCAGCTCAACACGCAACCCTGAAACCACCAACAACATCTATATGGACGACCCCTGCCTGTATATATACACCTCTGGCACCACAGGGTTACCCAAAGCGGGCATTCTCAAACATGGCCGCTGGATGAAGTCCTATGGTGGCTTTGGCATCATCTCATTAAAAATGGGCCCCAAAGACATCCTGTATTCTACTCTGCCCCTCTACCATGCAACGGGTTTATGTGTCTGCTGGGGATCCGCTATTGCGGGCTCATCCGGTTTTGCTATTCGGCGCAAGTTCTCCGCCACAAACTTCTGGAAAGACACGCGTAAATTCAATGCCACCACCATTGGTTATGTGGGCGAGTTATGCCGCTACCTCATGGATCAACCGCAAAAATCTGACGATGCCAATAACCCTGTCTATAAAATGGTGGGCAACGGTTTACGACCCGGTGTTTGGGTGCCTTTTAAAGACCGTTTTGATATAGATCAAGTGTGCGAATTATATGCCGCAAGTGACGGCAACATCGGGTTTACCAATGTATTCAATTTTGATAATACCGTTGGTTATTCGCCCATGCCTTGGACACTGGCCCAATATGACAAAGAAAAGAACGAAGCTATTCGTGGAGACGATGGATTTATCAAAGAAGCACCAAAAGGCGGTGTGGGTTTATTGCTCGCCAAGATTGATGACAAAACCCCGCTAGACGGATACACCGACCCAGAAAAAACCAAAAAGGTTATTATTGAAAACGTACTCGAACAAGGTGACCGGTACTTCAACACCGGCGATATATTACGCGACATAGGTTTTGGCCACGCCCAATTTGTTGATCGATTAGGCGACACCTTCCGATGGAAAGGAGAAAATGTCTCCACCACAGAAGTAGAAAACATCCTCACCCAACACTCTCAATTATCTGAAGTTGTTGCCTACGGCGTCGAAATACCCAACACCAATGGTCGCGCTGGCATGGTGTCAATAACACCATCCGTGCCATTGGAGGCCCTGAATTTTAAAGACATCCTAGCCTTTGCAAAAAAAGCAATGCCTGTATACGCCATACCACTGTTCCTGCGTATAAAAGAACACATGGAAACAACAGGCACCTTTAAATATCAAAAAACCAAATTAAAAGAGGAAGCATTTGATCCAAGCCAAACCGGTGGCGAAGCGATCTATGCGTGGTTACCCGGTACCGATGATTACGTTCTGGTCACTGAAGAGCTGCTGGCGAACATTGTCGAAGGTAAGTACCGCTACTAACGTCCTTCGGTCATCAGCGCTATCTAGCGCTCAATACCGACGCTGCTAGCCCTATCACAGGGCTGGCGCCACAACACTAGCACCACAACATAAGATACCCCACCCTGTATTCAGACTCCCTCTTCCCCTGCACAGCCAGCCTCAGACTAGCCGAATATTCCACATCTCGCGCACACATCACTCAAAGTCATGCAACCGACTGTATTTAACTGATTAATTTTCTACCGGCAATCCACCCCTCAAAACGCCTGCAATAACTATACAAATCCCAACGAAATAAATTTGGTCAATCTACTTGTCGTCGATTGATATTGGATATAGACTACAATTCGTTACAAACGGTTACACAACCACACAAATTACACAAATCACACAAATCACACAAACCAACCTGAATTAGAAGAGTATCAAAATGAAAGCTAATAACACTACCGACGTTGAGGTTTCCCTTTTAGATAAAGCAAAACAATATACCAACAAGACTCGAGTATTGGTGCCCGGCTTAGTTGCAAGCCTTACAGAACTTCGCCAAGAAATTGTTGAATCGGCTGTCGAAAGCGGAAACCAGATATTTGAAAAAAGAGCTATGGACAAACAAGTAGCCCAAAAGCAAAAAGTAACCAATATAAAAAAGGCCGCATCAAAGTCTACTGATACGGCGGAAGAGAATGCTGTAAATGAAACCAAGGCTATTGAGATTTTATTGGACTCAAGTAAAGCCATCGTTGACGGTGCAAAATACGGTAGAAATATCTGTATTGGTCTGGTGAATAATTTACTGGAGGGAACCAGCTCTTTCTATAAAACCATTGAGGAGCGTGCAAGCTCGCGCTACAAAGAGCTATATAACTTCACACTGGAAAAAAGCACGCCCAAAGATGCAAAGGCCTCTGATCAAGAAACCATTGACAAGAAACAAAGCCTTAACTTGAAAAAGATTCAATTGATTGGAATTGAAACCCGTCACGAGTTAATGGCGATGGCCGAAAAGTTCTCAGAAAATGCCGAAGACAAAGGCAAAGAAATTGAGCAGGCTCAAGAAAAAGCACTGAAAGAGGCCTAAGGCCAGACCACGTACGCAAGCATTACACTTGAGTTATAGAAAATGTAGGGATGGTTTGTGACACTCACGTTGGCACATTTTCTATATCACTCAAGGGGATATCTAAATGGATCCGAGCACGGAGCTATCGCGGAAAAGGCGATTTAGAGGTGCCCTTAAGCGCAATCCATCAGTTCCACTGATCATTACACCACTTCCTAGCAATATCCTACCGGTCGACGAGCTAAACTCTATCAACGAGTCATTCCTCAGCATCGAGCTTGGCCCCGTATTTGTCGAATACTAACAAGTAGTTAGCTGATATAAAGTAGCTCCATCGATGTACACTATACACATTGATACGCTCCCACCATAACCTACCCAGGGATTTGGTCTTTTTCTGATCGTCAACTACAATGACAATACATATCAATTACATCTCCAGATACTTCCATGGAATTTTCTATCACCGGATTGAAAGCCACTAGATTGAAAGCGCTTAGATTAAAAGCGCTTAGATTAATAATGCTGCTCACCCTATTATCCACCTTATCGCCATCACAAACCCTCGCAGAGGAATCCACTGATTTTTCTTTAGAGGACCTTCTCAATCTTACCGTAACCTCCGTCTCCAAAAGAGAAGAACGGCTATTTACTACCCCTTCAGCTGTTTATGTCATTACCCAAGAAGATATTCGCCGTTCTGGCTATACCACAATTGCCGAAGCCCTACGCGTAGTACCCGGTATACACGTCGCAAGAGCAGCCAATTATACTTGGGCAATTTCCACCCGAGGTTTTAATAGCAGGTTCGCCAACAAGCTATTGGTACTGATGGACGGCCGCAGCGTATACACGCCTTTTTTTGGAGGAACCTATTGGGAGCTGCAAGATACCGTAATGGAAGATATTGAGCGCATTGAAATTATACGTGGACCTGGTGCTACGGTGTGGGGAGCCAATGCGATGAACGGTGTCATTAATATCATTACTCGTTCTGCAGAATACCGGCAGGATAATTTGATATCTGCTAATGAGTCAAATCAACATCAAAGCTTAACCTTACGCACAGGTGGCAGCACTGAACTCAGCGCATATACCCTTTACCTTAAAGTCGACCGACATCAACCTCTAGTAAATGAGGTAGGGGATGACGGCTTCGATGAGTTTTCAAAAACACAGGCTGGGTTCCGTATTGACTGGAGCAACAGCGAAACAAATCAAGTCTCATTGCAGGGTGATTTCTACGATGAAGAACTGGAGTACCTGCATATGGTCACCACAGACACGCCCCCCTATTTGTTCGATAGCCTCACCAACGAAGTGGTATCAGGGGGGAATTTTCTAGTCAAATGGCAACATCGCACATCCGATACCTCAAGCTTTAGCTTACAGTTTTTTATCAATCATTCTGATCGAAAGCGCCCCTCGTTGGATGCGGTGCGAGATACCGTCGATCTAGAGTTTTTTCAACAATTCCAATACGGCAAAAAGCATGCTATTTCTTGGGGTGCAGGTTACAGAAACAGCTCGGATAAAATTGACACGCCACTATTCGCCCTCAACATATCTCCCGACAACTTGAGCATGGACCTATACAGTGCATTCATCCAAGACAAAATTGAACTCAAAGAAGATACCTTATGGTTAACGCTTGGCTCAAAAATTGAGAAGAATCATTATAGCGGCACCGAATTCCTCCCTAGCGCCCGCATGTCCTGGCTACCGACGCCAACCCAAACTGTTTGGTCATCAATCTCACGAGCCGTGCAAACGCCAACACGCACCAGTAATTTAGAGATTAACTATCTTTTTTTCCCTACTTTCCCACCATTCCCCATCGCCGGCACTGTACTTAGAAACAATCCCCCCAAAGACCCAAAATCTCAAGTACTATTAGCCTACGAGCTCGGCTATCGAGTGCAAGCGTCCGAAAATTTAACGCTGGACATGGCCCTATTCTATAACGATTATGAAGATATAAATGTTACAAACAGCGCCCCGATTGCCGTAGAAACCTTCCCTAATGGCACATATACTATAATCTCTAGCGATGTCGTCAATGAAGGGGTAGCCACCGTCTATGGAGCAGAGATAACCACTCGCTGGAGCCCGAATGACGACTGGATGATTACTGGCAGTTATTCTTATTTATTTGAGGACTTTGAAACCACCTCCAAAAGCGATGACTCAACGTTTGAGTTTCTTGAAAAAAGAGATCCATCAGATCAATTTAAGTTTACCGCACATAGAGATCTGGATTTCGACCTGGAACTCGATGTTCACTTTTATTACGTTAGTGAGATCCAAGTCAATCAAGCGGGTAGTGAAATCGATATTCCGCACTATAAACAGACCAATATTCGCCTAGGTTGGGCTCCGCGACAATTTTTAGAACTGAGTCTCGGTGCTAACAATGTTTTTGACAGCAGGCACGCTGAATTTGCTGGTACCAGTGGGCGGGCATCCTATGAAGTTCCCAGATCCTACTATTTGAAAATAAAGGCTGAGTTCTAGCGAACCTAATACCGGAAAATCATTTGATTCATGGGTAACAGAACCCACTACCCTAGTGATTGTCTAAAAACATCCCATATCTAATCAATGCCCGCATCTTGGGAAAAATCCGTGATTGTTCTCGCTAAATGGTTAGATACCGCACTTAGGTTTTCCATATTACTTTCCAACACAGAAATCATATGGTTGTTGTAACAAACAACCTCATTAAGCTGGTCTTTTGCTTGGGTAACCCTGCTGCTTTTATCACCTTGCAGTTTAGCGCAAGCCACTACATCAACGGATAAAACAGCCATTCTTTTCATACATTCATCAATTTCTACAATAGTGGATGTAGAAACAGCCATTTGTTCTGAAAATGCCATTGTAGTATCGGCGGTCGATTCCATGGCAACGTCCAGCTTCTGGCTTATAGCACTATTACCTTGCACCATATTTGCAATTTGATTGGCTGACTCTTGGGTTTTTCTAGCTAGATTGCGTACCTCGTCGGCAACAACAGCAAACCCCCTACCACTCTCACCGGCTCTAGCAGCTTCAATTGCTGCGTTGAGGGCAAGCAGGTTGGTTTGATCTGCAATAGATTTGATGATATCAATCACCGAGAGCATAGAATTGCTTGTCTGGGATAGGTCTGCAATATCCTGTCTAAGCGTGGTGATATCACCCGCAAGTGTATTGGACTGCTCACCCAGAATGCTCATTGTTGCTACACCCTCACCCACAGCACGCGAGGTAACTTCGATCTCGTCTGACGTAGCGGTAGTTTTATCGGCAATTTCACCAATATTCGATGCCATGTCGTCACTTGCCGTACTGATTCTATCGGACAACTCAAAACCTTCTTCGATACTAATAATCATTTGTTCGATAACGTCGTTACTATCTTTTATTTGATCACTTAAACTCATGGTTTCTTCATGTATTTCTCTCACCGTGCTAGTGAAGTTAGACAACAATTCATTAAAATAGGTTGCAGCCTCCCCCACTTCATCAGACGAGCTTATTTCAATCCTAGTGCTCAGACTGCCGCCCCCTCTGGCAATATCCAACAATACATCACGGATTTTTTGTATCGGTTTAATAATATACTTGCCGCTTAAATACACCGACAATATTGAAATAAATATAGCAGCACATATTGCAATGATGTTTGCTCTTGAAGACAGGTCAATACTGTTAACCAGGGAAAGTCGGGCCTCTTCAGTTTGTTTATGGCTGTTCTCAATCAGGAAATCCAGTGCAAGATCCAACTTTGTGAACAATGGCACCAGTTTCTTTCTAAAAACGAAATTATCTCGCTTCCAATCTTCGGCCCCATGTACTTTTAGCATGTTATCTAAATGTGAAATGTAGGCCGCTTCATTCTGGATAATTTCTTCAATCAAATCGGCAATATCATCATCTAATTCCTCATTTTCTTGCAATTCAACAGATTTTTGGCGAACCCCCTGTGAATAAAGTGACACCTCAGACAGACTATTTTCATCGCGTAACACCAAATAATTTCTAGCTTGGCTAATTAGCATCGCCCACGAATAACGAAGCTCCTGCATTTTTGGAATAACGTCTTCTAATCCGCCATCTTCCTCTTGTAGAATTTCCGCTTCACCTAACATGTCATTAACAGCGTTCATTATCACGGTTGATATAGGGTCAAGATGATGAATGGATATTTTTAATGCGGGGAGGTTTTCTTCGACATCTTCCACATAAACAAATATTTCTTGACTGACAACGTCAGAGTCCGCCAATACCAACGTGATATCCGATACTGATTGCTTCTCGGCATCGGACAATTGTAACGCATCAAACAAGCCTATTTTTTCTCTAGCCTGTTTTATCTCATCTAGATAGGAAGTCTTATGCTCAATGTTTGCCGACAGCATATAACCGCTTAACGATGTCAAACCCGATCGAATGTGGTTTGATACTTCCAATGCATTGATAATTTTTGGCTGACTCTCATTGATAACACTATCGATACTTTTATTGATAGAAACAAAAACAACATAATTGCTTACAACAATAGCGATAACCGTTAAAACAATCGCTCCATAGCCACTTAACACTTTTTCCCTAATACCAATTTTCATGTTAATTCACTATATAAAATGTGGAAAATATATAATCCCTTTCCATAATATTTCCATGACAATCCGAGCATACTTTAAATACCGTTGGATCATCATATTTCCCTTCCAGGATAACTTTCCCATCCCCAGAGGTTTGAATATACAGCCAGTCTCCATGCTTCGTATCGTAGCCTTTTGGCATTTTTTTCATGATTGTCAAGCTAGCAGGTTCTTTCGGTAGGCCTCCGACATCCAAGTAATTTTCCTTAATGATAACGGCCCCAACTGGGTACTGCTGATAGTTTATGCTTAACTCCTCGTCTTCTTCGTCTTCTTCATCAAAATCAAGAAACTTCATAAATTCAAAGTAATTTTTTCGATAAGCCGCACTGTCGTGGGTCGCATAAACCACAACAAAATTCCCCCAATGCAACCCCGAATATTCGAAGCCACTAAGGCGTTTATAGGTTTTTTGGTAACCCCCAAATTCTGCTCGGTATTTTTCCGGCAATTCGAAATGTTGTTGGCGAAAAGGATCCCTGCTTTCCGCCAAAACAGGGGAAGAGGAGATTACCAATAGTAAAAGAAGAGTTACTCGTAGGATATTCATTTAAAGCTCCTCTATTCACTCCTAGACACATTCATAGTGGCTTTCTTTTTCCCTTTTCTCATCACATCAACCTGTTTAGATTCTCCATTTTTCAGATCAATCACCAACTCCTCATATTTTGGTATTCTGAGCGACAGTGAAAGCAAATTTGTAGGGACATTTTCTAGTACAAAAGAATAGGTTTTCACCTTCTTTTCAAATTCTAAAACTTGAAAATATTCTGTTGGACTGGCAAAGATGTAAGATTTCATCTTTGGATGGATTTTACAACCAAACCGAACAAGAGAGTTTTCTGCCCAATCAAATGTGATAGACTTCTCCTGTGTTGGAGACATCAAACCTACATCGAATTTTATGCCTCAAGCTGCCCGATATAGCTTACATCTCCTCGCGTTGCAGGATTGGGGCCATGCCCCCTTAAGTCAGCTAACAACACCTCAAAATCGCCATTAGCGGCTAGAAATTCAGCGATTTTTGTATAACTACCGCCGTGCCAACCAGATCCATGGATTAACAGAACCAACGGGGCATCGTGCTTTGGATTGGAAAAATGCCTAAACCCAAGCTGAGTGCCGTCTCGCGCCGTATAAGTGGTCAGGGGAATGTCTTTATTTGAAGCTAGACCTGTGGTGGTGTCGAAAGATATTGTTGATATATTATCTAATGAAATGGGGCTTTGTGACAACAACAATCCAAAAGCGATGCCTAAATATATGGTTACAGATATGAGGGCAAATTTCACTAGAAATATCACCGATTTTCGAGTTTTCATATTAATAACCTCGTCTTGTATTAGATTGTTACAATACACAATACATCGATAAATTTCTTAATAATTGTAAAGATTGTGTTCCAATATGCTTATAGAGATTGGCGACCCAAAG
>NVVG01000032.1 GCA_002402125.1 Moraxellaceae bacterium
AATAAGACATAACCAATCATGGCGGGGTCAAAGGGGTTGGAGCCAAGCCCGCCATATAGTTGTTTGGCAATAACAATCGCAAAGATAATGCCGATCACGGTCAACCACCAGGGCGCGGTAGGTGGAATGGCGAGAGCGAGTAATACGGCGGTGAGCACTGCACTGCCATCTTTAATTGAAAAAGCGATAGGCCGATTGCGCAGTTTTAATACAAAGGCTTCTGCAGCAATGGCAACGCAGGATGCGAATATAACGTTAATCAGTGTTCCCCACCCAAACAGCGCGGTTAATACCACTAAACCGGGGATGGTTGCATAGATCACATGACGCATCAGCGTATTGGTGGAGAGTGGGCTATGGGCATGAGGTGAAGTAACATGTAATACCGACATGGTTAAGCCTCTTCTGCTGCTTTTAAGGCTGCTTCTGCGACGTCGGCAGCGGCAAGCGCTTTTTCATAAGCGGTGTTTAATATGGCGTAACTTGCATGGTCAGGCACAAGGCTTTCTAATGCCTTGAGGGCCTTTTTAGCTTTAGTACGAGTGATTGCTGCATCAAGTTTTAGTTGTTTGGTGGGATCCTCTGCAGATTTTTTTGCTTGCATCTGTTCTTTTTCTTTAGCGCGGGCTTCTTTCATCGCTGCTTTTGACGCATTGGATTTCTGTTTTAGCACTGCTTCTTGTTGGCGCAGTGTTGCTAAGTCGTCAGACTGATTTTCTTCTGCCTCTAAGGATAGTTTTTGGGCGGCTTTCCAAGCGGCAAAATCCTCGGCGGACTCCTTCTTGAGGATAGACATAGGATCATTAGCGTCACTTGGCTTTTTGCTTGGCTCTGCACTGATAATGCTTGCTGTTGATGATTTAGCCTCATCATAAAGCGCCTTGGCCTTATCGGCTTTAGCCTTTAATTGTTCAATTTTCTTTTGGAAGGCTTCAAGCTGATCACCGCCATTACCTTCAGCGATTTTTAGCGCCTTCTCAGTGTCTTTCCAGCGTTTGGTGGCAGATGCCCAGGCAGATTTTAGAGCTGTGGTTCTGTCTGCGCTGTTTTGTGTGTCGGTGCTTCCGCTGGCGTTATTGGTTGTACTGCTGCTTCCAGCTGTAGCAGTCTGATCACCCTCGCTCGATGCAGGGCTCGCAGCTGCTGCAGCCTTCTTTGCGGCTTGTTTCTTCGCTGCCGCCTCAGCTCTAGCTTTACGTTTGGCTTCTTTTTCACGGTCTTCCTTCTCTAGCCGTGCTTGGCGGGATTCAAAACGCTCCCGGGCACGATCGGCTTTTTCGGTTTCTGCTTGTTGTTTTTTGATCTGGCCTTTGCCATAGCGAAAGTATTGCACGAGTGGAATGTTACTGGGGCAAACATATGAGCAGGCGCCACATTCAATACAATCGGCAAGATTAAAATGCTGGGCTTTTTCTAATTCGTTGGCTTTGGAAAACCAAAACAGTTGCTGCGGTAACAAACTCACCGGGCAGGCCTGTTCGCAGCTGCCGCAGCGAATACAGGGTTGCTCTGGTGCGGGTGGAGCAATCTCTTTTTTTGTGGGTGCTAACAAACAGTTGGTGATTTTCACCACTGGCACTTGGGAGTCGTGAATGGAAAATCCCATCATTGGGCCGCCCATGATTAACCGGCTAGCGTTGTCGGTAGAGGCACCTGCTTGGGCTAGTAACGCGTTAACGGGAGTGCCCAATAACACTTCGTAATTACCTTTGTGGCTGACTGCGTCACCGGTCACGGTGGTGATGCGAGAAATGAGCGGTTCACCAAAATGGATGGCTCGGTTGATTGCATAGGCAGACCCGGTGTTCTGACAGAGTACGCCAATATCAGAAGGTAGGCCGCCACTGGCCACTTCTTTTCCGGTTAACATATAAATAAGTTGTTTTTCCCCACCGGAAGGATATTTTGTCGGTACCACGGCAACTTCAATGTTGGTGTCCTTGGTGGCTTTGTGCAGTGCAGCGATGGCATCGGGTTTGTTGTCTTCGATGCCAATAATAGTTTCAGCGGGATTGACCAGCCACTGCATAATTTGGAGGCCAGCAACTATTTCGTCGGCTCGCTCTTGAATTAACTTGTCGTCGGAGGTGATGTAGGGTTCGCACTCTACCGAATTAAGAATGAGTTGTTCGATCTTCGTTTCGGGGTGAAGGCCTAATTTAATGGCCGTTGGAAAACCTGCGCCACCCATGCCGGCAATTCCGGCTTGGCGAATGGCGGCGACAATATCGCTGCGTTCTTTTGATTGGTAATCTTTTATGCCTGCGTGCTCGATCCATTCATCGTTACCGTCTGGTTTGACAATGATGCAGGGGCCATTAATTTGAGAGGGGTGTTGTACCGGTCGGGTTTCGATTGCAGTAACAATGCCGGATGTTGAGGCATGTACCGGTACACTAACAAAGCCACTGGCAGTAGCGACAACTTGGCCTTTCAGTACCCTGTCGCCTACAGCGACACAGGGTTTACTGGGTGCGCCAATGTGTTGTTGGGTGGGTATAACCAGTTCTGCAGGAATATCTGCGCGAACAATCGCAGTGTGTACTGACTGTTGCTTATTTTGAGCAGGATGAATGCCACCAGGGAAATCCCAAATTCGACGGCTCATGCAATATTCCTTACGGGGATCAATTGACCGGGGCTGATACCCGCGCCATTGGGTTGTGGCCAGGCCCAGCTCTGCTGTGTTTGTTTTTCTGGAATAATATCAATGCAGTCAACCGGGCAAGGTTCTACGCATAAATCACAGCCTGTGCACTCGTCCACAATTACCGTATGCATTTGTTTGGCGGCGCCTAAAATGGCGTCCATAGGGCAGGCCTGAATGCACTTGGTACAGCCGATACATTCGTCTTCTCGAATGTAGGCCACTACAGGCGTGTCATTAACGTCACTTTCGTCGGCATCCAGTGGGATAAAGTCCTTCCCCAACAAGTCAGCCATGGCTTGAATGGTATCTTCACCGCCAGGAATACATTTGTTGATTTCATCTTCATCGTTGGCCACTGCTTCAGCATAGGGGCGACAGCCAGGGTGGCCACATTGACCACATTGAGTCTGCGGCAACAAGGCATCAATTTGATCGGCCACAGGGTCGTCATCGGTGGCAAACTTGATGGCAGCATAACCTAACACCGATCCGAAGATCAGCGCTAAGGCTACTAATGAAATAATTGCACTTATGTTTTCAGTCATACGTTTTCAGACATACCCGTCACTAAAGTTTAATCAGGCCGGAGAAGCCCATAAAGGCTAGCGACATTAAGCCAGCAGTGATCATGCCAATGGATGGACCTTTAAAAGGCTCCGGTACATCGGCAACAGCGATTCGCTCGCGCATGGCAGCAAATAAAACCAATACCAGGGAAAAACCAACCGCAGCACCAAAACCGTATAGCAGTGCTTCAATAAAACTATCGGTGCCTTTCTTAACCGCTAAAAGGGCAACGCCTAACACAGCGCAGTTACTGGTGATTAACGGCAAAAATACCCCTAGCAAGCGGTATAACAACGGGCTGGATTTCTTAATCACCATTTCGGTGAATTGCACGGTAAACGCGATCACCAGAATAAATGAAATTGTGCGCAGGTATTCAACGCCTAGGGGCTCAAGAATATAGGCGTAAGTCAGGTAACTTAACGCCGAGGAGAGGGTGAGCACAAAAGTCGTCGCTAAGGACATACCCATAGCCGTTTCCAGCTTATTGGATACACCCATAAAAGGGCAAAGTCCTAAAAATTGCACCAGCACGAAGTTATTTACCAAAATCGTACTGACCAGAATAATCAGAAATTCAGACATCAAGTCAAAACCTTGCTAAATGAGTTTGAATGCCACCTTATTAAACAATCTATATACGGCATCCATAATTGGTGCCGATTTTATCACAAAACCGCCTGCGTGACAGGGCAAAGTGCTGTGGTTAAGGGCGCTAAGGTGCCCTAGGGCAGTAATTGTGTAAGTAAATTGTACTGTATAACAACAAAAAACCGCCAATGCTGGCGGTTTTTTGTTGTTTCAAAAGAACCACCAGATAGCCTGGTGCTCTGTTGTCGTTACGGCAGGTAACTCTTGCCCATTAAGTAGGTATCTACCTCACGAGCGGCTCGGCGGCCTTCGTCAATTGCCCAAACAATCAAGCTTTGACCACGGCGGCCGTCGCCTGCAGCAAATATGCCGGGTTTGCTTGTGGCAAACTTATCGTATTCCGCCTTGATGTTAGAGCGCGGGTCTTTTTCAAGACCAAACTGTTCTACGAGACCACCTTCTGGGCCCATGAAGCCCATCGCAAGCAAGACAATATCCGCAGGGTGTACTTTTTCGCTGCCGGCGATTTCTTTTGGAATCATCTGGCCTTCTGGTGTGCGCTGCCATTCGATTTCAACGGTGTGCACGGCTTTTACATTGCCATTCTCATCGCCTTCAATGCGTTTGGTCATTATCAAATAATCTCGAGGATCATGGCCTTGTACGGCAATGGACTCTTCTTGACCGTAATCTACAAGAAGGCGCTTAGGCCATTCTGGCCAAGGATTGTTATCTGCACGCTCTTCTGGAGGTTGGGGCATGATTTCTAGTTGGGTTACGCTGTTACAATTGTGTCGTAACGATGTACCAACGCAATCGGTACCGGTATCGCCACCACCAATGACAATGACGTTTTTGCCTTCAGCGTTAATATACTTACCATCAGCATGATTGCTGTCTAGTAAGCTCTTGGTATTGGCCGTTAAGAATTCCATCGCAAAATGGATGCCGTTGAGTTCACGGCCTTCGGTTGGCAAATCACGAGGCACTGTTGCGCCAATGCAAAGAATTACCGCATCGAAATCTTTTTCAATTTGTTCAGAAGAGATGTCTTTACCAATCTCGGTGTTGGTAACAAAAACAATGCCTTCGTCCGCCAGGATATCAACACGACGCTGGACAATTTCTTTTTGCAACTTCATGTTCGGAATGCCATACATAAGCAGGCCACCAATGCGATCGGCGCGCTCAAAGACGGTAACCATGTGACCAGCTTTGTTGAGCTGAGCCGCTGCAGCGAGTCCTGCAGGGCCGGAGCCAACAACCGCAACGTTTTTACCGGTGCGTTTATGCGGTGGGTTAGCGACAACCCAACCTTCTTTAAACGCTCGGTCGATGATGGCAACTTCGTGGTGTTTAATGGTTACCGGGTCGGCATTAATGCCAAGCACACAAGCGCCTTCACAGGGGGCAGGGCATACTCGACCGGTGAATTCTGGAAAGTTGTTGGTTTTATGCAACAGTTGGATCGCGTCTTTCCAGCGCCCTTTATAGATCAAGTCATTCCATTCGGGGATAAGATTGTTTACCGGGCAGCCAGCTACCGCGGGAGCGTAATCGGATTCTGCCGACTGACAAAAGGGAACGCCACAATCCATACAGCGAGAAGCTTGTTTTTCAATCTCCGCGGTTGGCATGTGATCGTGGACTTCTTGCCAATCGATTAAGCGTGCTTTTGGGTCTCGATCTTCTGGCAAGGTTCGATTAACGTGTAAGAATCCAGTAGGATTTCCCATAAAAATTTCTCCTATTCAGCTTACGCTTTCTGTGCAGCTAGGTTGTTAAGGTGCATATCGAAAGCTTCGACCGCAATATCGTATTCAGATTCAAACTTGCCAGTGGCTCGGGCTTGGCTCATGTATCCCTGCATTTTCTTGAAATCAACAGGCATAACTTTAACAAAACGTGTTATCGCATTGTCCCAATCGGCCAATAACTCTTCGGCAACATCAGAGCCAGTGCACTGCTTATGCTCTTCGATGAGGGCTTTTAGCGCTGCAATTTCTTCAGCGTCTTCTATTGTTTCTAGTTCAACCATCTCCATGTTGCACTTGCTGGCAAAGTCTTTGTTGTTATCCAAGACATAAGCAACACCGCCGGACATGCCTGCTGCAAAGTTGCGTCCAGTAGGCCCTAAGATAATGGCTTCACCGCCAGTCATGTATTCACAACCGTGGTCTCCAATACCTTCGACCACTGCAGTGGCACCAGAGTTACGTACACAGAAGCGTTCGCCAGCAATGCCTCGTATAAACGATTTTCCGCCGGTAGCTCCGAAGAAGGCAACGTTGCCGATTAAAATATTGTCGCGAGGAGAGAAGGGGGCATTCTTTGCCGGGTAAACTATCAGGTCAGCACCGGATAAGCCTTTACCGAAGTAATCGTTAGCATCACCTTCCAGCTCAAAACGTAAACCTTTAGCAGAGAAGCAACCAAAGCTTTGGCCTGCTGAACCGTTAAACTTGACGTTGATAGTATTGGTGGGCAATCCATCAGCCTTGTAGCGCTTGGATATTTCGTTAGAAAGCATCGCACCGATAGTTCGGTCAGTGTTAACCACATCGTAACTAAGTTCCACCGGTGTTTGATTCTCCAGTGCTTCTTTGGCATCTTCAATCATGCGTCGGTCGATGATGTCGTGAATTAAATGTTTCTGTTCAATTGAGCAGTACAGCGTTTCATCTTTGCCAGCTTCTTCTTTATGAAGCAGTGGCTTGAGGTCAACGCTGCTGTATTTCCAGTGATCCACATTGTCACGAGGTTTCAAACACTGGGTTTGGCCGACCATTTCGTTGATGGAGCGGAAACCTAGCTCGGCCATGATTTCTCGAAGGCCTTCTGCCATCATGGTGAAGAAGTTAACAACAACATCTGCTTGGCCGGCAAAGCGGCTACGCAATTCTTTATCTTGTGTGGCGATGCCCACTGGGCAAGTGTTGAGGTGACACTTACGCATCATGATACAACCTTCAACCACTAGTGCGGTGGTGGCCATGCCCCATTCTTCCGCACCAAGTAACGTGGCGACAGCAAGATCGCGAGGTGTTTTTAACTGACCATCGGTTTGTACAACGATACGGCTACGTAATTTGTTGCGTACTAAGGTTTGGTGAGTTTCCGCCAAACCAAGCTCCCAAGGCAGACCGGCATGTTTGATCGAGCTGAGTGGTGATGCACCGGTGCCGCCATCGTGACCGGCGATAAGTACTACGTCGGCATAACCTTTACATACGCCCGATGCGATGGTGCCAACGCCAGCCTCAGAGACTAACTTAACGTTTACCCGCGCTTCTCTGTTGGCATTTTTAAGGTCATAAATAAGCTGCGACAAATCTTCGATAGAGTATATGTCGTGGTGTGGCGGAGGGGATATTAATCCAACACCAGGGGTGGATCCACGGGTTTTACCAATCCATGCATCCACTTTGTCACCGGGTAATTGTCCACCTTCACCAGGCTTAGCACCCTGTGCCATTTTGATTTGTAATTCGTCAGCATTTGCCAAGTAATAACTGGTAACACCAAAGCGTCCAGAAGCTACCTGCTTGATGCGAGACATCATGGAATCGCCATTTTCAAGTGGGGTAAAACGAATCGGATCTTCACCACCTTCACCACTGTTACTTTTGCCGCCAATTCTGTTCATGGCGATGGCAAGTGTTGTGTGCGCTTCCCAAGAAATGGAGCCGAAAGACATTGCACCAGAAGCAAATCGTTTGAAGATGTTTTCGATAGGTTCAACGTCATCTAACGGAATTGATTTTCGGTCAGAATTAAGTTCAAGCAGGCCGCGCAGGGTAAAGGCATCTTTACTTTGGGAGTCGATCAATTTTGCGTATTCTTTAAATTTCTTAGTGTCTTTGCTGGCAGAGGAGTGCTGTAACAAACGAATAGCCGTCGGGCTGAATAAGTGTTTCTCTCCGTCATGGCGCCATGCATAGTCACCACCTGAATTCAGCAGGTCATCCATAGCAATGCGATCTTCTGCAGGGAAGCCATCTCTGTGGCGCATTAGCGCTTCAGTGGCAATTTGATCGAGGTTAACACCTTGGATTCGGCTTACGGTACCGGTGAAATAGGTATCGATAACCTCTTTGTTGACACCAAGCGCTTCGAAAATTTGTGCGCCTTGGTATGACTGCAATGTTGAAATCCCCATCTTAGAGAATATCTTTAATAGCCCACTGCTGACGGCTTTAATGTACTTGGCAACAATGTCATCGTTGCTCAATCCAGATTTAATGACACCTTCATCTCGCAACGCATACATAGTTTCTAATGCTAAGTAGGGGTTAACGGCGGCGGCGCCATAACCCAACACGGTAGCGAAGTGGTGGGTTTCACGAATGTCTGCAGATTCTACGATGATATCCGCTTTTGCCCGTAGGCCTTCGCGAATCAAGTAGTGGTGAATCGCTGCGGTTGCCAATACGGATGGAATCGCCGCGTGATCAGAATCGATTGCACGATCACTGAGAACTAAGATCTCATAACCATTGTTAACCGCATCTTTTGCGTATTGGCAGATGCGATCCAAACCAATCTTAAGCTCACCGTTAGCGCCGGAGGCGGTGAAGGTGATATCAATGGTTTTGGCTTGTAAGTGGTTGTGGTCGATGTGCTGAAGCTTTCTTAACTGTTCGTTAGTTAATACCGGTTGCTCGATTTCAACTTTGTGGCAATGCTCAGGTGTTTCTTCTAACAGGTTGTGGGAATTACCAACGTAACCACGCAATGACATGACCAATTCTTCTCGAATCGGATCAATGGGTGGATTGGTGACCTGAGCAAACAGTTGCTTGAAGTAATGTGAAAGCTGCTGTGGTCGATCAGAAAGTACCGCCAGTGGTGTATCAGTACCCATCGCACCCAGTGGTTCTTTACCGGTGCCGACCATTTCAGCTAAGATCAAATTTAAATCTTCGTTGCTGTAGCCAAAGGCTTTCTGCATTTTTGTTAAGTTTGCTAGCGGTGGCTGCGCAATCGAGGTGGTAGGCACAGGTAGGGCATTCAGCACAATCTTGTGCCTCACTAACCACTCGCCATAGGGCTTGGAAGAGCAGACCTCAGATTTAACTTCGTCATCACTAATGATGCGACCTTGGTCAAGGTCAGCAATAAAAATTTTGCCCGGTTGTAAGCGGCCTTTTTCAATCACAGTAGATTGATCGATACAGATGGCGCCGGTTTCGGAACCCATGATTAAAGTGCCGTCATCGGTTAACAAATAACGCGATGGACGTAGGCCATTACGGTCAAGGGTTGCACCAATCATCTTGCCGTCAGTGAAAGAAATAGACGCAGGTCCATCCCAAGGCTCCATTATGCAAGAGTAATATTCATAGAAATCACGCTTAACAGGGTCCATGTCTTCCTGGCTTTGCCAAGCTTCTGGCACCATCATCATCATCACTTGTGCAAGCGAGCGGCCACTTAATACCAGTAGTTCGATTGCCATATCCAAATTGGCTGAATCAGAGTTGGCACGGTTACAAACCGGCATAATCATTTCTAATTCTGCATCGGTAAAATTCACCGATTTAAACATCGCTTCGCGGGCATTCATCCAGTTGATGTTGCCTTGAACCGTGTTTATTTCTCCGTTGTGAGATAAATAGCGGAAGGGCTGGGCGCGATGCCATGCAGGGAAGGTGTTGGTAGAAAAACGAGAATGAAACATCGCCATGGATGTGGTGAGGTTTTCATTCTGCAGATCGAGATAGTACTGCCTTACCTGGGCGGTGGTGAATTGTCCTTTATACACAATGGTGCGCGAGGACATGGAGGCAATGTAGAAATCGTTCAGTTCTTTAACAATCGTTGCGTTAATGCTATGAGCGGTGTACTTACGCAAGACGAATAATTTACGTTCGAATTCCTGTTGTGACATAACGTCAGGCTTTTGAATGAAAACCTGCTCAATTTGGGGCTCTGTCTCAACCGAGGCATTTCCTAGCATGGAGTTGTCGCTAGGAACGGGGCGATAACCTAATAAGGTTAAGCCTAGTTTTTCAATATTAGCATTGAGCTCTTTGCGGCAGGCTTCGGTGAGGTCTTTTTCCGTAGGGAAGAAGGTCATGCCTACGCCGTATTCTCCAACTGAAGGTAGAGTGAAGCCTAAGCTTGTGGTTTCAGCCGCGAAAAAGTCATGGGGAATCTGAATTAGAATGCCAGCGCCGTCGCCGCTCTTTACATCAAAGCCGGTACCACCACGGTGCTCCATGCAGCTAAGCATGGTGAGTGCATTCTCAACAATGTCGTGAGACTTCTTGCCCTTAAGATTTGCCACAAAGCCGATACCACAGCTATCGTGTTCGAATTCAGGACGGTATAAGCCACGAGACTCATTGCTAATGTTGGTCATTTAGAACTTCCTATATATTGTAGCCATAACCTTTTGGTCGGACTAACTCTCAAAAATCAGCCCAATTGTTACCTGGACTTAAAGTTGATTTAGGTTTGAAACAGCTAGATGAATAGTACAATATTGACTCGCTATGGTTGCTGAGCCCACTAACACTGGGGGTTTCAAGCCTGATGCTGATATTTTTTTCATGTAACAATCGCCGGTAACACTGTGTTTACGGGCGTGGTATTTTAAGCATCCCCTTTGGCGGGGCGGGGATTATCGCATAAAACCCCCCATTTCGACAAATTTCTTATCGGTCTTAGACACAGTGACTGGATATATGACCAGTAATCGAGTGTTTATCAAGGACTGACTATCTTCTATATAAGTATCTTCGCTGTCTGTATAGATATTGATATATTTGGTTACCCAACTATAATGCGGGGCCATGAAAATTAATGATTACACCACACTATTTAAAGCCCTCTCCGAGCCGGTTCGTTTGCGAATACTGTATTTGCTATTGGAACAAGGTGAACTCTGTGTCTGTGACTTGGTGGAAGCGTTAGCGTTGTCACAAAGTGTCGTGTCTCGACATTTGGCCTATCTTCGCAATAGCGATCTGTTGTTGACTCGAAGAGAGGGGGTATGGATGTATTACCAAGTCGATCATGCTCATTCATTTAGCGCGCTGTTATTAACCCAATTTAAGGATAGTGCGCGAGAATCAAAAGAATTGGCTGATGATCTGCTGCGTGCTGGTGATCTGTTGCGTATAGCTACGTTGGATCGAGCTAGGTGTAATTAGTTTCATACAAATCATGAAGCACATTAGGCGTTAATAGGCGTTAATGATCGGGTTAGAATTCAAATATAGTTGTTTATACGTATATACAATATTAAGTGATAAAAATGACAATTAAAGTAGGTATTAATGGTTTTGGGCGTATGGGGCGGTTAGCGCTTCGTGCCGCCTGGGCATGGCCTGAATTCGACATAGTGCATGTCAATGAAATTGCGGGTGATAACACTGCGGCAGCGCATTTACTGAAATTTGATTCGGTACATGGCACCTGGCCATATGAAATCTCTTCTTTTAGCGGTGGCCTATTGATTGACGGTCAAAAGATAAGCTATTCACAAAATAGCGCTATAGCGGATACGCCATGGCGGGAACTTGGAGTTGATGTCGTTATCGATTGTACGGGTCAGTTTACGTCTAAGGAGGCGCTGCAGCCTTATCTTGATCAAGGTGTGCAGAAGGTAGTGGTATCTGCACCGGTTAAAGACGGCCCTTTGAATATCGTAATGGGGGTGAATGACCACCTATACCACGCCAATAAACATGACATAGTAACGGCAGCTTCTTGTACCACCAACTGTATTGCGCCAGTGGTCGATGTCATCCAGCGCTGTTTTGGTATTAAGCATGGCTGTATTACCAGCATCCATGACGTGACCAATACCCAACGTGTACTAGATGAATACCATACGGATTTGCGTCGTGCACGAGCCAGCGGTATGTCATTAATTCCTACCAGTACCGGATCGGCTACGGCCATTACTGAGATCTTCCCTGAGTTAGTGGGAAAAATTAATGGCGTTGCGATAAGGGTTCCTCTGGCTAATGCTTCCTTAACGGATTGTGTGTTTGAAGTAGAGCAAGCAGTGACGGTCAGTGAGGTTAACGTAGCCTTAAAAGATGCCGCGGATAATCGATTGGCGGGGATACTCGGTTTTGAAGAAAGGCCATTGGTGTCTATTGATTACACCAACGATACTCGTTCAGGTGTTATTGATGCACTGTCCACTATGGTAATTGATGGTACCCAAGTTAAACTTCTTGTGTGGTATGACAATGAGATGGGTTACGTTCATCGTATGATGGAGTTAGTAAAAAAAGTCGGGTTGTCATTATAGCGAGGTTGAATAGTTAGCCATGATACCCAGAGCGTTTCAGCAGTACCTGGTTGTGACCGCAAGCTATTGGGCTTTTACCATCACCGATGGTGCCTTACGAATGCTGGTTGTGTTGTTTTTTCATAATTTGGGCTATAGCCCAATTGAAGTCGCAACATTATTTTTGTTGTATGAGTTATTTGGTGTGGTGACAAACCTTGTAGGGGGCTGGTTAGCTGCTCGACTTGGACTAAATAGGACAATGCAAGCTGGTTTGATATTACAAATCATCTCGTTGGCGATGTTGTTAGTTGATCAATCAAATCTGACAGTTGTATATGTCATGGTTGCTCAAGCGCTATCCGGTATTGCCAAAGATTTAAACAAAATGAGTGCCAAGAGTAGTATCAAACAGCTAGTACCTACGGACGCCCCGGGGCAGCTTTATCGCTGGGTTTCTTTATTAACAGGTTCAAAAAATGCGTTGAAAGGTTTCGGTTTTTTTCTAGGTGCAATGTTGCTGGCGTTAATAGGATTTCGAAGTTCTGTTGGTGTCATGGCTTTAGGTTTGAGCGTTGTATTTATTGCTAACTGTTGTTTATTAGACAAAGGTATTGGGAAAACTGCTTTTAAGCCGAAGTTCAGTGAGGTCTTTTCAACCAGCGCATCCGTTAATCGGTTGTCTGCTGCACGATTATTTCTATTTGGATCCAGGGATGTTTGGTTTGTGGTCGCCTTACCAGTGTTTTTACAATCCCAGTTGATGTGGAGCCATATGCAGGTTGGGACTTTGTTGGCATTGTGGGTTGTAGGTTATGGCTTTATACAAACCTTAGCCCCCAAAGTGACCGGGCTTCAGCAAGGAATAATACCCACTGGTAAAACAGCATTGGAGTGGTCCATGTTATTGTTATTGGTGCCACTATTAATCGTGGCGGCGATTTATTTGGATTTCTTTGCGGAGCATGCCGTGGTAGTTGGGTTACTAGCATTTGGCGCAGTATTTGCCATAAATTCATCGGTACATTCATTTCTTATTGTTTCTTATGCGAAAGAGGAGGGGGGATCACTTGATATAGGTTTTTATTATATGGCTAACGCCGCTGGTAGGTTGGTTGGCACCTTGCTCTCTGGCGTTGTTTATCAGCAATTTGGATTTGAAGCCTGCTTGTTAGTATCCGCTGTGTTTATCCTATCAGTCAGTATGATTTCTATTGGACTGCCCCGATTTTAGGTGCAATTTTAAAAAACCTCGATTGCTTTTGAATCTGAATTCACCAATTTTTATTCAGTGACCATAGACTATTCCCCCTGAAAGTTATGTCGCTGAATGTCAATGGCTTTGACAATGATGCGTCATCTTCTAGGATTGAAGGAGTGTCCACGGTTACAGGGAATAGAAATGAAATATAAATTATGGTTGTTATTTGTTTTGATATTTTGGATTCAAGGCTGTGACAAACCAGCACCTTCAACGATAAAGATAGCGATCAATCCATGGCCAGGTTACGAGTTTTTGTATCTGGCTGAAAAGAAAGGCTTTTTCGAGAAGGTTGGGCTGAATGTTAAGTTAATACAGTTGGTTTCTTTGGCTGATGCGCAGCGCGCCTATATTAATAATCAGGTCGATGGGTTTGCCTCTACTATTATTGAGGCGGTGCAGGCCGAGCCACTAGGAGGTAAACCTTTAAAAGTAGTATTGGTTCCAGATTACTCCAATGGAGGGGATGTCATTCTAGCGAATAAATCCATTGAGTCTATGAGTGACCTTAAAGGGCGTGTGGTTGGCGCTGAGGTTTCCTCTCTTGGTATATACGTCTTACAGCGAGCATTGACTAAATCTAACATGTCGCTTTCAGATGTTACTGTGTTAAACGTAGAGCAATCTGACGGTGAAAGAGAAATTAAGGCCGGTAATATTGATGCTTTTGTCACCTATCCACCCGTGTCAGTCAAAATGCTTAAATTGGAGGGAGTTCATAAGATCTTTACTAGCGCTCAAATACCTAACGAAATAATTGATACAGTTTCGTTGTCGCAAGACGCCATTGATCGTAATCCCGGTGTGGTTAAAAAGTTGCACCAAGCATGGCAGATGGCGTTGGATTATGCGGAAAATAACAAAGAAGAAGCCTATACCTTAATGGCTACTCGAGAAGGGATCAGTAAAGAAGAGTTTCAGGATGTATTGAGCGATTTGATGGTGTTAAACGCCATGGATCAAAAGAAATTATTTGAAACGTCGGATATATTGCAACAGTCGGTGCGAAGTGTTTGTGAGACGTTGGTTCACGTAAATTCGATTGAAGTAAGTTGTGATAAGTACCCAGACATTATCTATCGCCAAGGTATTTAACCACCGGATTGTCTATGAGACAGGAGTGGCCGTTTAGAAATTCTATTGCTTTGAAGCTGAATCTCCCTATCATCGCTTTTGGCATTTTAGTACTGCTGGGTGTGGGTTTTGTAGTAAATTATGATGCTCGTAAGGAAATGGATAGATCAGCTCTAAATTACATTAATGGTTTAGCGTCGACGCTATTGCTAGCGGTGCAATATGACTCTACGCTTTCAAGTTTAACCCGTCTCTTAAGCTTGCAAGCTGCATCAGATGAGATTATTCATTTAAGTGTTGTCTATGCGAAGGACAATATGGTCATTGCCGATAATTATTCCGAATTTATAGGCAAAGATACTAGTGTATTTGAAAACCCAATTGAGCGGCGCCTAGTAAAGGATTATGTTGAATCGAAGTATTCGAAAAAATACTATTTTGAAAATGATGTTCTCTATCAATCAGTGGTTGTGCAGTTAATCAATCCTGAAGTTAATCGATTAAGACCGTATTTGCTTATTTTAAGTTATGATCAGGCAAAAGCGGTAGCTCGAATTCGATGGAATGTGATAAAAATATTCTCTGTTTTCTTTGTGGGGATTTTTTCTGCTATTTCTCTATCAATTTGGCTTCAAAGAAGAGAGATTGTTTTACCTATACAACGAATAATTTCAGGAATGCTTGGTCAGCAGCGTGGCGAGGATCACATAGATATCACATTACCATCTCAGTCCGAGCTGGCTACGTTAGTGTCATGCTACAACTCGGTAAATCGCGAAAAATCATTGGCTGATAACGAGCTTAAAATGACTAGGAAGTACATTGATGGTGTTACGGAAAATGCACCGGTACTCCTTGCGTACGTTGGTACGGATAGATGTTATAAATTTGCCAATAAGAGCCATGAGCGCTGGTTTAAACAAGATAGCTCTTATTTTATCGGCCGAGATATAGGTGAGGTGTTCTTTGAGGATGAGATGTTTTCGGCACAAGTCCAGAAGGTTCTAAGTGGAGATTCGACATCCTTTGATTATCAGATGAGGGGGGAGGGAAAAGGTAGTAAATCTCTGAAGATTGAGTTTGCGCCAGAGACAGGCGAGCCGGGTGAGATTTCGGGTTTCTTCGTTTGTATTGAGGACGTAACACAACTAAAGGAAAATGAAAGCAATATTGCCGAATATGCCCAAGAATTGGAATTTCAAACATGGGCGCTGGAAGAACAAAAAGAAAAGGCAGAAGAGGCGACGGAAGCTAAGTCAGGTTTTTTGGCAAGTATGAGTCATGAGATAAGAACACCGATGAATGGTGTGTTGGGGATGCTTGGTTTGCTAATGCGCGAGAAAATGTCCAATCAACAATGCCATTATGCATCATTGGCCCGTTCCAGTGCCGAAGCATTGTTAGTGGTGATTAATGATATTTTAGACTTTTCCAAAATAGAGGCTGGCAAGTTGGAGTTGGAGGAGTTGACTATTAATCTAATTCAATTATTTTCAAATGTCTGCGAAACGATGGCGTACAGAGCTCAGGATAAAGGGCTGGTGTTAGTGTTGGATATGGTGGATGTTTCACAGACTAATGTGATTGGTGATCCTGCGCGAATTCGTCAAATATTGATCAATCTCGTGAATAATGCGATTAAGTTTACTGATGTTGGTGACATAGTTGTTCGTGTTGCTACAGAGAAGACCGATCAAGATAACATTGTTATGCACTGTTCAATAATAGACTCTGGTGTGGGGATTCCTGAAGAAAAAATACCAATGTTATTTGACTCTTTTTCCCAAGTAGACGCTTCTACGACGCGAAAATACGGTGGAACAGGGTTAGGATTGGCCATTGTAAAGCAATTGAGTGAGTTGATGGGGGGCGGAGTAAGTGTTCAAAGTACATTGAGTGAGGGGAGTCAATTTGATTTTTTCATAATGTTTAGAGACGCTGGGTGTGATGTTTCGGAGGAGAATACCAAACCGTTGGATGCCGTAACCGTTTGTATTAGTCATGAACATGCGCAAAGCCGGCGTGTCTTAGCCGCGCAATGTGAGCAATGGGGTGGTGCGGTTGTACTGCATGATAGTGCATTGAGTTTGGCTGAAGTGTTAGAAGGTATTTCTGGCTCATCTTTATTGCTAGTACTTGTGGAAGTAGAATCAGTGAGTTTTGATTTCACTGGTGTGGCAAATATTTATCGCCATCATAGCCAAGACAGGCAGATCTGCATGGTGGCAATCATACCCGCGGGCTGCAAGATAGAAACCGACAAATTAAAGCACGCAGGCTTTTCTGGTTGTCTAGCAATACCATTTAACCCCCTCACAATGTTGTCCGTGCTAACGCGATCAAGAGAGGGGGTGGGTTTCGTTGACGATGAGGAAGGCATACTCGTTCCAAGTGAAGATGTAAAAGGAATCATGCCTGAGAAAACAGCAAGAATATTATTGGTAGATGATAATGAGATTAATCAGGAACTAGCTCTTATGTTACTGGAGGACATAGGGCTTTCTGCTGATGCGGTGGGGAATGGCGTTGAAGCTATTCGTGCACTGGGGAAGGCGCCTACTGATAATCTTTATAGCTTGGTGTTGATGGATTGTCAGATGCCGGAAATGGATGGTTATGAAGCTACGCGAAAAATACGAAAAAGTGCTAGTGGAAAACATAATGCGGATATTCCAATTATCGCTATGACAGCGAATGCAATGGAGGGGGATAGAGAAAAATGCCTTGCTTCAGGAATGAACGATTATCTTACCAAACCCATAGATACGGATCTGTTGATTAATATGTTATCCAAATGGTTAATCGATAAGCCGGAGCAAGACAGTGAGCTCCCCGGGGGGCGAGATGAGGTGGGTTCCGTGGCCGATGAGTTTGGGGCTGTATTGGGCGAAGTAGAAATATGGGATAAGAGTAGCCTGCTAAAGCGAGTTAACGGTAGAGCTGAACGTATGTTATCGCTAATCGGTACCTTTGTATCGCACGTGCCGGAAAAGATAGATGTATTGCAACAAAATATCCTGCAAGAGGATTTAAGCCTGACCGTTGAGTTACTACATGCAATTAAAGGCGAAGTAGCAAATTTGGGTGGGTTGCGTGTATATAGTACGTTACAGCAACTCGAAAGCTATTGTGCTTGTGCGGACTGGCGTCAAATTCACGATGTTTTTGAGCGGTTTCTAGAAGAGATCGAGCAACTGCTGGATGAGATGTCTGCGTTTAAGCTAATTGAATAATGTGTTAGTCTGGCGAATATCCAAAGGGTTTGTATTTCTTGAGTAGTAAATGTTGTTTTATATAAGGGACTATCACCATGGATAAGCCGTTTTTCTCAGTCGCTAAAGGGTTTAGAAAGCGCACGGTAGTCACTGCCAAGCTGTCAGCCAAATTAGGTTTTGGAGTCGCTAAGAGTGTAATCAAAAATAAAGTTCGGGCAGCTTTTCCTGAAAAAATCACCGATCTAAATGGTCAATCAACAGAAGYCATTCTCAAAGATAAGAAAAAACAAGAGCAGTTAACCCAAGAAGCCATCGATATGGGGTTAGAGTTGTTCCAAGAAATGGATCAGCTGAAGGGGTTAGTGATGAAGTTTGGTCAGATGGCTAGCTATATGRCAACTCAGTTGCCTCCAGAGGCCCAGAGAATCATTGCTAAGCTTCAGTCAGAAGCCAGTGCGTTACCTTATGTAGAGGTTAAGCCGATTTTAATTCAAGAGCTTGGTCGGCCTGTAGAGGATGTGTTTGATAAGTTCGATGGCGAAGCGATCGCRGCGGCCTCCATCGGCCAAGTGCATAAGGCCCAGTATCAAGGTCAGCAGGTGGCGGTAAAGATTCAGTACCCAGGTATTAAGGAGGGTGTTGCTAGTGATTTGAAACTGCTGCAACGTGGTGCTTCGATGTCATCGATGGTCTCATCGTTGATGGGCATATCGATCGACAGCAAAGAGCTTTACCAAGAGCTGCATGACAGGATAATTGAGGAGTGTGATTATAATCGGGAAGCAGGCAACCAACAGTTCGCAAAATCTTGTTGGCCTGGTGATGACCATATCTATATACCGGCGGTTTATCCATCGCTCAGCTCGGAAAAACTATTAGTCTCAGAATACATGGAGGGCAAGGGCTATTATGATTTTAAAGAGACCGCTTCCCAGGAGGATAAAAATAAAGCGGCAGAGACCCTTTTTCGGATGATGTATGAATCCATTTTCAAGTATGGTTTTTTTAATGGTGATCCTCACCCCGGCAACTACCTATTCGGTGAAAATGGACAGGTGACATTTTTAGATTTTGGTTGTGTTCGGTATTTTGAGTCAGTTTTTCTTAATAGCTGGCGCGGTTTAGCGAGGTCGGTGTTAAATCAGGACCAAGACCGTTTCCGGCACTTTACTCAAGAGATGGGGTTTGTTGGCAATGAAAAGAAATTTGACTGGGGATTTCATTGGGAACTGTATAATTTTGTTTTCGAACCGATAATGATAGGTGGGCTTTTTACCTATACGGAAGAATATCAAAAACGTGGTGATGCATTATTTATTTTTGAAAATAAAAATCGTGCCGCAATGAATATACCAAAACCATTGCTGTTAGCCAGTCGTTTGGAGTGGGGGCTGAAAACTATTCTGGTCGATCTGAAAGCCACAGGAGATTTCGGTAAGTTATTTAGAGCGGTGCTTGCTTAGCAATGCGAACAATATAAGCCTATGTACCTGTACCTGTGCTTATATTGTTCGAGGTTTTAGCGTCGAGCTTTATTTAACGCGCATTCCAGGCACCGCACCACTGTCGGGTGACAATATATAAATGTCCTCGCCTCCTGGTCCCGCCGCTAACACCATGCCTTCTGATAGGCCAAATTTCATTTTTCTCGGGGCCAGGTTGGCAACCATTACGGTCAGTTTTCCTTCTAAATCTTCCGGGTTATAGGCAGACTTAATGCCGGCAAATACGATGCGTTCTTCGCCACCCAAATCCAGGGTTAGTTGCAGTAGCTTGTTCGCCTTCTTTACATGCTCAGCTTTGACTATTTTAACGATGCGTAAGTCGATTTTAGCAAAGTCATCAAAGCTGATCTCCTCGGCAATGGGTTCTTGGGCTAATGGGCTGTTTGGATCTAGAGGCGCTTTAGGTTTGAGTGCGGCCGCAGCCGCTGCTTCTTCTTTAGATTGCTCAACCATGGCATTAACCTTGTCCATTTCAACCCGTTGCATTAACGGTTTAAATTTGTTTAGGATATGGTTGGTTAGTGGCTGGTCTTTATCATTCCAGTTTAAAGCTTCAATGTTCAAGAAGGCTTCTGCATCAGTCGTCATAACCGGCAAAATAGGCTTCATATAGACCATCAAAATGCGGAACAGGTTGATACCCATAGAGCAGGTATCTTTAACATGTTCTTGTTTGTCTTCTTGTTTGATATAAACCCAAGGTTTGCGCTCATCAATGTATTGATTGGCTTTGTCCGCTAACGCCATGATTAGACGCATGGCTTGACCAAACTCCCGATTCTCGTAAAAGTCCGCAATGGCATCTCCGCTATCTTGGAATTCTTTAAGTAACTCTGGGTCTGCGATGGAATCTGCTAAGGTGTTATCAAATTTCTTTTTAATGAATCCTGCGCAACGGCTGGCGATATTGACCAGTTTGTTGACCAGGTCGGTGTTAACACGCTGGGCAAAGTCTTCCAAATTCAGATCTATATCATCAATTCGGTTGCTTAATTTCACACCGTAGTAATACCGTAAGTATTCTGGGTTTAGATGCTGAAGATAGGTCTCTGCCTTAATAAAGGTGCCCCGGGACTTGGACATCTTTTGTCCGTTGACGGTGACAAATCCATGGGCATATACACCGGTAGGTGTGCGAAAGTCAGCACCCGTTAACATCGCGGGCCAGAATAGGCCATGGAAGTTGATAATGTCTTTGCCGATAAAATGGTAGAGCTCGGCTTTGGAGTCTTTGCTCCAGTAATGGTCAAAGTCCAAATCGTCTCTTTGCTCACATAGATTTTTGAAGCTGGCCATGTAACCAATAGGCGCGTCCAGCCACACGTAAAAGTATTTGCCCGGAAAGTCTGGGATCTCAAAGCCAAAATAGGGCGCTTCTCGGGAAATATCCCATTGCTGTAAACCGGCCTCTAACCATTCATTGAGTTTGTTGGCAATGCCTTCTTGTAAGGTACCGGAGCGGGTCCATTGTTGCAGCATGGTTTGAAACTGAGGTAGATCGAAAAATAGCTGGGTTGTGGGTTTTTCGATGGGAGTGGCACCGGACACTGTTGAAAATGGGTTCTTCAGTTCCGTGGCGGCATAGGTTGCGCTACAGACTTCACAGTTGTCACCGTATTGATCTGCGGCTCCACACTTTGGGCATTCACCTTTGACAAACCGATCGGCCAGAAACATCTCTTTTTCGGGGTCAAATAGTTGAGTGATCTCGCGGCTTACGATATATCCCTTATCTTTGTTGCGTTGGTAGATAAGGTTGGATAATTCGCGATTTTCTTCAGAGTGAGTGGAATGAAAATTATCAAACCCTACATGAAATCCGGCGAAGTCACGTTCGTGCTCTTGTTTGACGTTGGCTATCTGTTGTTCGGGAGTTAAGCCAAGCTGCTCTGCTTTTAGCATGATGGCTGCCCCATGGGCGTCATCTGCACAGATATAGGTGCACTTTTCACCGCGCATTTTTTGGTATCTCACCCAGATATCGGTTTGTATATACTCAAGCATATGACCTAAATGAATCGGGCCATTGGCATAAGGCAGGGCGCTGGTAACTAAAATATCGCGGGGAGTCCGGGACATAACAAAAACTCTTTCTATAATGTAGGTTGAAATGGACGCTAACTATAACGGTAGCGGACATTTCATGCACGGAATTTTGTTGATTGCGCTCGCCCTTCGTCAGTGTTAGCGTGTCACCTAATAACCGCCCCCCCTTAATTGATTTGCTAAATAAGGTAAAAATATGACTATCAATTCTATTGAATCGCTTCGAATGGCTATATTGGAAGCGGTTGACCCGTTCTCTCAGGAAAGTATTGGAGATGTGGCGGATATCTTAGAGTTGAGCGCAGAGGGTTCTATCGTTCGACTAAAATTGGCATTCCGATACCCTGTTGAAACCATTATTGGTGAGCTTTCCAATGTATTGTCTCAGGCATTGGCTGATGTGCCTGGTGTAACCATGGCCGATGTAGAAATTGTCTGGCGGGTGGTTCGCGCCAACATCCTTGATGATGGCTCACCGCTGTCTGCAGTGAAGAACATTATAGCGGTTTCCTCCGGCAAGGGCGGAGTTGGCAAATCGACTACTGCGGTTAACCTGGCGTTGGCACTAGCGGCGGAAGGGGCTAACGTCGGTATTCTCGATGCGGATATTTATGGACCTAGTTTGCCGATGATGCTTGGCGTAGCTGATGGTACCCGTCCAGAAATAGAAGATGAAAAGTTTTTTAAACCGGTAATGGCGCACGGTTTACAGACCATGTCGATGGGCTACTTGGTAAACGAGCAAACACCGATGGTGTGGCGTGGCCCAATGGCTGGAGGCGCGTTAAAGCAGCTGGTTACCCAAACGCTGTGGCAAGATGTCGATTATCTTATTATTGATATGCCTCCAGGTACGGGCGATATTCAATTGACCTTATCTCAGACGGTACCTGTTTCTGGTGCGGTCATCGTGACAACACCGCAGGATATTGCCTTATTGGATGCACAAAAAGGCGTTGAAATGTTCCGCAAAGTTTCGGTGCCAGTGTTGGGCATGATTGAGAACATGGCGATTCATGTGTGTTCCAACTGCGGTCATAAAGAACATATTTTTGGATCCGGTGGTGGCCAAAAAATGGCAGAATTAAACCAGGTGCCGTTGTTGGGTAGTTTACCGTTAGCGATGTCTATTCGTGAACAAGCAGATAGCGGCAATCCGACGGTGAGTGCAGATATTGATAGCGATCTCAGCTTGTACTATCGCTCCATAGCTTACCGGATGATAGGTGGGTTGGCATCGGAGGCTGCATCCAAGGCGGCCGCTGCACCGACCATATCTGTCGATGATGATTAATTAATGTTTTGCGTATTGTCGGATGTAGGGTTTGGGCATGGACGCTGAGACTCAACCCTTAGCAGCGAAGCATTAAGACCGCTGTACTTGATGGGTTGTTAATTGATTGGTTGTTAATTGAGGTGCAAGCCGTAACCTGTGATGGGCGAAAGGTTTGGTAATTGTTTATTAGTTATTTTGAGGCGTTGCCTGGATTAGGCTCAGTTCTCATCGTTAAATAATCTTCATATTCTTTATAGATTCGATCTAGTGTGCCATTGCCTTTGATTGTTTGTATGGCCTTGTTGGCTTGGTTTCGGATGTCTTCATTGGTAAAAGCAATATAAGTGTAAACGTCTGGCCATAGTCGATGTATCTGGAAGTCATCAGCAGTAAGGTTTGTCCTTAATTTGTATACCTTGTTGCTAATGTCATGTAAAAATATATAGATGTCGCCAATGCGCACTTCTTTTTGTCCCATGGCCATCAGTTGTGTAGTTTCGCTAGGTAGAGCATGCTCAGAGTACAGTGAATTAGTTAGAGCCATCTGTTTATACTCTTCACCTAAGAGGTCTTTGGCACCTTGGTATGCCGCGATGGATTTGCCCGTCAAGTCGGAAATTTCATTAATAGTGAGGTTTTTGGTTTTTCTAGATACCGCGACATCGGTGTAGCGAAAAATAGGGTCAGATAAAYAAACATTGGAATCGGAGCCATGGAAAATATTGCATGCCGCATCTATTCGGGTGCCTGCGTTAATTTCTAGCAGAAGCCTGGTGTTGCTCATAAAAACAAACTTTACCTCGTATTCGGGCATTAATTTAAAGATTTCCTTGGTGATCTCCAGAAAAAGCCCACTCTCACCCTTCTCGATGAAAAAAGGCGAAAAATTACCTACGCCGATACGTAATTCTTGCTTGGCAAGTAAAAGAGAGGGGAATGCCAGGGCAAGAATAAGTAGAAGATATTTTGTACAGTTTGTACAGGTAGTCATGCGTTAATCACATTAGTATTTGGGCGAGAATTGCTCAAGGGCATTTATGTCATTGAGTGTAAACCATGAGGGAGGAAGTTTGTAGCCGCATTTTTCTATACTATTGTTTTTTATCATTATCTACTTGCGGTTAAAGCACTCTGGTTTAGCTACCGTGCTTGTTCGGAACTGCATAGTTAAAGGGCGAGCCTGAKATCTAATARTTTGGCTGAGTATTGCCTTCGACCTCTAACCGTGTATGATTGCCTGCTTTCTGGGCGTTAGTTTTGGGTAAAACAGTTATGAGTATTAAGTCTGATCGTTGGATTCGTCGYATGGCCGAAGAACAGAGCATGATTGAGCCTTTTGAGGCGGGTCAAGTTCGTCATGATGAGAATAATAACCGTCTAATCTCCTATGGCACGTCTAGCTATGGATATGACGTTCGCTGTTCTCGAGAATTTAAGGTGTTTACTAATATCAACTCAGCCACCGTTGATCCGAAGAATTTCGATGAAGCTAGTTTTGTTGATATTGAATCGGATGTTTGTGTGATACCCCCGAATTCATTTGCTCTGGCACGTACGGTGGAATATTTCCGTATTCCTCGTAATGTATTAACTATATGCCTCGGTAAGTCGACCTATGCTCGATGCGGTATCATCGTGAATGTCACGCCATTGGAGCCGGAATGGGAAGGTCACGTGACCCTAGAGTTTTCAAATACTACCACTTTACCCGCTAAAATATATGCCAATGAAGGTGTCGCTCAGATGTTGTTCTTTGAGTCAGATGAGGTGTGTGAGACGTCTTATCGTGACCGTGGCGGCAAATATCAAGGGCAAAAAGGGGTGACCTTACCTAAGGCGTAGTAGTAACCGTTGTAGTAGTAACCGATGTAGTAGTGACGGTGTGATAGAAAATATTGAAAAAAGGGCGGTCTAGTGTAGGTTTACTGGCTGCCCTTTTTTAATAGGGCGTTTTTCGGTAAATCGGTCGCCACGTTGATAGGCTGTGGCCGATCAATTTTGGGGCCGTCATAGCCGCGGATATTCAGTTCAAAGATGTCGCCGCCTTTGTTTTTGTGGCGTAGCTTGACCACAAGATAGTTCAGGTCGATGGCAAACCAAACGTTGGCGGTTTCTTTGTCATGAAGAGTGGCCTTGACGGTTTTTAGAGGCCCAAGTTGAGTGTTCAGTATTTCTGTGCCATCCATGGTGTAGTGTCGTGCTTCAATGTCATTATCTTCGGTTTCCAGGATGGTTATGTCTGTCATTCCTTGCTGGATTTTTGTTGATACTACAAATAACGTTGATAGTGGGTCGATCGCAGAGGGTTCCAGCTCGAAGCTGCCATCTTTCTCTTTGTAATAGAAGTTTGCGACACCCTTTGGCCAATCGAATGTCAGGCTTTTTCGTGTTGAGCCAAATAAGTGAGAGCGTTTGGATTCATAATAGAGCGGGACGAGGCTGCCGTCTTTCCATCTGAATTTTGATACCTCTTTGATTTTAAATAGGAAATGACTTGCTTTGTACACGAGGGTGAATTCGTTTTCGCCGCTTTGAGAGAGGACTCTAGAACCCTCTAGCTGATTGCTGCCGTTGAGCGATACGTCGTATTGTGCGTTAAATGGAAGCGGCTGCAGGGGTGTTTGTTTAATCAGTTTGGCTGAGGTTACCGTGGGGGAGGGTGTCGTTGTGTTTGTGGTGCTTTTAACGTTTGTAGTGTTCGCTGCGTTGTTGTCGTCAGCTCTCTTCAGCATGCCTTTGTTGGGAGGCGGCGGCATTGCCGAGGCGTTTATAGCCGAGGTAAGAAAGGGCAGGCTCAGCAGAAGGGTAAATAGGCGAAGTGCCGAGCGTAACGTTGCTGAATTTGGTTTATGTCGTATTTTTAACCTAGAGTTCATTTGTATCCGTTAGGTCCAGTCCTCCCTCAATGATCGTTATACCGTCAAGGGTGGGGCCGCTGTTGGTTAACAATAACCGCCCCTCCGCAAATAGTTTAGTACATAGTGGATAAAGGACGTGCTCTTCTTTCTGGATTTTTGTCGCCAGTGTTGTTTCGGTGTCATCTTTGGCGATGGCAACTTTGCGCTGAGCTATGATGGGGCCGCCGTCAAGTTCAGGGGTTACAAAGTGTACACTGCATCCATGTTCAGTTTCCTTTGCCTCAATAGCTCTTCGGTGGGTGTGTAATCCCTTGAACTTTGGCAACAGTGATGGATGAATGTTCAACATTTTTCCGTGATAGTGTTGCACAAATGAATCAGTGAGGATTCTCATGAAGCCGGCAAGGATAATTAGATCGGGGTTATGCTGATCAATCAGGTTTTTTAGCGCCTGATCATAATCTTCTCGATCAGTGTGTTTGGTGTGGTCTAATACATAATTTGCTATGCCGTGTTTTTCAGCACGAACTAGGCCTTGGACGCCTTGTTTATTGCTGATAACTGCAGTGATTTTAGCGGCAATATTACCGGCTTCGATACCATCAATAATGGCTTGTAGATTCGAACCGCTGCCAGAGATGAGTACAACGATTGAGGGGCTGTCTAATTGCTTGTGCGGCATGATATGTCTATTGAGGTTTGGGGGTGAGGCTAAATACCCTGGCAACAGCAATAGGCTAGTGGAAACGCTTATTGGTGTTACCAATGAGGTGAGTCATGGGGTCTAGTAAGGCGTAGGGTAGCAAACGCGGGCTAACACCTTCTCAGCTGTGAACCTTATTCCGCTATGATAACGCTAGGTTCAGCATCAGAGCTAGGCTCAATTGAGCCAATCGTCCAGGCTTTTTCACCCGCATCGTTCAAGATTTGTAGTGTTTTTTCTGCGCTATCAGCGGATACACATAGCACCATACCGACTCCGCAGTTGAAGGTACGATACATCTCTTCGGTGTCGACATTACCGTTTTCTTGCAACCAACTGAAAATTGCCGGCCACTGCCAGCTGGAGGTGTTAATGACCGCCTTGGTATGATTTGGCAGTACGCGAGGCAAGTTTTCTAATAAACCACCGCCGGTGATGTGAGCTAGCGCTCTAATTGGTTGTTTTTTGAACAGGTCTAGCAGCGGCTTAACATAGATGCGGGTAGGCTSCATTAGCGCTGTGCTAATGGGTTGGCCATCTAAATCTGCGCTTAGATCCGCGTCACTGACTTCAATGATTTTGCGAATCAGGGAGTATCCATTTGAGTGCGGTCCTGAGGACGCCATGCCGATTAACACGTTGCCTGCCGCTACGTCATTACCAGTAATAATCTCTTCTTTTTCCACGACCCCAACACAAAAGCCCGCTAGGTCATAATCTTCACCTTCATACATACCCGGCATTTCTGCGGTCTCTCCGCCGACTAAGGCACAACCAGAGAGCTCGCAACCGGTGCCAATGCCATCTATAACGCTGGCGGCGACATCAACATTTAGGTGCCCGGTGGCGTAATAATCTAAGAAAAATAGCGGCTCAGCGCCAGTGACAATAAGGTCATTGGTACACATGGCAACCAAATCGATACCGATAGTGGAATGACAGTTAAGATCCATCGCAAGTCGCAGTTTTGTGCCTACACCATCGGTGCCCGATACCAGGATKGGGCGSGTATAACCTTCCGGGATTTCACAAAGTGCACCGAATCCACCAAGTCCGGCCATGACCTCTGGTCGACGCGTTCGCTTTGCTACACTTTTTATGCGATTAACTAATTCGGTACCTGCGTTAATATCAACGCCGGCGTCTTTGTAGCTTAGAGAGGTTTTTTTAGTGGAATCTTGCTTGTCTGCCATAGTTGTTGGGTCTTGATTGTAGTGATGATAGGGAGCGGCAACGGTCTCAAGAGGGAAGCCGATAGTAATACGGAGCGTAATTCTATCAGGAGTATTGGACGTACCCAATATTTAACGCTTTATTTTGCATTTTTAACGCGATGTTGGGCTTTTCTAGTTAGGCAATTCTTTTAATGTACCTAAAGTAGGGTGTAAACTCGGTAACTTACTCTATGTTCAATAAAAAGGGTGCCTATTTAAGGTGTTGTGGATGAGAAGAAATAGCCGAATTAACTGGTTTTTTTGTATAGCGTTACTGTTTGTTGGTGCGATTGACGTGCGTGCGATAGAGATAACGGGGTTATACGATGCTCAGGTAGAGGTTGTTGATAGAGGGTCTAAGACTTTTCGACGGGCTACCCAAGATGCGTTGGCTGAGGTTATTGTGCGTGTTAGCGGTGACTCCAATGCAATCGATTCCCCAGATGTGATTTCTGCCTTATCCAACCCTGATCGGTATCTATTGCAATTTGGATATGAAAAATTGCCTCCCCCAGATCAGCCTTTTCTTGTCACTGATACTTTTGCCGATGGGTCCGACATTACTTTATTCCCATTGGACGTAATTAAAGCGAATTTGATGGCGGCAGGCGAAGAGGTTTTGCCGGAATTGCTGTTGAAATTGCAATTCGATGACAAGGCCGTTAATCAGCTGTTACGCCGCGCAGGATTGCCTATCTGGGCGAGTAACCGCCCAGAACTCCTGTTGTGGCTGGGTGCGGAACATGAGGGCCAGCGTCAGTTGGTAGGCCCATCTTCAGCGCAGGGTCTTAATGCGCTGTTGATGGAAGCTAGTCAGCGTCGTGGTTTACCGTTAACGATGCCTATCTATGACTTGCAAGATCAGGCGTTGGTGACCATTGGTGATATATGGGGAATGTTTACCGATAGACTGATTGAAGCGTCAGATCGCTATTCCCCAACCGGTGTGTTGGTGGGGAAATTGTATCAAAATAGCGAGGACCAATGGCTGGGAAGTTGGACCTTGAATGTTGGTGAAACCAGTGAATGGTTGGACGCTAAGGGAGATACTGAAGCCGAGGTTATTACCCTGGCGATTGATTGGGCGACAGATCTAATGGCCGCTCAGTTCGCAATTGTTGCCTCCGCGGATGATACTGATTCAGTGATTTTGGAGATTAGCGGAGTGAGCCGTTTGGCTTCTTATGCGAATATTTCAAGGTATCTTGACGGGCTTGTGGCTATTCGCCAGGTACAAATGCAGGCAATCCAAGGTGACGTATTAACGTTTCAGGTGTATTTACAGAGCGATAAGGCCCAGTTACAGCAATCGTTGCAGTTAGATGGACGGCTAGCGTTACAGGGCGAAAGAGAGGGTGTGCTGATTACTAAGCCACATATTCCAGCCATACTGACGGAGGATGAGGATGAGGATGAGGATGATCAGGAACGTGGAGAGTTTGCTGTTGAAGCGTTGGATGTAGATGCGCGAGATGTAGATTCGCGTGATGTTGCCCAGGACAATGTTGAACCGGAAAACATGGAGAGTCCGATCCAAGACTTATCACAGGATGCACTGCCACAGAGTATTCCTGAACAAGGGGTGCCTGTCGGTTTACCATCACCAATATTGCTTTATCGTTGGAATGGATAATAGAGGCCTGTGGTGCTAAAACATACCCCAAATATATTAACGATAATGAGGATGCTGCTGGTTGCGCCCTTTGTGATCGTCTTATATGACGGACAATATCTTGCGGCATTATTATTGTTGTTCGTAGCCGCTATCACCGATGCGTTGGATGGTTTTTTGGCTCGGCATTATGGGGCCTTTGCACACGGTGTTGATGATAATACCCGTGCATTTTTACAACAAAATACCGGTACGCAAATTACACCTTTTTTGTATATCGGTGCTAAACATATGATCACCGGCTATGATCATCTATTGTTTTTAGTCGGCGTATTGTTTTTTTTATACCGTAGCCGTGATGTCTTA